>JAISOU010000011.1 GCA_031275395.1 Helicobacteraceae bacterium | reverse complement strand
TTTAGCGGTTATCCTTATCCCACGTTATATTGGCAGACAGTCGCGCCCTAGTAAAGATCGCCGCAAAAAACAACGGCTATCCTTACCTCTATTGGCAAAAGTAGCTAAATCGTATAGCGTATAGGCAATCCTATCCGCTCTATTCGTTATTCCAGCGAAGCGCCCGCTCACTTACGGGCGCAAGGCGCGAAAGACGGAGCGATAGGCGCTCTCCAACCGTTAATCGCGTAGGAATACTGAAATCCAAAAGAAGGCTAGAATTACATATGACAATTAAAACAAACAAAGCAAAGGAACGGTCAATGAAACAAACAAAACAAAGGAGCAACAATGATTAAACGGATACTTTTCACGCTGACGCTTGTATTTAACTGCGTTTGCCACGCCGAGAATATCGGGGATTTGGAAAAGAAGGCTAAAAGCGATTCGGAGGCGGCGTATAAACTCGGAGAGCATTACCTAAGCTACGATCAGAACAGAGCGTTTCAGTGGTTTAAGCAATGCTACGAACTAGGCGATAGGCGTTGCGCCAGAGGCTTAGGGGTGATCTATGAGATGTATCGCAAAGACTATCCTAAAGCGATCGAATGGTATGAGATCGCTTATAAGATGAAAGACGACGAAGCGGCTTATTCGTTAGCGGCGCTTTACGAGGATCGCCTTCAAGACTACCCTAACGCTAAGAAATGGTATGAGATCGCGCATAAAATGGGCGATAAAAGCGCGGCTTACGCTTTGGGGTTGCTTTACGACGATATATTAAAAGACTATCCCAAAGCGATCGAATGGTATGAAACCTCTTTTAGTCAAGGCTTTATTGACGCGGCTTACGCTTTAGGATTGCTTTATAAACAGCAATTAAAAGACTACCCCAACGCTAAGAAATGGTTTGAGATCGCGCATAATCGAAAAAATACCGAAGCCGCTTTTTCTTTAGGATTACTATATTACGACGCTTTCAAAGACTACTCTAAAGCGATCGAATGGTTTAAGATCGCCTACAATGAAAATAAAGACAAAAAAGCCCCCCACGCTTTAGGCGTTATCTATATAGAAAAACTTAAAGACTACCCTAAAGCGCTTGAATGGTTTCAAATATCATACGATAAACATAAACATTACGGCTCTTTGTGCTGGATCGCCGAGATGTATAGAGACGGCTTAGGCGTTAAAAAAGATCTGGTTAAAGCGCGATCGCTTTTTGAACAAGCGGCTAAAGGCGGTAGCGAGGAAGCCAAAGAAGCCTTAGCCGCTCTCGATCGCAATCAGGCTAAATGATTGCGCCGCTTGTCTCTCCGTCATTTCCGCGACTTTAGCGTAGCCAAAGCCTTTGGGTGCGTAAATCGCGGAGGAAAGCGGGGCTAACGCGTGGCGAAACGACGGGCGGAAGGGTTTTTAGTCTTGCTTTTTTTCTCTGATTCTAAACGAGTTACCGACGACAAGCAGAGAGCTAAAACTCATCGATAGCGCCGCGATCAGAGGGATAATATAGCCCAAGCAGGCAAGCGGGATAAAGCAGACGTTGTAAATAATGCTTAACGCGATATTTTGTTTGATAACGCGATAGGTTTTTCGGCTTAGCTTCACCGCGAAAGCTAAATCTTTTAAGCTATCTTTAAGTAAAACGACGTCGCTAACGCTGATCGACACGTCCGCGCCGCCGTGCATTGCGATCGCGATATTGGCTTTTGCGAGCGCGATTGAATCGTTTAGCCCGTCGCCGACCATCACCGTAACGCCTTGCTTGCGATACTCCTCGACCAGAGCCGCTTTTTCTTGCGGTAGCAGCGAGCAATGCAAATCGCTAATTTTGAGTTTGTCCGCGATCGGTTGCGCCGCCGCGATCGAATCGCCCGTTAGAATCGCAAGGTTTAATCTCATTCGCTTAAGCGCCAAAACCGCCGCTTGGCTATCCTCTTTTAACGTGTCGGCAAGCCAAAACTCCGCTTTCAAAACGCGGTTTTCGGCAAAGTAAAATCGCGATCCTTCGCCCGCGTTTTCTTTGATCGCCACTTCGTTTTCGCGCATTAAAGCCTCGTTGCCCCCTAGCAGGTTTTTGGCGGCTACGCCCCGCCCCGCGATCGTCTTAACGTTTTCGATATGCTCCGCCGCCGCGCCGCTAAAATAGTCCGCCACGCCTTTTGAAACGGGGTGGGCGCTTGCGCCGATTAGCCCTAAAAGTTTGGCGGGATTGAAGCCCTCGGGCAGATTAGCCGCGACGACTTTGGGCGAACCAATCGTAAGCGTTCCCGTCTTATCGAGTAGCGCAAACTTGGCTTTCGCAAGCGTTTCAAGCGTTTTGGCGGAGCGAAAGAGGATATTTCGCTTTGCGCCCTCTAGCGTCCCGATCACGCTCGCGATCGGCGTCGCCAACGCCAAAGCGCACGGGCAGGCGATCACGATTACGCTGATTGCGATCATCAAAGCGCGATCAAAATTAACGCCGATCGCAAAAAACCATACGCAAAAGGTTATCGCGGCGATCGTCAGAATCGTCGATGAGAAGTAGCGCGAAAGGCTATTTGCCAGATTGGCGATCGCGGGGCGATTTTCCAGCGATTCTTCAAGTAGCGCGATAACGCCGCGAAAGGTCGAATGGGCGTAATCCTTTTCGACGCAAAGACGTAAAACGCCGTCGATATTGATCGCGCCGCCGATTACGCGATCGCCCGCTTTGACTAGTTTCGGCTCGCTTTCGCCCGTCAAACTCGCCATATCCAGCGACGCCGTCCCGCTTAAAATCGCGCCGTCAAAGACGATCCGCTCGCCCGCTTTTGCCTCTACTATGTCGCCGATTGCGATCGCTTCGGGCGCTACGCGCTCTACGCCGCCTTCGATTATGCGGGAAACCTCTTGTGGCGCGGTCGCAATAAGCGAATCCAGCGCATCGACGGCGCTTTTTTTGGCGCGAACCTCCAAAAACTTGCCGATCAGCACGAATGTAATAATCATCGTTACCGAGTCAAAATATGGTTCAGTGCCGCTAAATAGCAGGGCGTAAATGGAGTATAGATAGGTCAGGCTCGATCCCGTCGCCACAAGCAGATCCATCGTAACAAAGCCGTTTTTCAACCCGTAATAGCCGCCGCGAAAAAAAATCCAGCCGCTAAAAAACAGCGTCGGCGTAGCCAGAGCAAACTCGGCGATATAGATCGCCCGCGCAAGCGCGTCGTCCATACCGCTAAAAAGTCCCAGATAACGCGCGACTGCGAGCCACATAACGTTCATCGACGCAAAAACGGCGACGATCAGGCGAAAGTAATACTCTTTGCGCTCTTTGTTTGCCTTATCTTCGGCTAGTTTCGGATCGTAGGGCGCGGCGTCGTAGCCAATCGAACGGATCGCGTCGATAATCTCGCTTAGACGGATCTTTGACGGATCGAATAATATCCGCGCTTTGTTGGTGGTGAAGTTGATATTCGCCTCGATCGCGCCGTCTAAGCGGTTTATAACCTTTTCGTTTAGCCAGACGCACGCGGCGCAGTGAATACCCTCGATCACAAGCCCGACTTCGCAAAAGCCGTTTTTTTCGGTAATAAAACGTCTGGCGAAGCTCTCCGTGTCGAACTGTTCGGAGCTTTTTTGCAACGCCTGCGGTTGAGCTAAAGTTTGCGCGCCTTTAAGATCGTAAAAACGATCCAGATTTAGATCGCGCAAAAGGTGAAAAACCCCTTGGCAACCCTTGCAGCAAAAACGGCGATCGCCGTCGGTAATTAGCGCGTTTTGCGCGATCTCTAGCCCGCAGTGATCGCACTTCATAATGTTTTTCTTTTCATAATTTGATTATCCGTTATTAAGTTTTCTGTTTTAACTTTTTCTAATGTCGCTTCGCTACCGCTACGAACGTAAGCTATAAATCCTTGCGCGGCTAGTTTTGTCGCATTTTTCAAAGCGTCTATATAGCGCAAAACCTGCTTTTCGTGATCTGGATTTTTCGCGCCCGTCTTAAAATCTATCACAATCCATTGATTGCCGTTTTTTACCAAAAGATCAAAGCGCATTACTTCGCCTTTATAAACTAACGACGCCTCTTTTACAAAGGTTCTATTTTTAACGAGAGCGATAAACTCTTTGCAATTTAACAAGCCCTCCAAGCGCTCTTTTATATGATCTATTCTATTTGGAATCAAAAAACCGAAACGATTTTGCGCCGAGAAAAACGCGGAGTTTAAGTTGTCGCGCTCAAACATGCCTAGCGTTTCAATCGCGTAGTGAAAAGCCGTTCCAAAGATTCTCGCTTCTCTCGCGCCGTTTTCTTTTTCGATCTCGATCGGGATTTCCTGACGACCAAAATCGGATATTTTAACGACGATTGGATCGGGCTTCTTGGCTTTTTCCCGCGCCGCTTGCGCCGATAAAACGCCAATTTTTATATCCTCTAATTCAAGTGGGGCAAACGTCGATTTTTCTTCGCCGCTCTTTTTAAGCTCCGCGTTTTTTGCTATTAACAGGATTCTACGCGCTCTGGTAAATGAAACGTAAAGCGCGTTTAGATCGTCGCGCTTGCTCTCCTCTTTCTGTCGTTTCGCCGCTTGCGCGTATTGCTCGTCGACGTTTTCGCGCCCCTCTTGTCGCCAATATATTTTACGCAGTTCCACGCCCTCGAAATCAAATAGTAGTCTATCGCCGCCGCCATGATCTCTGCTTAAGGTATCCATAACGATTACCGCGTCGAACTCAAGCCCTTTTGATTTATGCACGGTCGTTACTTTTAATCCGCTTTGGCTTTCGGGCGAAGCCGGCGCGTCTAGGGAATCGACGTTAAATAAAAGCTCGTCTATAGAGTTTTGCGTAGCGCAATACTCCAAAAAGCGAAGCGCGTCTAAAGATCCAAGCGCGTATTTTCTAGCGATCTCGACGCATATATCTAAAGGGGTTCTGTCGCCGTTTCGGTAGATATTTTCAAGCTCTTTTAGCGATTCGTCGGAAGGAATATCTAAAAGCGCTCTAAAGTTTGCTTCGTAAAGTTTATTGCGATTGCAATAGAGATATTTTAACGCCTCTATGATAGCGCGAACCTCTAACGTTTTAATCAATTTAACGGCGGTTTCCGCAACGACGCTAAGAGTTTCGCCAAACTTTTCGCGCAAAGCCTGCGCCACTTTTTCCCCGTCGTCGTTTTTGCGCGTTAAAATGGCGATATTATCGCTTTTTACGCCGCTTTCCAAAAGACGCGAAACCTGATCGCAAACGATCTCTATTACGTTCTCGCCGCTTGTTACTTCGACGTATCCGTCGCTTTCCTCTTTATGCGGTTTTTGTTCGATAAAATCGGAGATTTTATCCTTAAAAACCTTATTGACGAAGTCGATCAGATTTTTTAACGATCGGCGATTAACGTCTAGCGTTTTTGTTTTAATACGATCGCCGTAGAGTTTGCGAACGGCGCTAAAAAGGTGCGGATTGCCTCCGCGAAAACGATAGATCGATTGTTTTTGATCGCCGACGTAGAAAAACGATTTATCTTCTTTTATGCCTTTGCCCGCCAAAATCTCGTCGATCAGGGGTTTTAAGATTTCAAATTGCGCGATCGATGTGTCTTGAAACTCGTCGATGAGTATATGATCGATCGATCCGTCCATTCTAAAGTAAAAAAACTCTTTATCAAACGCGCTTGTTAGAAGCTTATAAACCTCTCTTGTTACGTCGTCGTAGCCAAGTTTCCCCCGCGATTTTTTAAGCTCCGTTTGGCTGTTTTCGTAGCATTGATATAATTTAGAAAGTTTAGAAAACGCGCTATTTTGCGCTATACAAAAATACTCTTTTAACGCCGTTTTGAACTCTAAAAAATAGCCGTCTAATTCGGGCGCAAATATCTTTTTGAAATAGCTGAACTCCGATAAACTGGTTTTTGTTAGCCAAGTTTTTGAAACGCCGATCGCCTCTTCGATCGTAGCGGCGCAAACGGCGTTCCTCGCGCTTGCGCTTGAATTGTGATCGCGATTGACAAAAGCGGCGATCTTATTAAAGGCTTGCATGGCAAAATCTTTCGCGGCTATTAACTCGCTTGCCTTTGGTTCGGCGACATTTAAGCGTCCATAGACGACGTCTTTGAAAAGCTGATTAAAAATAGAGATAGTATTTTGTAACGAGCGATGATCGCTTAAAGTCGTTTTTGCAAGATCGTTTAATAAGCCCTCTTTTTTTGCCTCTTTCAAAAACGCGAGAATGCGATCCTCCGCGCTTTGATCGGCTATTTCAAAGTTGGGCGTTATTCCTACGTTTAACGCAAATTGACGTAAAACGCGATTAAAAAAAGCGTCGATCGTCATAATCCGCGTTTCCGATCGCAAAAAACGTTTCAACGCTTTGGGTAGCTCCTCTTTGATCTCTTTTACGCTTATTTTTAGAGCGTCGCTAAGATCGCCAATTTCGCTCTCCTGCGGAGCGGATAAAACCCGCGCAATTCTAACGCTCATTTCGCTTGCCGCTTTTTTGGTAAAGGTTAAACATAAAATCCGCTCGCACGCAGCGCCTTTTAATAGCAAGGCGGCGTAACGCAAGCTAAGCTGATATGTTTTGCCGCTTCCCGCGCTTGCCTCGCACGCCAGATAGTTTTCAAAACCGCTCATCAAAACCTACCGCATAGAGTTGTATATGGGCAAAATTGACACGGCGATCGGCTTTCGCAAAGCTCGAAAACTTGGCGCTTTTCTTTGTATAAGCCCAACGCCTGTTCAAACGCCTCTTCATATCGTTTATAATCGTATTCTGTAAGCTTTGCTTCGCCTAGATCGTAATAATATGTTTTAACGTCGTCGTATCCTTCGCTTAACAAAAATAGGCGATAGATAGTTAGTTGAAATTCGCTCTGTTTTTCAGGCGTTCTTTGCAATGGAACTTTACCGCTTTTATAGTCGATCGCCAAATATTCGTTTTCGTTTTTATCGACGCGATCGATTTTGCCGTTTAGGTTTGCGCCGTTATAATCGAAACAAAACTCTTTTTCGCGCATAATAGTTTGCCAACCGCTTTTAAAACGCTCTTTTTCGGTTTCAAAATATTTTTTTAGCCGCTCTTGCCATAATATCAGCTCAAACTCTAAACGCGGATCGCCTTGAACCTTTTGACGCAAATAATCGATCGTTTGCGTTTCTGTTTCGCAAATAGATAAAGCCTTATGTAGCAAATCGCCCATTTCAAGGTTAATCGATCGTTCGTCAAAACGATCGTCCTCTTTATAGCCTTTGATATATTGGTAGTAAAACTTTCGCTTGCACATTAGATAGCTCTTTAGCTTCGAGGCGTTGATCTTATCCTTTAAGAGGTCGATCTCAAGCGCGATCGTGTCTATTTCGCGTTTTTTAAGCGGCGTAAAAGGCGGCGATAACTCCGCGTTTAGCGGATAGGTTTCAGGCTCGTTTTTAATACCTAACTCTTTAGCAAAACGGCTCGGTTCGCTATGATCGTTCTGGACGCATAGAATCGTTTTATATTTTGCTCTAGCGAAAAGCCGCCAATAAAACGATCGTTCGTTATCCTCTCGATCGGCGTAAGTGGGTAGCGTAGCTCTAGCGCGAACCGCCGCGTTTATAAAGAGATCTTTTACGCTTCTGCGCGGAAGTTTATCATCGTTAAAATCGGCCACGATCGCCGCGTCAAAACTAACCGCTCTGGTTTCTAGCGCGCCCATAACGGTTACTTTACCGCCGCTAGAATCGTCGATCGTTCTATTGGACAGGGTTTGCAGGTAAAGCCGCAAACGATCTTTTTGTTTTAGGCTTTTATCGCTTAAAAGCGGCGCTAACTCCTCTAACGTATCGGAAGCGATCTCATTAACGCTTTTGCTCTCGTCTGCGTAGCGTAAAAGCACTTCTAAATTATCGTAATTTTTATCTATTTTGAAGCGATTTATATAAGCGTTTGCCGCTATATTTTCGTCGTAGTTTAATATCGCTTTTAATCTTCTATAAAAAATTGTTTCCGTAAATGGAATACCCATCGCGTAGTTAAATATATTATGCCGATCCGAGCGGCGCAAAAACGCGGCAAAAGTTTCGTCGGCTAAAACGACGGCGATCCGATCCGGTCTAACGCCTCTATCGACATAGTAAAAGACCTCGCTCATAATTGCGGAGGCTTGCTCTAAACGCTCTTGAACGCAAAAGAAACGAAAATCGTTTTCTAACTTTAACTCTACCTCTTTAATAGCGGCTAACTGCGCGATTGGCTCTAAAGCGCTTTTTAGCCGTTCGTCAAAGGGCGTTGGATATATCTCGATCGCAAGCGGCAAAGTTTTTGCGATCGCCTCTAAAAGTCTTATTTCGTATGGCGTTAGAACGCCTTCGATCGTAATAAAAACCTCGTTGAACTCCTTTAACCACGAGAGATTTAACCGATACTCTTCGGCAAGCGCGGCGCGATCTATATAACCCGCTTTTGATAGCTCCTCGCGGTAGAGTTTTTTTAACTCCGTTAAAATCGCTATATGATCGTCGTATTGAGCGTAGTTATCCCCCCCTAAAAGCGCTTCTGGTTCTATTGCGTATTCTGAAAGCTCGCCAAAAAACTTTAAGAAAAACGGGGCGTGTTCTAAAAATACTAAAAAATCCTTTGGAACGCCTAAGCGATCGCCGCTTTTTAAGCGATCGCTCGCCTTTTTTAACGCCAATATTTGCGCCGTTTCGCCGATCAAAAAACGTTGCGGGATATACGCTAGACGCTCTTTTAGCTCTTTGATCGTCAATACCCGCTCTTGCGGATCGCAAGCGGTAAAAAGTCGATCGCGCCTAGCTCTAGTCGTGGGGACGACAAAAAGCCTGTTAGCGGGCATATATCTCGCGTATCAAATAAACCGATGCGACTGGAGTCAAAACGCGCAAAGTAACGCGGTAGCGCCCTTCGCTTTTTATCTTGATATTATCAAAATTGTATTCGTTTTCGCCAAAAGTCGCGTTGATTTCTTGATCGTAAGCGTTGGTATCTACGCGACTGATTTGCGCTACGATTTGCGCGTCTGTTATAACCTCGCCCGCTTTGTCGCTTAACGCAAAGCTAAAACCGTTTTCGCCGATCGTAAAACTATGCGCAAAATTATCGACTTCGCCGCGCGCGTTTTTAACGCCGATCGGTTCGTTTGAAAACTTGGCAAACTTAAACTCGTAGTTATAAATAGAGTCAAACGCGGCGCTATCTTTGAGTATCTGATTAAAACGCTTATCGACCTCTTGATAACTCTGCATATAACGCCGATCGTCTTCGGACGGATTTAGCGTTTTAGAAACGATCAGGATCGAGCTTAACGCCAGAAACATAAAAATCAGCGAAGCGACGATGATATAGGGCGCTAAAGAGCGCTTGATCAGATTAAATCGCTTTACGAGAATAACAAAAACGGCTGAAACGGCATAAACGCCGATCAGCGCCGCCATAATGTAGAGCGGGATATCGAGGTTTTGCAATTACTGTCCTTCTTTCTTGCCGCGCCGATAAGCGACGACCAAGCCTATAATCGTGGCTACAACCATAATTTTAACGATTGTAGTCAAAACGGTCGTAAAGTTTTTGCTTTGGCTTCCCACAGAACTTTCTAGCGTAACGCCGTATTCTTTGGCGATCGCGTCCGTTATATAAGCTACGCCGTTAAAAAGTCCCGCGTTAATTTGCGTTTCTATGCCGACATCCTTTCGGTGTTCGGCAATCAGCGGGATAATGGGGCAACCCGGACTAATGCATAATACGTCCTCTTTGTCGATCTTATCCGCCAAATCGGGCGAAACGATCATTTGGATCTGAGCGTCGCCGCTGCTTAAAGCCAAGGCGATAAAAGGCGCGCTTAAATTATCCGCCAACTCTTTGGCGTAGTCTGTAATCGTTTGGTTTTTGCGGAGTTTTTTAACGACCCCAAGATAAACGCCAACGCCCGTTTTCGCTTTTAACTCGCCGATCATCTCCGTCATCTTTTCTACGCCTTTGGCGTTTAGCAAAGAATCGTCGCTTTTTTGAAAAAAGCTCGCGTAATCTTTGCTTACGCTTCCCTGCGAGCTTTTAAGCGTAACGCCGTAGCCTTGCGCGATCGCGTCGATTATGTAGGCTACGCCGTTAAAAACGCCGACGTTAATGAGCAGTTTTTCGCTTTGATCGGCGCGGGTTTTAGTAAAAAACGGCGCGATAGGACAATCGGAGGTTTCGCACAGCGTTTTTTCTTTGTCGATTTTATCCTCTAAATCGGGAGAAACAATCATATAAAGCCGCCTGTCGGAGGCGCTTATCGTAAGCAAAACATAGGACGACGTTATCTTTCTATCGTCTAAAAGTTTTTGCGAATACTCGGCGATCGTTACGTTTTCGTCAATCTCGCCAACCGCGCTAATATAGAGGCTCGCGCCCGTTTTGGCTTTTAGTTCGCCTATCGTTTCGGTTATTTTTGTAACGCCGTAATTAAACAAAACTTGATCGTTTCGCAAAACAAACTCTTCCGCAAAAAGCGGAGTTAATAAAAGAAGCAGGGAGAAAATACGCGACATAGAGATCTCTTATTTGTGGAATAAAAAACGCAAGCCCGCAAGAGGGCGAAGCCCTCCGCGAGATTGCGAATTAAATTAACCGACGTATAAATTACCGCCGGTAACTACCGACCACACCGATAAAACGGCTAGGACGACATGTAACAAAACGATTACGTAACCCATTGCTTTGTCCTCCTACTTTTCTACAGGCTTAAAGGCGTTAAATCTAGCGCCTGCGTCGTACATCTGAACCTCTTGCAGGTTCTTATAGACGTCCTCTTTAGTTTTCGGGTTGGCTACAGCCGCCCCTTTAACTACGTAAGGATTAGTCGCGCTCGCTTGTTGCGTTTTGATGCCCAAAAAGGTTAGCGTTCCGATAATGCTCAAAAGCAAAACGACCGCCACCAACATACCGCTGATTCCGTTTAACGCGAAATAGGAACCAGACTTATCGCTTGAACTCATCACTTTCCTCCTTACTTACTCGACGTAATATAAGCCGCGACAGCTTGAATCTGCTTATCGTTAATCGTGCCTGCGGCTTCGAACGACGGCATTTCGCCTATTTCGCCCTTTGTTCCGTATAAAGCGAAAGAAGCAATCGCCTCTTCTGAACCCGCGAAATCCGGCGTAGCGTATTTTCGCAAGTCCGCCGCTCTGCCGCTATTGCCGTCAAGGGTATTACCGTGGCACGGCGAACATTGCGTCAGATAGACGCTCTTGCCCATATCCACAAGAGTTTCCTTAGTGGGGTTTTCCCACTTTGCGGCAAACTTCGCGTCCCACTCGCTCTTCTCTTGGTTATATTCGCCGACTTGACTATAAGATTCAAGCGGATAACCATGCGTCCAATACCAAATCGCCCAAATGAGAACTAAGACAAAGCTGATCGCCCAACCGGCGGGAATAGGATTTCGATACTCTTTAATCCCGTCCCATTCGCCCGATTCGGCTTGTCCCCCGCCTTTGTCCGATTTAATCTGCTTAAAATATAAGCCGATCACAAACAAGCTGATCAACACTACGACGAAGAAACCTGCGACGCCTAAAATGTAAATCGTGCTGTTAGATCCGCCTAAGAGTCCTTCAACACCCATTGCTTATCCTTTGTTTGGTTCTTTCGAGCCGTTAGCTCGATCTTCTCTCGCCTCTAAGGGTTTATCGTCCAAACTGTCGTTTAAGACAAGATTGGAATACTCCTCGTAATGAGCGCTTCTAGCTTTGTTTGCGTAGAGGTAACAGATATACGATACCAACCACACGCAGCCTACCGCCAGCACAAAAAAGTAAATGAAACCCCTAAAAAGCGTCCAATCCACTTCCGCGCCCTACTTTCTGGTATTCAAATAGGCGATCAAGGCTACGATTTCTGGAATCTTGCCTTGGTTGAGCGCCTCTTTAACGACCGGATCTTTTATATCCTCGCCGATTACCTTTGCCTCTGTAAGAGCGAGCGCGTTAGCGGCGTCTTTGTTCGCCGGAAGTTTAACGTCGCCAAACTCCGCATTGTTGTAAGGCGTATTGAATAACGCATTAACGGTAAGCGCTTCCGCGTAAGCGGTGTCTATATCCGCGACTTTCTTAAAGAGCCACGGATACGGAGGCATAATAGAATCTTTGACCGTACCTTGCGGATCTTTCATATGCGATTCGTGCCAATCGGTCGATCGGTTTATACGCTTAAGATCGGGTCCCGTGCGTTTGGAACCCCAAACAAACGGACGATCGTAAGCAAACTCGCCGCTAAGCGAGAAGTGTCCGTAACGATCCGTTTCGCTCTTAAACGGACGGATCAGTTGCGAATGGCAGGCGTTGCAGTTTTCTTTCAGGTAAATGTTTTTACCCGCAAGCTCCAACACCGAAAAGGGTTTAAGCCCCACGATAGGACGCGCCGCTTGCGCGAAGTTCGGGAGAATCTCGACTAAGCCCGCAAACGCGATCGTAACAAAGACGAACACCGCGAAAAAGAACGGGTTTTTTTCTAACCAATGAAACATAACGCCTCCTTAATTCGCCGAGATCGGGGTCGCAGAGACTGGCTCTTTATCGACCTTATCGCCGCTCGTAATAGACTTGATGACGTTCCAAACGAAGATCAGGAAGCCTATAAAGTATAGAACGCCGCCGACGCTACGAATAACATAGTATGGGTGCAACGCGTGAACCGTAGAGATAAAGCTATTCAGAATACCGCCGTACTGATCAACGTCGCGCCACATCATACCTTGCGTGATACCCGCGATCCACATACTCGTAAAGTAAAGAACGATACCCGTAGTTTGAATCCAGAACTGAATATCGATCAGTTTCGCGCTGTATAGCTTGCGTCCGTACATACGAGGAACCATATGATAGGTCGCCGCCATAACGCTGAAACATACCCAGCCTAGAACGCCATCGTGAACGTGTCCGATAATCCAGTCCGTAAAGTGCGCCAAAGCGTTGACCGATTTAATCGACTGAATTGGACCTTCAAGGGTGGAGAACATATAGAACACCGACGCCAAAATCAACATCTTGATAATTGGGTTGGTCGTAACTTGATGCCACTGACCGCGAAGCGTGAGCAAGAAGTTGATCGCCGTTCCCCAAGAGGGCAGGATCAACACGACGGAGAAAACCGAACCCATCGTTTGCATCCAGTCCGGAACGGTCGAATAGATCAGGTGGTGTCCGCCCGCCCAAAGATAGACGAACATTAAAGACCAGAAGGAATAAAGCGAGAGCTTGTAGCTATACACCGGCGCGCCCGCTTCCTTCGGCATAAAGTAATAGACGAGCGCGATCACGCCGGAAGTAAAGACGAACGCAACCGCGTTGTGTCCCCACCACCATTGAATCAAGCCGTCGTTCGTGCCGCTATACATAGAAACCGAATGCCAGATCGAACCGACGCCGCCGGAGGCGATCCAAGTCGGAATCTGCAAGTTGTTCGTAATATAGAGCATCGCAATTGCGAGGAATGTCGCTATGAAGTACCATAACGAAATATAGAGGCTCTTTTCGCGTCTAACGCCGATAGATCCCCATATATGCAGACCCCATACGACCCACAAAACCACGACCAAAAGGTCTATTGGCCAGGCTAATTCGATGTATTCCTTATTTTGCGTGATACCCAAAAAGAGGGTAACGACGGCTAAAGCAAGAATAACGACGTATAGCCAAAAATGAACGTATCCCAACGCTTTTAAGAAAGGAAACTCGTTAAACGAGATCTTCAAAACGCGTTGCGATATGTAATACCACGCCGCCCAGATACCGCTAAGCATAAATCCGTAGATAATGCCGTTGGTGTGGAGCGGGCGAAGGCGACCGAAGGCGACATACTCGCCAAAATCGCCTAGTATAGCCGTCAGGTTGAACGCGGGCCAGGCCATCTGGAACGCGAGCAAAACCCCGACTAGCATACCGATAATGCCAAAGATCACCATAGTGTAGGTGAACAGCTTGGCGACTGAGTAGTCGTAACTGAGCGATGCACTCGATGGTTGCATTGCTACCTCCTTGTAGGAATAAACGCCAAATTGCGTCGTTAGTTTATTCCAAATTAAATTAACCGACGCTTATTTACTACACGTTTCCTTCACAAATAAATCGGATAAAAATTGTATGCTTAAGTTTTACAAAAACCAACAAACGCGGTCATATTGCGCTTTGTCGCTTTAAGATATTAAAGAAAACTAAAAAACTTTAAGCCCGCAAAAGGCGATCGGCAGTCCGCCGAAAACCGCGAAAAAAGCTCTATTAAGAGGTCGATTTTTCGCCTCTTTTTCGCTCTTTCGCGCGAAACGTCGGCTTTGAAAGAGCGCGGGCGCGTAATCCAAACCAAAGTCCAGCGCGTTTTGAAAGCCCGATCGTAGCTATCGCGCCGATCGCGCTTTGCTTCTACGCGACTAGCGCGGGCGCGCTACTAGATCGTTTGGTCGTTACGAGGTTTTGCGTAAGATCAGCAGGCGTTCCGCGATCGCGTGAGCGCCTCCGCTATGAATCTGCTTTGCAAGCTGCGTAGATATTTCGCTTAGATCGATCGGCAGTATATTGTCCAATACCTCCGAACTTAAGCGCGACTCCTCCACGCACCAAGAAAGCTCCCGATCGCTTAAAAACTTCGCGTTTGCCATCTGGTGGTTTCCCGCCGCGAAAGGATACGGTACAAAAAGCGCGGGAAGCCCGTTGGCGGCAAGCTCGAATAGCGTTCCGGCGCCCGATCGCGCCACCGCGAAATCCGCTTTGATCAACTTTTCTACCAGATTGGGTTCAAACGCGAAGCGATCGGCGTTTATATCGTTTTGCTCGTAAAATCGATCGATTAAGTCAAACTCCGCGTTTCCGCACTGATGAATGATCTTTATGCCGCGCTTATCGAGGCTTGGCGCGACGTTCATAGCGAAGTTGTTGATCGCGCTCGCCCCCTGCGAACCGCCCAAAAAGATCACGCATTTAATCCGCGATCGCGCGCGCGCTTTTTCAAAAAAGATTCGCTTGACGGGATAATCCCCGCAAGGGCTTTCGGGATCGAACGACGAAAAAAACGCGGCGCAAAAGGATTTTAATCTGCGGTTAAGCTCGCCTTCCACCGCGTTTTGCTCGTGGATCACAAGCGGGATTTTAAGGCTTGCCGCCGCGATAGCCGCGGGCGCCGCAGAGTAGCCGCCCGCGCTGAAAACCGCTTTGATCCCTAAAACCTTTAGGCTTTTTCGCGCCTTCAAAGCAAGCCGCGCGATTTTTGACAGCGCGAAAAGCTTGCCGATCCCTCTGCGATTGACCACGCCCGCGCTGGGCAGAAAAATCTTATCGATAAAACCGGAATCTTTGCCAAACCACGCGCGATCCTGTCCGTTTTCGCTTCCGATATAAAAGGGTTTGAACCCTTTGGCGTTAAGAGCCTCTTTGATCGCCGCAACGACGGCTAAATGTCCGCCCGTACCGCCGCCCGTTAGTAAAATCACGCCCGCGCCTTTTTACTGATCATTAACACGAGTCCGATCGCTACTGAAAAGGCGACAAGCGACGCGCCGCCGTAGCTTAAAAACGGCGCGGGTATGCCTTTGATCGGAATGATGCCCGTCGCTCCTAGCGCGTTCATTAGAAACTGCGATGCGATCATAACGCCGACTCCTATGCTAAAAAGATAAAATATAGGATTTTCGCTTCTATTGGCGATCTTAAATATACGATAGATCGCGAGTAAAATCAATATACTAACCAGCATAATTCCAAATAATCCCGTTTCTTCGGCTATTCCCGCCAGCGCGAAGTCGTTGTGCGCGTCGCTAAGAAAACCTAACTTTACGACTCCGCCGCCAAGTCCTACGCCCATTAAACCGCCGTGGTGAATGGCGTGCATAGATTGCGTTACCTGATACGCGGCGCTCGCGCTCGATTCCTCGATACGCAAAACGTCGGCGATAAAATTGGGAAAAAGCGACAAAATAAAGTCCTGCGCGCTACTCCACCACTGCAAAACCCGCTCGATCCTATGTCGCGCTTGTAGGATCAGAGCTATTCCGCCAAAAAACGAAACTCCTATCAAAAATAAAAAAACTTTAACGCTCGATCCCGCAAAAAAGATCATCAAAGCCATAACGCTGCCAAGCACGACGACCTGACCAATATCGTTTTGCATAACGGCGATCAGGATCACGGCGACCAGAAAAATCGCCGCGTAAGGCATAAGCGCGCCAAGCTCCTGCGCAAAGGTAAAACTCTCCTTTGTCGTCTTTGGGCGGTAGAGCTTTCGCGTCAAACTCCACGCCAAAAAATAGATAAAACCCACCTTAAAAAACTCGACAGGCGTAACGCTAAGCGATCCGAACCTAATCCAGCGCCTCGCGCCGTTAATCGTGGGCACGAGCGTTTCCGGCATAAAGGGCATAAAAAACATCAGCGCAAAAAAGATAAAGAACAGCCCGAAACCGATCTTTGTCGCCCACCGATCGGCGTCAAGACGCGCTATAAACCAGATCAAAAAGATCGAAAGAAGCGCGTAGGAAATCTGCCTGATAAAGAAATAGTAGTGCGCTACGCCGATTCGTTGCGTCAAATACAGCGGCAACGAAAGCGCGAACAACGCTCCCGCGAAAGTAAGCGCGGCGACGTAAAAAAAGAGATAGCGATCGCTCAAGTTATTTGCGTAACATAACGACGGGGCCGTCAGCCGTTCGCTTCAAATCGTATCCGTATGATCGATCCAATACGACCACTACGCGATAACTTCCCGTATGCCGTCCGATCGAAACCTTCTGAAACGTCCCGTTTGGATCCAACGGCAAAGTTAGACTTTGCACCGCGTTCGAGCGCGAGAAATCCAAAACCAGCCTAGCGGGATTTTCAAGCGCGAAATCGCGCAGTAACGGATCTTCGGTTTTGAAGACGATCCTATCCGAGTTGTATTCGATCGTCAAAAACTCCATACCTTTGAAACGCGCAATATTCGGGCGCTTTTTTGCGTCGTCTTGAACGGGTTTTACGTCTAAAATAAGCGATTTTAGCTCGGCTAAAGCGCGCGTTTTGGCTATTTGGGCGGCTAAAACGCCGCGTTCGTTCTCTTTTGCGCTCCAGTTTGGATCGCTTACGATCGCGCTTAAGGCGATCTGATTATCCGCAAAAACCGCCCAATCCAGCGGCGTATAGCCGCTAGCGTCAATCGCGCTAGTCGCCGCGCCTTTAGCTAAAAGCGCGTTTGTCGTATCCTCGTCTTTAAGCAGGATCGCCCAAACAAGAGGGGTCATACCTTCGTCGTCGGCAAGCTCTATATTCGCGCCTTTTTCGATCATCTTTTGCGCCAAATTACTCTGTTTTGTCTTGATCGCGTATAGCAAAAGCGCGTGTTCGCCCACCGCGCCCAAGTTTGGATCAGCTCCGCTATTTAATAGCGCGATTGCCATTTGGCGGTAATCGGGGCTTGTAATGCCGCCCAAAACGGCGATCGTTAGCGGCGATGGAACGCCTACGTTTGGATTAGCTCCGCACGATAGCAACGCTTTCGCGCTCTCCAACGCGCCCTCTTGCAAAGAGAGCGTCAGAAGCGGAAGCCTATGCGCGCCAAACGCGTCGTAGTTTGCGCCCGCTTTGCACAACCGCTCGATCATAGCGCGATCGTTGGCTTGCGCGGCGATCGAAAGCGGCAAAACGCCCTGTTCGCTAGGTTTATTAACGTCGGCTTTTTTGCCCTCTATCAGCCGTTTTAAGTTCGCGGTTAAATCCAAAAGCATTTCCGCGCTCGTTTCTTCCGAACGCGCCGCGACGTAATAATCGATCAGCGTTTGCGTTAGCGCGGTTTCGTCGGGGCTTTTTACGGCGTCGTTGGATTCGCTTAATCCCATATGCGGTCTGGCGCACGCCGCAAGCAAAACGCATAGCGTCGCAAGCGTTGCGATTTTCATAGTTTAATCCCGCCTTATTCTTCTGTTTGCTTAAAGCGATTTAACAGCGCTAAAACCGCAAGCCCTACGATAAGCCCAACCGCTCCTAGTCCCACTGCCGCCGTTGCCGCGATTGCTATCACCGCCGCGCCGTTGCGCCACGCCCAGCCGGAAGCTATTTCAAAATAGGGCGACGATTTATCGACAAACTCTTTTGACGTTTTTGCCGCCTTTTCGAATAATCCGCTTTTCCGCGGATTTTCGTCTTTAGCCGCCTCGTCGATCGTTTCCTCTCGCGGGTTTTCGCTCTTAGCCGTTTCATCGATTGTATCCTCTTGTTCTCGTTCGTTCGTTTCGGAAGTTTTCTTTCTCGGCATTTTAATCCTTCTTAAATTTTTATGTAACCCGCGATCATACAAACTTTTAACTAAAAACGCCATAATTTAAGCGCGTTATCTATGTTTCTTTACCCCGTTTTTCTCGCAAAGCGACGCGATCGGGCATTTGGAACAGAGCGGCGAAACGCTTTTACAGATCGTCTGTCCAAACGCCACAAGCAGATCGTTTATGCCGCTCCAGCGTTCGATCGGAACTCGTTTTCGGATCGCCGTTTCTGTTTCTTCGGGCGTTTTTGTCCGCGCAAACCCCAAAATATTACTAATGCGATGAACGTGCGTATCTACGCACACCGCGGGCAGATTAAAGCCAAGCGACACAACGAGATTCGCCGTTTTGCGCCCAACGCCTTTGAAACTTGTTAGCGTATCGAGATCGCTTGGAACTTTGCCGCCAAAATCGTCGATTAGCCGTTGCGAAATCTCTAAAATCCGCTCGGCTTTATCGCGGTAAAAACCGACGGGATAGATCGCGTTTTGGATCGTTGGCGCTTTTAATTTGATCATCTCTTCGGGCGTTTTGGCAAGCGCAAAAAGCCGCTCGCTCGCCTTTGCGGTCGTTTCGTCTTTGGTGCGAAGGCTTAACAAAGTCGAGATCAACACCAGATACGGATCGCGAGAGCTTGTAGCGATTAGGGTAACGGCGGGCGCGTTCCACTTTGGATATTCGCCCGCCAAAATATCCAACGCCTTTAAATACCCCTCAAGCGTCATAAAACTCCTTTTTTTGCCGTTTCATACAATAATTTTTCGCCTCCGCGTAATCGCTGAAGAACGAAAACTAGCTATTGGTCTTGCTTTTAAAAGCGGCTACGATTTTAGTTTCGGCGGCGGGGGTAAGCCTAAAGCCGTCCGCGCCCTCTTTCAACTCGCCGCTATTAACTCTTTTATTCCACCAATCTTCCACGAAGCCGCACGCGTAGGCGCCCGCGCGAAACCCGTACGGATCGCCGTATATACTAAAAACTATCATCATTTCGTAACTGGGCAAACCGTAAGAGCTTTCAAAAAGTTTTTTATTATTTGTATAGTAATCAAAATTTTTCGCGGTATTATACGAGCTATAAAGCCAAAATAGAACGTCGTACATAAGAGTGGACAACTCGTCGGCGTGTAGCGAAAAATACCCCTTCTCTTCGACGATCAGTTCGGCTAATTTTCGCAATCTTTGCGGCGCGTCGGGCAGTATTGGCTTAACAATTTCAAAAGCCTTTAAGAGTACCGGCGAAAAACTGCCTTCGCGGACTTTTTTAAGTTCGTTTAATTTGTCCTCTTCGGAAGTATCAAAAACCTCCTCGTCAACTAACCCTTTGATAAACTCCTCAAAGTTTTTAGCCAAAAAAACTATCTCATAATCCGCCTCTTGATCGACATAAACGACTTCGGGTTCGCCCGTTTTGCCGCATTTGCGGTAGTCGAGCATTATCATCTCGTGTCCGGCGCTTGGCGTATCGGCGATACAAACGCCTATATCGGGATAGCCCCACTCCTCTTTCATAAAATTGCCGCCTAACTCTCCGCAAAGCGAATATCTTTTTTTTCGCCCTATTCCCATAATGCCCGTTATGGCGATATGATCCTCCGCCCAACCCGTCGGCTCGTTAGTGGGAAAGGCTGTTTTTGCGGGCGTTCCGCCATTGTGCAAACGCATCAACTCTATATACGAAGCGGGCAGTTTATAACCGCCGATCTCCTCTTCTATGGAGCTTATCAACTCGTCGCTTGGATACGCCTCTACATAATCTTGCGAATAGTCGTCGTTCCAGAAACCGCTTAAATCAAAATCCTCAAAAGCCATCGCCTTCTCCTTCTCCATTATATAAAACCTCTAATTCTAGCGCTATTTGTGGTCATTAAGAGAGGTAAATACGCCAACGAAACGTCTAAGGGGGTGGCGGACAGGGAGGGATTCGAACCCTCGATAGGCGTTACCCTATGCGCGCCTTCCAAGCGCGTGCGTTCAACCGCTCTGCCACCTGTCCAACCAAGTCGAGGCGTAATCCTAGCGCTACTTAGCTTTACAAATTAAACGTTTAAGTAAAGTCGTATCGAAAACTCCCTTTTAGCGATCGCGGCGCGCCCAAAAACCTACTCCGCATGGTTAAAGCTGTATCGCTTAAAGTCTAATTTCTTGCGGTCTTTGTCCCGACGCTAACGAAAGATAACCGTTACGTTATATTGGCGAATATATCCGTATATTTCCGCTACAAATATAAACGGTTTCGCCAGCGCAACTTCCAATAGGAAGGACGAAACGAACGGACGACCTAACCGCGCTAAATCTCAACTAAACGCAAACGCCAGATTGCCTAAGTTGGTAGTAATACCAATTGCGAAGGTCTAACCTTACGCAATACCGACCAAGCCATAAGTAAAAGTTCCTAGTTAAAATTGATGGCGAACCGCGCGCGTTGAAAGGCGCAAGCACGGTTCGGAGGGGGGGGCTGATGGGTATCCCTATGGGATACGCGATTCCTACCCTACGTTCTTAGCGCCAATCTGTCTTTATAGCAATTTCAATCGAAACGACTATTCCCCGCTTAAATCTACCCTCTCCCCCTCCCAATCCGCAACGCCGCCTAGCTTATTTAGGTTCAGTTTGTATAGATCGTTATAGCCTACGCCGTAGAGATCGCCGCTTTCCGTTTTGTAAAAGATATGCTCTTTGCCTCCGCCTATCTCTACTATCGCTTTATTCTCAATCCGTTTTGTTACGCTTTCGCCGTAGATTGTCTTAAACGCGCTTCCTTCCGTTTGTCCCCACGTATAGATCGCGCCGTCGTTTGTTAAGGCGATAGATCCCGCGTATCTAGCAAACAACGACTTAACGTTATCAAGGATTACTATCGGATCGGCGGAGCTTAAAGAGGTTTTGATTGTTCCTTGACCCAAAGAGGCTTGAACTCCCCAGCCTATTACTCTGCCGTCGTCCAACAGCGCCTCTCCCCATCCGTTGCCTCCCGCGATATAGACAATTTTGCTCGCGTATTGGTCAAGGTTTGTTATATGCGTCGGAGTTCTTATTATTTTCTGAACGCCGTAGTTTGTTCCTTTGAAGCCAAGACCGCTCGCTTCGTTATCGCCCCAAGCATAGACTCTATTGTTTTCGGTAACGGCAAACGCGCCTTCATACGCGCCGCCAATCAACCTTGCTTTTTCTCCGTTAAGATTGACAAGGACGGGCGTTTGACTGTTTTTAGAGCTTCCGTCGCCAAGCTGCCCGTAAAGATTATGACCAAAGGCGTAAACTTTACCGTCGTTACTTAAAGCGATGGTAAAGTATTCTCCCGCCGTCGCCTGAACGATATTATTTAAGACTTTGCAAGGGATCGTTACGTATATGCCCGTATTTGGTTTGCAACCCGTCTCTCCATAGCCGCTCTGTCCCCAGCCCCATAGATCTCCGTTTGCGTCAAGCGCGATTAAGTGATAAGCGCCGCCCGTTAGTTGAACGATATTGTTTAAGCCTTCGACCTTAGCGGGATTGGAATTACTAGAGACGGATAGTTTGCCGTTACCCTGCTGACCAGAGCCTCTAAAACCCCAGACTAATACTTCGCCATTATCGGAGATCGTAGCGCCTGTGGTTATGAGGGAACCGCGAAAGAGCGCGGGCTTCTTTTTAATCACAACGCCTTCGGCTATGGCTTTAGCGGCAAATTTACCTCCGCTTGAGTGAATAGCGGATAAAGTCGTCGCGTTGATCGAACCTATTTCGGAGTTTTTGCCAGGGTTCAGCGTAACGTTTATATCCGCGTATTCGCCGCTTTTTATGCTAACTAAATTATGGCTTAACGAAACTATATAACCTTTATCGTCGCTTGCGGTAATTTTGAAATTATCGTCCGCTCCCGTATTAGTTACGCGAAAAGTATAGGTCGTATTTAGTTTCCAGTGGCAGATCGCCGCTTGACACGACCGAAACCATAATCGTTTGCGGAACAATTTTCTTCGCTATTACGCGCTGAAAATCCGACCCGTTTTCGTCTTTGCCAAACGCATAAATCAGAAAATCTTCGTAAGGCGTTACAAAATCTTCGCTCAAAAACGCCTTTAACGCTGGGTAATTTCCAAAACTGTCCAACGTAAATGACCTTATAATCTCGCCGCTTTTTGTCCTAAGCTCAAAGCGCGCGTCTGATATATCGCCGTACAAAACTGCTTTCACCGCAACTTTGCTTCCCGCAAGCGGATAGCCGTCAATCGCAAAAAATCCCGGATGAAGCGAATCGTCATACTCTACAAAGTCAAAACTTTCAAACGACAGCGGGCTATTAGCGCTTACGCTAAGGCTGACTTCTCCTTCAGCGTTGATATTAACCTTCCAAACGCCCGTTTGCGGATTTACTATATTGTAAAAAGCCGACGATGATATGCTTGCGGTATTTACGCCATCGTCGCCGAGAGCCACAATGCTTCCATCGGGTCTTGCGATAGAAACGGCGTTTAATTTTCCGCTTGCCAAACTTATGTTTGCAAATAACTTATCCGTTGTGGAATCAACGATAAACTCATAACTTTTAGCGCCGCTTAAACTATCGCCAACTTGCATTACATCAACAAGATAAGGACTTAAAGCGACCTCCAAAAGTTCTTTTGTGATTGTCCCCGCTTCCTTTTCGTTGATAATAAAAACCTGTCCTCCCGTCGCTTCCGCAAGCTCAAAGTACAATGGATCGTAAGGCGAGCAACTGCCGCTTAACGCGGACGAAACCGCTATTTTCTTTGACAAAGCGAGCGCTATAGCTTCGCTCATCATATCTTTGTCTTTTACCGAAGCGTCCGTATATGTCAACAACTCTCCGCCCATAGGCATAGCCGAGAGCGCTTTATACGTTCCAAGTCCCGCTAGTTCGGGGCAATCTCCTCCGCCATACAAAGACAGCCTCGATACCGCGCTCAAAAAATCCGAGCTTTTTGTCGTAACCAGCGCGGCGGGAATATTAGGTTCGTTTATCTCCGCAAGCGCATAAGAGGACGGCTCGTCCGTAGCGCCGATACGCGCTTGAACGGCGCTTGCGACGGCACTTTTAACGCCCGCTATCTCCTCGCCCATACTGCCCGTTGTGTCTATGGCAAATCCCAATGACGGACCAATGCCTAAAAAGCTTTTGAACAACCTATCGCCTTCTTCATTGCCTTGTTTTGCTTTAAGCTCGTCTCTGATATTCAACAGATATTTAACCGTAGCGTTTTGCGCCGCTCGTTCCGCCGCTGGATTAAAATCGTGGTGCGGCGATATAACCAAGGCGACGCGGCAAGTAGCCGAATCTTTGTTGATTCCCAAAATGCCAAGCGCGTCAAATGAACCGCCGTGATAGCATTTGTTTTTGTTGGCTGGATAACCCGAAGTGCCAAGATAATAACCGCTTGTTAGTTTCCCCGTGGCTTGAAAACTTGGTTCTAAATAGTTGGTATCACAGATTAGCCTTTGATTTGCCGCGAGATAATCCTCTATAGACGGAGCCAAAATAAGCTCCTGAAGATGAGGATGATCGCAAGTATCCTCTTCGGGCAAAGCGATAGAACCGAACGGAAACGCGCTAAAGCCCATATACGGATTTGCTCCGCTGTTGCCTAACTCTATCCAATTTGAATGCGCGTAGAAATCCTGCAGGGTATGCGTTGCTATGCCGATTAACGTACGAGCATTTTCAAGATCGCTCGATATAATCTTTTCAATGCCTTCGTTGGTTTTGTCGATTACAAGCTGACTGCACTCGTTTAATTGTTCACCGTCGCAGTGATACTCAGGGTATTTCTTCATGCGTTTGTCGTGATCTACCTCAGCGTTTTTCTCTGGTATAATGCCTCGCACTCTTTTGATCTCGGATGTATATGCTATTCCATCCGCGCCGTCTGGAGTGTAACCGTAAACGGCGTAAATCTCGTCCAACGCCTTTTGCGTAATGGCAATATGCGGATCGCCGCTGGTAAATGCCGCTCTTGGATAGTCGGGCACAAACGCCGCAACTTGCGTGATCGCAACTATTACAAGGGTTATCGCCCTAATCAATTTACCGTCTGTTCGCATTGTCAAACTCCTGCTATGCAAAATAGTCGATATTGTATATTGGCACTAAAGCAGATAGTTGATTAAAAATTGAGCGCTTTAATGATTTTTAAGAAATTATACGGTTATTCGCAATTCTCACGCGCTTTTCTTCTAATTCGCTCATTATCCTCTCTCTCGCGCGGATCGCTGATATGGTAAAAAAAGTTCCGAAATCAAAACGTCCAGCAAATGGCAGTCCTCTTTTTGTCAATTCGCATTTCAAAATATCCAGCGCTTCTTCTCGGAGTATAAACATCATTTCCACAACCTCACTCCTATGTGTGTCAAACCAATGACTTTTCGCGCTTGAGTAATTTTCAATGATCATTTCCGATAACAATTTCCAATCCTGAAGCGTTAGCTTCCGTTGCAGATCGTAAACTCTGCATGTTTTAACGCCAAATTGAAAAAACTTAAATCCGTGTCCGTCAAACTCAAGCCCTACCGTGTTATCAAGCGCTCTTTCAAGTTGTTTTATTCGTTTTTCTTTTTGCTTTAGTTCCTCTGGAGTTAATGTTTTATTCTGATCGGAACATACAAATCCGTCAAGCGAAGGAATAGGCGTTTTCGCGCAACCGCCGCAAAGCAAAACGGCGCACCCAACTAACGCCGCGCTTATAAACTTAACATTCATTTCTTAATCATTTCTGTTATTTTGCGTTTGAACTCCAAATGATTATTATACTCTAATCATGCGTAGCGTAAATCTCGTCCAACGCCTTTTGCGTAATGGTAATGTGCGGATCGCCGCTGGTAAATGCCGCTCTTGGATAGTCGGGCACAAACGCCGCAACTTGCGTGATCGCAACTATTACAAGGGCTATCGCCACAATCAATCTGTCAAATATTCGCATTGTCAAACTCCTGCTATGCAAAAT
>JAISOU010000005.1 GCA_031275395.1 Helicobacteraceae bacterium | reverse complement strand
GGATAGGCTATGTCAAACGCGTTTTACGATTCTTTGCAAACGCCAATCGGAGAGATATTTGTTTTAGCCGATGAAAAGCGGCTTTTGTCGATCGGGTTTAGCGCGCCAAACGGCGAAAGGGGCGCTAATGCGATCGTAACAAAAACGCTTGATCTATTGGATAGCTACTTTCGCGGCGAAGCGCCCGATTTTTCCGCGTTGCCTTTTGATTTTCCGCCGCAACCGTTTTATAAAACCGTCTTAAAAACCTTGCTAGCCACAAATTACGGAGCGCGTTTAACCTACGGCGAATTAGCGGCGCTCGCGGGTAGGGCAAAAGCCTTTCGCGCCGCCGCAAGCGCAATGGCAAACAATAGGTTTGCGATCGCCATTCCATGCCACCGCGTCGTTCATAAAAGCGGCGGGGTCGGAGCATACGGTTGGGGCGCAAGCAAAAAAGCGTGGTTGCTTCATCACGAAAAGATAACGTTAAATCCCTTTTAACGCGGTTTTAACGCCGCCGCAATAGCTTTTAAGAGCGATCGCAAATAATGAGGCTTCGGAAGCAAAAGCGGTTTTGTTCGCGCCGCGAAAAACGATACGCGCCAGAACGGTTTATTTAAGGCGCGATAAATTGCGTTTCGCCCGCTTTAGCGTCAATCAAGATCGCGCGGACAACGCCGTCGATCTCGATATAGACGCTTTTACCGCAATTATTTTATTGTCTATTCAAGCGGCAAGGACTTTTGAATCGGTTTACACTGGCGTATTTTTTGCGCTTGCTCAGAGATTATCTTATAGTCTCTGCTCCCTTCGCTATATATTTTTTTGAATGCTGCGGCGCTTCTTAACGCTTGCTCAAGCCGATCCTGTTGATACAAACTTACAAATATTGCCACAGATCGCGCTTGGCAGTTAATTGATTTTTTCGGATTAAACTCAATATCCGTAAAAGCGTTATATCGCGAGATATCCGCATGTAGCCCTCTGTTTTGCTCAAGAGCCTTTAGATAAACCCAATCGTAAAATATTGTTTTTGGTTCTGTCTCCCAAAATTCATTATTCCAATTAAAACCAATAATGTCGCCGGATGTTTTTAATCGTTCGTCTCTTTTTGCATCCGCTGGCGAACAGTATAGTAGGTCTTTATACTGTTCGCTGTTTTTGAATACTTTTGAAGATTGATATATATTTTCTACGCAGTAATTACGGTCTCCATCATCATATTTCAGATTAAAAGCGCTTAGCTGTATGCCTAGCGGATCAAGCGATTTGGTTGATACTTCTAAAACTCTTAAATTGCGATCCAGCTTATGGATATTTTTGTGCATTGAAGTGATCGTTTTATGTTTTTGTGATATGGCAAAACCTCCAAAGAAGTCAAATTTAACTTCCTCTTTGCGGAATAATCCTTTTGCGTCGCCGCTAGATGGCATAAAGTATAAACGGGTAGTTTGCGCTTGTTTCATGAATCTCTCCTTACCACTCTGGCTGTATTGCTTATCCAAAAAAATATCCATTTGCTATTATTACGTTTGGGTATTTTTTGATCTGACGCGACAATAAAAAACATTTAACCGCATTTTCGTGTTTGCTATTCCCAACGACAATATCGCATATATAACTTGGCGCTATAACCCCCTTTATCAATACTTCGGCTTGAATATCTACTGTTTCATTTGCAAGCGCTTCGTCTTTCTTTTTATATTTACTAGATGCGTCACTTAGTAACTTATTAATCCCATCGTCAAACATCCAATTAAAAGCCTCAATGGAGGATAAATATTCCCAGCCGCATCGTCTAACCACATCTTTAACAACTCTACTTGCGGCATTAACAGCGCAGAAATATGGCGTTAAGGACTGATCAAATAATAGATTTATATCTAGTCCTAGAATCACAAACTCGCTCCATCTATATTTATAACATTTCCTAAACATCGGATAATTCGGATATGTTATTGACAAGCAACTACAATCTGTTCTGCCGTCCATTCTGCATTCATCGTTATGGCAAAACTCTTCTTGCGCGGCTTCCAATAAACCTCTTGGAATTAAACCGCGCTTCAATATGCTAGGAAGGTTTTCTGCATGCGTGAAATGAATAAGGCGATCTATTTTCCGCTTGTCTATCTCTTGTCTGATTTGCTCAAGATCGTTGCTTGGCTTGAGCGGAAAGTCCGCCCCCATTATCCGTTCGTTTTGCGAACAAACTTGCCCACTTTCGTCTTTCTCCTTGTTTTTTTGCTATAAACTTTTTTAATTCTTCGGACAATGTTGGCATGGTCTCATTCTTTATCCTCTTTGATGGGCGTTTTTGCCTAACAAACCCGCTTTAGCGTCCGATATAGTTGCCATTCGGCGTTAATTCGCAACGACTGCCAGCCACGTATGAGCCGTCGGGACATAACGTCGTGCCTCTACCGCCCTGAATATATGCGCCATTTGGCGTTAGTTGCGGCGAACCGCCGCCCGAAGGCACGTAGCTTCCGTTAGGGGCAAGTTGACAACGAGAGCCGCCGCCCACATAACCTCCGTCAGGACACAAAGTGCAATGTCCAGAAGAAACGTAACTGCCGTCAGGGCACATATAAGCCGCTTGCGCCGCCGACAATGCGCCAAAAAGTAGAATTGGGATAGTCGCCGCGATCCGCAAAGATTTCATCTGTCTAATCTCCTTTTATTGCGACAAATTGTTGAATAATAGATAATTTAGCCTTAAACTAACTTGAAATACGAACAATTTTTGCCATTTCGGAAAGCTGATGAACGTAATAGATAAAATAAACGCATTGATAAATGACAGCCAAATCACAAAACGGGAGTTTGCGAACAAGTTGCGCGAGTTTGAGCCAAGACTAAACAGCACGGGCGAAATCCCCAGCGAACAATGTATTTACCGCTATCTAAACGGTAGTCGAGAGCTAAAAGTGGAGCTGATACCTTATATAGCGCGGGTACTTGGCGTGAGCGAAAGCGAGTTATTCAGCGAGGAGGTAGAAAACGCATTTGGGGTCGATACCGCCCTTAGCAAAGAGGGGCGCGATATTATACGGCTACTGCCCTACGCGCCCGCAAAGGTGATCCGCAATATCAAAGAACAGCTTGAGCGCTACAAAAAGCTGTATAAAGAATTTTGCGTCTAAACGCCAAGCGCCAACGCTAAAATTACTGATCGCCAACTCGCAAAAGAAGGTTACCCGCGCAATAAACCAAAAAAACGCCTCACGCAAAAGAAGCACCGAACGTCTTGCGGATTTTTCCACAACTACCGCGCCGCGCTTAAAAAATCGCAAAATTTAGGGCGCGATAAATTGCGCTACTCCGTTCTACTGCGGAGCGGACGCTTCCTCCGCGATTTGCGCCGTTCCGCTCCGCTTCTCGGCGAGCGCTTCCTCCGCGCCTTGCGCTCCTCCTTCTCGTGCCTCGCTACTTTCGCGAGGCATTGTTATGGAGCGGGCGCTACGCGGGGGGATAACGCAGAGAACGGGGATTTAATAGCCCGCGCTTTCTATAAGCCGCGTAAGCGTCGATAAGGCGGGTTCGATCCACGCGAATGAAAATATCACCATAACCGCCGCGATTCCAAGCGTTACCTTTAAGGCGACCGTATTGTTTTGGTAGTAAATCGTGCCGTCGTTATCGGACGGATCGCGCAAAAACATATAGACGATCAGCTTTAGATAGTAATAGATCGCGATCGCGCTATTAACCAACATAATTAACGCCAAATAGAGATGATCGCGCGCTAACGCTTCGCCGATCATATATATCTTGCCAAAGAATAGCGCAAAGGGCGGAATACCCGCCAAAGAGAGCATAAAAACTCCCATAATAACCGCGCCCATAGGGCTAAGCCTGACCATACCCGCAAACTTTGTAAAAGGGTGATCAAAACGAATATCCCACGCCTTGCTTGGGTGGCGCGATATCCACAGCAAAGAAAACGCGCCTAGATTTGTGAATAAGAACAAGATCCAGTAGAGAAAAAGCCCCGTATGCGCTTCGGTAGAACCGATCGCAAAAGCGACCATAACAAAGCCCGCGTGGCTGATCGAACTAAAGGCTAACATTCGCTTAACGTCGTCTTGAACAAGCGCTAATAGATTGCCGATCGTCATCGTCGCGACGGCGGCTATGTAGAGAAGCGCAAAAACGATCCGATCCGGACTTTGCGCCAAGAAGTCAAATAACCTCATAGCCACCGCGAAACCCGCGATCTTCGGCACAATCGACATATAGCCCGCCATAGGGGCGCTAGAACCTTCATAAACGTCGGGCGTCCAAGTATGAAAAGGCACAATCGAGAGCTTGAAGCCAAGCCCGCCGATAAAAAACGCCGAAGCGACAAGAATCAGCGGTAAGTTTTTAAACTCGTTTGCGACCAAAATGTTTTCGATCTCTTTTATATTGACGCTGCCCGTCGCCGCGTATAAAAGCATAGCGCCAAAGGCGATCATACCGGCCGCCAAAGCGCCCATTGTGAAATACTTGATCGCCGCCTCTAAGGATTTATCTCTGCGGTGCATACTGATCAGGGTATATAGTGCTAAAGATGCGCATTCAAGCGCGATAAGAATCACGATTAGATTTTCGCTTGAAACCATAGCGGCAAAACCTGCCGTCATAAATAAAAAGAGCGAATAGTATTCGGCAAATTGATATTCCAAAAAGCGCATACCGGTAAACGCCAAAGGAATAAAGAGAAGAGAAGCGCCGATAATAACCCATAAAGAGGCGTTCGCTAAACCGTCTACTAATAACATATCGTAAAAAGCGCGTTCGTTCAAATCGACAAAAAAGAGTAAGCCGATTGCTACGATAAGCGTTAAAATTGTAACGCTTGCGAAAACGTTGCGCCCCGCGTTTTTTGCGAAAAGATCGATCGCCAAAACGACAATGCCGCCTAAAACAAGGGTTAAGATCGGCAGAATAGAAACAAAAGAAAGCGCAGACATTTATCTGTCCTCCCGCATAGACGAATTTAAACGCAAAATCTCGTCGGCGTTTGGCGAACGCGCGTCTATATTTCTGGACTTCTCGTACATAATCGTTAGCAAATACTTAGAGGCGTTATCGATCGGCGCTAGAACGGGTTTAGGATATACGCCTAGCCAAATTACGACCAATACGAGAGGAATTAGAGCCGTCAGTTCCCTTGCGTTCAAATCCTTTAACGATTTATTCGCCTCGACCGTAACGCTTCCATAGAAGGTTTTACGATAGAGATTAAGCATATAAACCGCTCCTATAACGATCGACGTACCGGCTAATAACGTCATAATCGGGCTAGAGCGAAAATAACCTAATAGAGAAAGAAACTCGCCGACAAATCCCATAGTCAGCGGCAACCCCGCGCTCGCCATAGCCATAAACATAAAGATCGAGGCGTATATCGGCATAACGCTAGCAATACCGCCAAATTCGCTCATCAACTTAGTATGGCGGCGATCGTATATTGCGCCTACAAGCATAAATAGCGCGCCGCTAATAATCCCGTGACTTAGCATAAAGAAAACTGAACCGCCGATCCCGTTTACGTTAAGCGCGAAAAGACCAAGAATAATAACCCCCATATGACTAATAGAGCTATAGGCGATTATCTGTTTAATATCCTTTTGGGCAAAGGCGACCATAGCGGCGTAAATAATCATAATAATACCGATTATGCCCATCGCCGTAGAATAATAGACGCTTGCGTCTGGAAAGAGCGGCAAACTAAAACGCACAAAGCCGTAAGTTCCCATTTTTAAAAGCACCGCCGCAAGCAAAACCGAACCGATCGTAGGCGCTTGTCCGTGAGCGTACGGGAGCCACGTATGAAACGGAAACATCGGGACTTTTACGGCAAAACCGATTCCCATAGCTATAAAGAGCCACAACTGATGCCCGTAAGGGATCGGCAATTTATGCCACTCCAAAATATTAAATGATAATACGCCCTGCGATTGCCGATAAAGAAAAGCGACAAATAAAATACCCAGCAACAGCAGAAGCGAACCGCTAAAAGTATAGATAAAAAACTTTATCGCCGCATAGATACGATTGCCGCTTCCCCACGCGCCGATAATGTATAGCATAGGCGCAAGCGAAAACTCCCAAAAGAAGTAAAATAAAATCGCGTCCATAGAAGCAAAAACGCCGATCATAGTCATCTCAAGAAACAGGATCGACGCGACGAGATTTTTTAACCGCTCAACCTCGCCTAAACCAACCAAAGCGATCAGGGTAATAAAGGCGCTAAGAACGATTAAAAACAGCGAAAAGCCGTCTATTCCAATCGCGTAAGAGATTCCTAAGGATTCTATGATAGGCGTAGAGAAGTAAAACTGCGTTTCTCGAACGTCGTATTCGTATAAATACCAAAGGATCAAAGAGAGGGCAAACTCTATTGCCGCCACGCCGATCGAGTAAGCGCGAATATGATCTTTTTTAACCGCAAAGCCGACGATCGCGGCAAAAAACGGAAAAAAGATTAAAACCGAAAGTAGATGCGGCAGATATTGCATTTAAGCTCCTTTCGCGCTTGAATAGGTTAAGGCTAAAAACGCCGCAAAAACGATTAAAAGCAAGATCGCAAGACCCGCTACCATCCATCTGAGCATATGAGATAGACTTCCCGTGTGCATTTTTCTAAATTGATAGCTTGCGGCAAGCGTCAATTTAGCGATCTGATCGACTGTGAAATCGACGATCTTAAGATCGATCTTTTGCCACAAAAAATTACTAACGGCGGCATACGGCGCGATAATCGTTTTTTTGTAAAGCGCGGGTATATACCATTCGGTGCTTAAAAACTTATAGATCGCGCTTCTCTGCCAAGTAGGATTAAAGCCGCCTGCGGCGTATTTGAAAACGGCAAATATAATCGTAAGAATTACCAGCGCTAAAGTTCCGCCGATCAGAGCGTATTCGGTCGTATGGCCGATATGCGGCGCGGAAACCTTTAGCGACTTTGAAACAAGATTGATAAATCCGCCTTCAAAAAAGCCCGCAATAACCGCCAAAATAGCTAAAGGCGACATAGCGACAAGCATAAAAGTCCGCGCTTCGTGAGGGTGGATATTTTGCTTTCTATAGTTCGCCTCCTTACCGAAAAATACCATCATCACGACGCGAAAACTATAAAAAGCGGTTAATGCGGCGGTCAGCAAAAGAACAGCCCATAAAACGTAATGAGAGCTTCCAAACGCGACCTCTAAGATTTTATCTTTAGAAAAGAAGCCCGCGAAAGGATAGATTCCCGCAAGCGCGATCGAGGCTAAAGTCATCATAATAGCCGTCGGTTTTAACGTCCCCCATAATCTGCCCATTTTGCGGATATTCAGCTCGTCGCGCATTGCGTGCATAACGTTGCCCGCGCCTAAAAACAAAAGCGCCTTAAAGAAGGCGTGCGTCGTTAAATGAAATAGCGCCACCCAATAATAACCAAGCCCCGCCGCGACAAACATATAGCCTAATTGCGAAAGCGTAGAATAGGCGATAATGCGTTTAAGATCGGTCGCCACAAGCGCCATAGAAGCGGCGAAAAACGCCACAAAAGTTCCAAGTATAGCGATAAAAGCCCCAACGTCGCTAACCATACTATAAAGAGGATTAGCGCGAATAAGCAGATATACGCCCGCCGTTACCATTGTAGCCGCGTGAATCAACGCCGAAACGGGGGTAGGACCTTCCATCGCGTTTGCAAGCCAAGTGTGCAAAGGAAATTGCGCCGATTTGCCCATAGCGCCGATAAATAAAAGAATCGCGATCCAGACCAAAACGCCGTTTTCTATTAAAGGAATATACGCAAAAACGCGATCGTAGTGAAGCGATCCGATATTCCAATAGATTAAGAATATGCCAAGCAACATTCCCAAGTCCGCAATTCGGTTCATAATAAAAGCTTCGTTAGCCGCCCAAGAAGCGAAAGGCTTGTGATACCAAAAGCCGATCAAAAGATAGGAGCAAAGCCCTACCCCTTCCCAGCCGATAAACAAGCCCAAAAAGTTATCGCTCATCACCAAAACCATCATAGAAAAGACAAAGGCGCTAAGGTATGAAAAAAAGCGATTAAAGCTTTTATCATGCTCCATATATCCGATCGAGTAGATATGCACCACCGTCGATACGATCGTAACGACGCTCATCATAACGACGCTAATCTGATCGACGACAAAACCGAATTGTAAATCGAGCCGCCCCGATACGATCCAATCAAATAGCGTAAGGTTAATTTTGCCCCCGCTCGTATAGATAAAATAGAGCAAATATATCGACGAGATCAAAGATACGCCTAAAAGAGCGGTCGGAATTAAACCCGCTATAATCTTTTTATCTTTTGCGCCAAAAAGCAACCCCGCAAAAAGCGATCCGACAAGCGGCGAAAATAAAGCGATAAGAACCAAATATTCCATATTCTCGCCTCCCCTACCCGTTCATATTTTTGATTACGTTAAGATCAAGCGATCCTTTGCGCTTGTAAAGCAGGATCAAAAGCCCTAAACCAACAGCCACTTCAGCCGCCGCGATCGCAATAATAAAAAACGCGAAAATCTGCCCGTCGATATTACCTAAATATTTTGAAACGGCGACAAGACCGATATTAACGCTATTTAGCAAAATCTCCGTAGCGAAAAAAAGCGTTAAAAGATTCTGTCGACGCATAACGCCGATCAGACCGATTGCAAACAACAGCGCGCTTAAAACGATATAGTGAGTTAAAGAGATCATTTTTTACGTTCCTCCTCTTGCGAATACTCCATTTTTTTACTTGCCAAAACTATACCCGCAATCATCGCCGTCAAAAGCAATAAACCAGAAAGCTCGAAAGGCAAAATATAGGTCGTAAAAAGCGCCGTTCCAATATCTTTGGTATTATCGGCGCTCTCTAAAAGCGTCGCGTTTTGAGAAATAGCGTAAGTAGGCGCGGCGATCAAAGCGACTATTAAAGCGCCGCAAAGAGAGGCTAAGAAAAAGATTAGTTTTGGCGACGAGTTTGCTTCCGTAAGCGGCTTTGTAGAATCGAAAAACATCATACCAAAAACGTATAGCGCCATAACCGCGCCCGTATAGACGACAATCTGCACGACTCCCATAAAATCCGCGCCCAAAATAAAGAAAAAAGCGCTGATAAAGATCATGCCCGCCGCCAGAGTGCCAAAAGAGTAGATCGCATGCCGCGCAAAAACCGTAACCGTAAAGCATACGATCGTTAGCGCCGCAAAGAAATAAAACGCTATCGCTTCAAACATTTTGCCTCCTAATACGCTAACGGCGTTTTTTTGAGATTTAAATCCGCGTTTGGACTAACCGCGCCAAAACCTAAGAACTCGTTTTGCAACTTGATCGCTTCTTTTTGCGAAAGCATATCGTTTTTAATTGAAAAGTGCGCTCTTTGTTCGCTTGCGTTTTCAAAGCGATCGCCATGAACGATCGCGAGCTCTGGGCAGACCTCCGCGCACAAACCGCAATAGATGCAACGTCCAAAGTTGATCGTATAATCAAACACCTTTTTGCGTCCGTCCTCGCCTAAACCCGTATCCATTCTTATACAATGCGCGGGACATATTTTTTCGCATAAACCGCAACCGATACAACGCTCCGATCCGCTCTCGGCTAAACGTAAAAGTTTATGAATAGCGCGGTAGCGAGGCGAAAGCGGGAGCCGTTCGGCGGGATAGATTGTCGTATGCGACGGATCTTTTGCCATCACCTTAAAAACTACCCAAAGCCCTTTTAGAAGCTCCAAGCCCAAACTGCGTTTAACGACTTGTTTGAACTTTTGCCAACCCGTTTTGGGATGCGGGGCGATTTCAATATGAACGTAACCTTCTTTCATCGTTTGCTCCTATAAGATCGCTACGGCGGTAATCATGATATTAACGACGGCAAGCGGCATTAAAACTTTCCAACACAACCACATTAGTTGATCGGGACGAATATGAGGCCACGCGCCGCGCACAAGAATAAAGAAAAAGAAAAAGAACGCGACTTTAAGCAGGATAGCCAAAGTGCCCGGAATAAAATAAAAGTCGTTGTAACCGCCAAGAAATATTATCGAAATCAAAAAGCTGATCGTGAACATATTGGCGTATTCGCCAATCGCGAATAAGCCCCAATGAATGCCCGAATATTCCGTAGCGTAGCCGACGACGATCTCAGCTTCGTGTTCTAGCAAATCAAACGGCGTGCGGTTCGTTTCGGCAAAACCAGCCATCATAAAGAGCGCGAAGGCGAGCGGCTGCTTAAATATTGTCCAATCAAGCAGTCCGCCCGCCTGATAGTTATTCAACTCAATAAGCGACAGAGAGCCTACCAGTAAAATCGGGCTTAAAAGAGCAAGCCCGCTAACCACCTCGTAGCTGATCAGTTGGATCGCCGTTCGCGCCCCGCCGATCAACGAGTATTTATTAACCGAAGCAATCCCTCCCAAAAGCGGGCCGTATAGACCCGTAGCCATAACGCCCATAACAAATAAAACGCCTACGTTAATATCCGCGACGATAGGCTTGATCGTATGCCCGAAAAGCTCAAACGGCGGCAAGAACGGTACGGCGCTCATCGCTATAAACGCCGTTGAAACCGTGATAAGAGGCGCTATGAAAAAGATCGGTTTAATAGCGCGGCTTGGAATGATATTCTCTTTGGTAAACATCTTAATGCCGTCGGCGACAATCTGTAAAAGTCCCAACGGTCCTACGTGCATAGGTCCTTTGCGGCGTTGCATAAACGCCAAAAGCCGTCGCTCGAAATAAGTTCCGTAACCCGCCAAAGCGGAGAATATCAAAACGACGACGATCGCTTTAACGATTGTTTCAATAATAATAAACGTAAAATCGCTCATCACCCCTCCTTCGTAATGATCGCCGATTTGAAGCGATAGCTTTTGAACGTGTTAATAAAGGCGAAATCGCCCTGAATAAACTTATCTTTTTTAACGCTCAAAACGACCGATTCGCCGTCGATCGCAACTTTTGCTTTATCGCCTTCGTTTAAGCCTAGTTTGGTTAAAAACTCCGCGTTTGCCCAAAGATATTCGCCGCTCGATAAATATGCGTTAAACTCGTCGATCGGACGCGATAAGTAGAGGTTTGCCTCTTTGATTTCGTTTGGTTTTGGCGTTTCGATAAAATCGTTTGAATCGACTTCGCCGGAAGTTAGCAAAAAGCCGCGCCGCTCCTCGCCGTCCGCGCCGAATTCGTTTTGAAGATCGCCAAAAGCCGCGCCGCCAAGCTCGCTAGTTAGATCGATCGCTTTTTCTAAATCATCGCCGCTAAGAGCGTTATAAATATCCGTTAGCGTAAAGCCGTTATAAGAAAGGGCGGGATATAGAGCGACCACGCGCTTATCGATACCGACAAAAGTCCCCTCCTGCCGATTAAGCGCGGGCATATCAAGTTCGTTCTCGCCATTTGCGCCAAAAGCGCTTAAACGAAAATCGCCCTCTTCGTTGTAACCGATCGTATAACCTTGCGCGCTTTCGTCGAGATCGGCAAAGATCGCCGCGCCAAGATCGTTCGAGGCGATCGGGGAGATAATAACCCTAAAGGGCGAATACTTCTCCAAAAGCCCCAACATACGCGCTATATTTTCCGATCGAGAATGGTTAAAGAGATCGCCGCCCGCGATGATCGTCCAAGCGTTTTTATTTTCCGCCAGTTTGTCGATCGCCTCCAACTCTTCGGCGCTAAATATGAAATCGGCGATTTTTGCTTTTAACTTTTTGGGAAGCCGATCGGCAAAGCGGTTTAGAAGTTTTGCCAAAAGCGCCTCTTCGCCGCCCGCTTCGCCGCGCATAGCTAAAAGGTTTTTGTGCATAGTATCGACGATCGCGTCGCCAATCGGGTGGAAGTCGATCGCCGCGCCTTTTTTAACGACGAGCGCATTGTTAATCGCATAGCGCAAAGCGGGATTTTCCACGCTAAGACGAACGCCGATCGAAACGATAAAATCGCCGATTGAATCTTTTGAACCGCTATAAAGCGATCTGCCCGTAACGGAGCTAAAGGCTTTCAAAAACTTAGCCAAAGCGTAGGCGTTTTCGTTGATCAGCTTAACGCCCAAGCTCTTTTTAAGCCGATTAAGGATCAAGATCTCCTCGTTTGTAATCAGCGAGCTAAAGCGAATCGCTTTGGCCTTCTTAAACGCCTCGATCGCTCTATAAAACGCCGCCGCGTCTTTTTTGACGTTTTGATTGGCAAACTCATAGCCGTATCTGCCCGCGCCGCACAAACTCTGAAAGTGAAAATCGTTGGAAACGCGGTATATTTCGTCGTTTGGCTTGTCGATCCCGCCCTGTTTAACCTCGTAGATCAGATGGCAGGCGCTTGGGCAATGAACGCACGACGAGGCGACGCGCCTAAGCTCCCATGCGTTGCTTTTATACTGAAAATTGGCGTCGATCATCGCGCCTGTGGGACAGACCGCCGCGCATTCGCCGCAATCGACGCAGTTATCGCCCTTTGGCGAATGGGCGATAAGCGATTTGTTCATCTTATTCCAGATCGCGTAGGCGTCTTTGGACATACTCTCTTTATAGCTCTCGTCGATCGCCTCGCCGCCTCGCGGAGCCGTCGCCAACGCGCTAACGCCGATCATATCTTTACAAACCGTAACGCACCGCTCGCAAACGATACAAAGCGCCGGATCGTAATGCGTTCGACCCCAAGTAACCGACGCTTTATCGGTATCTTTAATGGCGTAGTTCTGCCCCGCGACCTCTTGAAAAAGCGTATTATCCTGAAGCTCGCACTCGCCCGATTTATCGCATACGCCGCACTGAAGCGGGTGGTTGATCGAATAGACCTCCATAATGGCGCGACGATCCGAACGCATATCGTCGCTTTGGGTCGTTACGACCATACCCTCTTTAACCTTCGCGTTGCACGAATAGGCGCGTTTGCCGTCCGCATCGACCATACACAGACGACAAGCCAGCGTGGGAGAGCAACGAGTTAAACAGCAGATCGCGGGAATGTAGATATTATTTGCGCGAGCGACGGAAAGTATCGTCGCGCCCTCTTCGGCGACTACTTGTCGATCGTCGATCGTTAATCTGATCTCACCCATTCAGCTCACCCTTTTGCAGATTGACAATTTCATAGCGCGATCGCAGACTCGCTTTAACTTCCGCTAAATCAAAGACCTCTAGCCTCGCGATCGTGCCTTTCATTTTTGGCGATACGATAAATCTTCTTTTTATAACGCCGACTTTCGTTTTGATTTTAACATTATCGCCATTTTTTAAGCGATTTGCCAGCGCGAACTGTTCCGATCCTATCAATTCGCCCTCGATCTTAAAGGGTTGATCGACAAGAGCGTAATGAACTACCGCGCCGTTATATTCGCCGATCGCGCCGATCGTATCGGGGCGCTCAAGCTCGGTTTCGATCCGAGTAACGCCGATCGTAAAAGGCGTTAAGCGCTCGAAACTAACGTCGTTAAAAGGCAAAAGCGGCGTAACGTCGATCGCCCGTTTTGCGCCAAATACCGCCGGAAAATTACGCAAGATCGCGGCGCTTAGCGGTTTTACTACGCGATCAATCGTAACGATCGTTCCCTCTTTGGCTTCGTTTGGCGCGCGCCAAAAACTAGTTTGGCTTTCGCCGTTATAAACGTCCGCGATCAGCGAGATTCCAAGCGCGTTGGGAGTCGGCGGAATCATTAAAATATCAAAGCCGTATTTTCGCAAAAAGCCCGCCATAACCGCGATATTTTCCGCCCGATCGCACGAATAAATCTCGCTTCCGATCACGATCGTCGTTTTTTTGCCGATCGTTATCGCGCTAAACTCCTCTTCGCCCGCGTTGGTTTCCGCGCTTAGGTTGCCGTCGTCGAGATTATCCAGCCACGTTTTAAGGGCGACCGTCGGCTCTTTGATCAGCGTCTTTAGAAGCAAAGCGAAAACGCCCTCCTCCGCCGACGTTTCATATCGAATAAAGCGCGTCGAAAACTCCAAAATCGCGCTGTCCTCGAAAGGCGCGAAGACGAAAATATCCGCGCCGTTAATCAAACTCGCCCTAGCGATCGCGCTTTTTAGCAGCGGAGCTTCTTCGCTTAAAGAGGGCGCGAACAGGATAATCGTATCGCTATTTTGCGTTTCGTTGATCGTAGCGTTGCACAAGGTTTCTCCGCTCGATTTGGCGTAGGCGGTTAAAAAGGTTTGAAAATCCGCGATCGGGTTATTAACGAGTTTGTAGCCGCGCTCGTTTAACAGATAGATCTCCTCGTTTGTTTCGTCGCCGTTGATTGCGACGCTCTTTGCGCTTGGATCGAACTCGATTAAATCGGGAGCTTTTTTGAACCCAAAACGTCCCAAAGCGCATAGAAAACCGCTTTCTAGATCGCGCCCTACGCGCTTAATCCCGCCGCGTTTCGTTTCGACGATATTCTCGCAACCGCACGGGCAGTAAAGGCATACCGACGGCGTTTTGGTCAATTCCCACGCGTTGGCGGTATATTTGAAATCCTTTGTTACGATCGCCCCTACGGGACATACCTCCGCGCATTCGCCGCACTTTGAACAGCGATCGCTATCGAAAGCGATTTTGGAGTTGTAGCCGCCCGTCGCGATCGACAAAGCGGAGCAAGCGACAATCTCGTTGCAGGTTCTAACGCACCGCTCGCAAAGAATACACAGCGAAGGATCGTAGGTTAATATCTCCCACTCCTCGATCGCCCTACTCTGCTCTTTTGCGCAGAAAATCTGATCGGAGATCTTAAACTCCAACGCCTTGTCCTGAAGCTCGCACTCGCCAGATTTATCGCATACGCCGCACGCAAGCGGGTGATTAACGCAGATCATTTGAACGATCCGTTTGCGCGTTTCAAAAAGCGGCGCACTATTTGTCGTTACCTTGATCCCCTCTTTAACTTTCGTTTGGCAAGAGAGCGTAAAACCGCTTACCCCGTCGATCTCGACGACGCAGAGCCTACACGATCCCGCCGCAGAAAGAGAGCTTAGATAGCAAAGCGTGGGGATATAAACGCCCGCGTTTCTTGCCGCTTGCAAAATCGTTTCGCCCTCGTTTGCCTCTATCAAGCGTTCGTCGATCGTCAAACTAACCATCTAACGCCGCCAAAGCGATATAGTAACAACGCATACAGCGACTGGCTTCATCGAAAGCCTCTTTCGCGCTTAGTCCAAAATTGACCTCGTCGTGGTTGGTTTTTCTGATTTGCGCCTCTACTTTTTGGCTAACCTCGCGTTTAAAGCCGCCTAAGTAACCGCTTGGCTTTTCCTCTTTGTCAAAAACGCGAAACGTCCGCAAAAGATCTTCCATCGTTTCTTCGTCGTTTCGTTTGATCTCTCCTGTTTTTAGATAATTTAGCATTACGCTAGCGGCGCGGCGCGCCTGCCCTACGGCATTAACGATCGTCATCGGGCCGTATTCGCAATCGCCCGCCGAAAATATGCCGCGTCGGCTTGTGGCGAAAGTTTTGCCGTCGGTTTTGATCGTTCCCCAACTCGTTAGCTCTATATTCCACTCTTTGGGCAGAAGGCTTAAATCGGGGTCTTGGCTCACGGCGGGGATCACATAGTCGCACTCCAGCTCAAAATCCTGCCCTTCCAATTTAGTCAGTTGCGGACGACCCCCGTTTGGATCTTCTATCATTTTGAAACGGTTGCAAATTATCTTTTTTATAACGCCGTTTTCATCGACGATCTTGGCGATCGCGGCGCGAAATATAAACTCCACGCCCTCCTCTCGCGCCTCGTTATACTCCTCTTGGCTCGTGTTCTGGATAATCACGCGCTCGCTTCGGCGATAAAGCATCACCACGCGCTTCGCGCCCGCACGAACGGCGCAACGCACCACGTCCATAGAGGTAAAACCGCCGCCTACGCAGACGATCGTCTTACCCGTAAAATCTACGGGCGATCCGATTTTGAACTTTTCCCACAGATTAACCTGATCCAAAAAGTTAATCGCGCTCCAATAGCCTATTAAGGATTCGTTTTCGTTTTCGCAATGCAGTTTTTTAGAGATTCTCGCGCCAAAACTAAGCATAATCGCGTCGTAGCTCTTTTCAAGCTCGATTAGCTTCGCCGCGTCTATAAGGGTATTTAGGCGGATTTTCGCGCCGCCGGATTCTACAAAACGAATATCGTTGAGATATTTTCCGCTTGGCATACGGTATTCTGGAACGCCCACCATCACCTCGCCGCCCGCTACGGGCAACGCCTCGAAAATATCGCAATCTACGCCGTTTTGAGAAAGATAATAACCCGTCGTTAGCCCCGCCGGTCCCGCGCCGATAATCGCTACCTTTTTGCCGATCGACGGCTTTTTTTCGATCGCGTGAATAAAATTTAAGTTGTGTTTGTCCTCGTAATCCGCGCCGATTCGCTTTAACTCCATAATACTAATAGGCTCGTCGAAAAAACTTCTGCGGCAACTATCCTCGCACGGGTGCGGGCAGACGCGCCCGCAGGTATGCGCGAGCGGCATAGCCTTTCGCGTCGCTTTAAGGCTTTCTAGCGGTTGGCGATCTTTAATAGCCTCGATAAACGCCGGAATATCCACGCGATCGGGGCAAGCGTCGGAACAGGGGGCGGCGATCTTCGCGGCGTAGGGAAAATCGCTATCGCGCCGCGCGGAGCGATCGTTAAACGCGTCGTAAAAATGCTCGATCAGATGCAGGATCGCCTTTGGAACGGTGCGTCCTATTTCACATTTCGCGCTCGATTGCATAACGGCGCAGGCGGTTTTTAGCCGCTCGATATCGCTATTATCACCCTCGCCTCTTGCGATCTTATCTAGCAAATCGTATAGGATTCGCCCTCCGGCGCGTCCCGGGGCGCAACGACCGCACGCTTCGGAGTAATTTTGATACTGCAAAGCGTATTTTGTGCCAAGAGTTACCACGTCGATCGCGCTATCGAAGATCGCCACGCCGTCCCAACCGATAAACGCCCTAATTTTGCGATCGCCGTCAAAAACGGCGGGGATCGCAAAGGCGCTTTGCGCGTAATCCTCGCTTTTTTTAGCGCGGTTGTCGATTAAAACCCCGCGCCACGAGCTAAACCAAGTCTTGATCATCGATCAAGAGCCGCTTTTACGAATAGAGATCGTCCAATCGACCTCGTTATATTTAAGCGAATTGAGCAGATCGCAATTTGACTCTTTAACCGCGTCGGCGCTTTTTTGCACAAGGGAAAAATCCCGCGCTTCAAAAATAAAAATCGCCGCTTCGTTTTGCGTAAGATCGCTAAGAATAGCTTTTAATCTGTCGATTACGTCTTCTTTATACTCTCGCAAATCAAATCGTTTCATACTATAGCCTTATCTATCGATTTCGCCAAAAATAACGTTGGTATTGCCGATGATCGATACCACGTCGGCAAGCTGCGCTCCGACTAGCAGATCCTCTAAAATCCCGCAGTGAAAAAAGCTCGCGCCTCTGACTTTGACGCGGCGCGGATACGGATCGCCGTCGCTTGCTATAAAAAATCCTAACTCGCCTTTCGGGGATTCCGTAGCTACATAAACCTCGCCTTTTGGCGGGCGCATACCTTGCGTAACCAAGACGAAATGCCGCATAAGCGAATAGTTTTGCGTCATTAGCTCCTCTTTAGACGCGCTGATATATTCGGGCGCGTTTGCCATCAGTTCGGGCGGCGTATCTTTGTATATTTCTAACGCTTGGCGAATTAGCTTGATCGACTGCCAAATCTCTTCGATATAGAGGCGGTAGCGCCCGTAGCAGTCGCAGGTATCGGTTAAAGGAACGTCAAACTTAACCTCTTTATAAAGCTCGTATGGCTGTTCTTTGCGAATATCCCACGCCACGCCGCTTGCGCGAAGCATAACGCCGCTAACCCCCCAGCTCATCGCAAGCTCTTTATCGATAATTCCAATGTTTTCGAGCCGCATTCGCCAAATACGGTTCTCTTTTAAGAGAGCGTCGTACATCTCGATCTGTTTTGGCATATGATCCAAAAACGCTTCGCACTGCGCTATCCATTCGGGCGTGAAATCTAGCGGAACGCCGCCGATTCGTATAGAGTTGTGCGTAAGCCTTGCGCCGCAATACTCCTCAAAAAGATCGAGCGCGTATTCTCTTTCGCGGAAGGGATAGAGCATCATACTCATCGCGCCCACGTCCAAAGCGTGAGTAGAGAGAAAAAATAGATGACTACAAACGCGGCTAAGCTCTAAAAGCGCCAATCTGATCGCTTGAGCGCGGCGCGGCGCTTCGATTCCAAGCAAGGTTTCGACCGCAAGCGCGAAACCGTAGTTGTTGCTTGTGGCGTTGATATAATCCATACGATCCGTTGTGGGCAAAAACTCGTTATAGATCATATTTTCCGCCATTTTTTCTATGCCGCGATGTAAAAAGCCGATATTTGGTCTTGCCTTTTTGACTTCTTCGCCTTGAAGCTCCAAGATCAGATTCATCTGACCGTGCGCGCTGGGGTGTTGAGGTCCAAAATTAAGAATCATCGTGTTGTCGTCGCGTTCAAAGGCGATATTTTCGTAAAAAGGCCGTAATCGATTGGGCTGTTGCGTCATCGCTATTTCCTTTTGTCTGATATTTTTTGCTTTTGCGGATCGAAGTCGCTATAGAGGATTGGCTTTCGCTTTTCCACGTATTTGATTGGAGTAATCTCGTCTTTAGTAGCCTCGCCAAAAGGCGTTTCGTAGCCAAGCCTTGCAAAGTTTTTGGTATCGTCGCGATCGACTCTAGCCGAATCGCGGTTCTCCGCGCCGATCTTTTCTCGATACTCTTTTCCATAAATCTTATCGACCTCGTACCACTGCGCGAACCCGTCGCCTTGCAATGGATACGACCTGCGAAGAGGGTAACCGACCCAATCCTCCGGCATTAGAATACGGCATAAATGGGGGTGGTTGTTAAAAATGATACCGAACATATCGTAACATTCGCGCTCCGACCAATTCGCGCTACGCCACAGATCGGATACGCTCTCGATCGCCTCGTTCTCTTTGATAACGACTTTTAGGCGCAAACGGCGGTTTTTCTCTACGCCAAGCAGCTCGTAAAAAACCTCGAACTCGCCGCGCGGCGCGAGATAATCGATCGCGCTTAACTCCATTAGTTGCGTATAGCCTAGCGATTGCAGGAGCTTTAACGCCTCTTTGTTTTTGGAGGCGGCGACATATACGATCGCCTCGTTGCGCATAAAATAGCTTTTGATAACGCCGATCGCGCGTTCTAACTTTTCAACGTCGACGCGGACGATCGGATCGGTAATCTCGACTGCGGCGATCTCTTTTGGAACGTAAAAGCGATCGGTATGATAAGACTTTTTTTGAACGTCGCCTTTTTGATTGTAAGACATCACACAAACCTTTTTGCGCTGATTTTTCTATTCATAGGTTCGCTTCTGATCTTACGCTGAAGCATCATCGCGGCGTAAATTAAGGTATCGGGGCGCGGCGCGCAACCGGGCAGATAAATATCGACGGGGATAATGCGATCGACTCCCTGAACCGTCGAATAGGTGTTAAACAGCCCGCCCGTATTGGCGCAGCTACCCATAGAGATCACCCATTTTGGCTCCGCCATCTGATCGTAAAGGCGGCGAACGAAAGGCGCGTGCTTTTTGCTCACCGTCCCCGCGATACACATCACCTCCGCCTGACGGGGAGAGGCGCGAAAGATCGTGCCAAGCCTGTCGAAGTCAAAGCGCCCGCCGCCGGACGCCATCATTTCGATCGCGCAACACGCCAAACCATAGGTAAGAAACCATAGCGAGTTGGATCGCCCCCAATTGACTAGCTTATCCACAGTCGTAAGCGCGATCGGCAGACCGCCGCTCGATAGATAATCTATTTGATGCTTCGCCAATTCAACGCTCCTTTTTTCCATTCGTAGATAAAGCCGATCGCCAAGATCGCCAAGAAAACCGACATTCCGCCTAGCGCCAAAGCGCCCGCGCCGCTCTTGACCAAACTCTTGTAAGCCGCCGCCCAAGGAAACATAAAGATAATCTCCACGTCAAAGAGGATAAACAACAATGCGAAGAGATAAAACTGCAAGCTAATGCGGTTAGGTTGCAACGAGGTTTCAGGACCGCACTCGTAGATCGAGAGCTTGAGTTTCAGATCGTTCCTAGCCGACCTTGCGTTAAATAGCCAAGCGGATAGCAAAACCGTCCCCGCAAACGCGCCAAACGTCAAAACAAAGAGGATAAAAACCCCAAAATAGGACTCCATACGCCGCGCCTTACCTTAAAATTTTTATTTAATATATCAAAAATTGGGTTTAACCGCTGACGAACGACGCGCAATTCGCCTTTAATCTTGCATAATTTTTAAAAATCATATACAATACTAAGGAAATTTTAATCTTTTAGGACGCCGCTAAGTGAAACGCCTTCTAGTCATCGTCGCTTCCGAAACCGCCAATAAGACCGTCGTAGAAAAATTAAGCGCGCTACGCTACCCAACAAGCGGGGCGCTATCGCTCGAAGATGGGCGAAACGCGCTTAAAATGGAGCAGTTTGATCTAGCTATAGTCGATTGGAAGCTCGTAGAGCCGGTTATCGAGGAGTTTGCGGCGGCGCTCAAAAAAACGCCGAAGCAGACTTTGCTAGTCGCGCTTGCCGACGATATGAATAAAGAACCGCTGATCTGCGCGCTGAACAAAGGCGCGGACGACTATTGCGAGTCGCCTTTTATAAACGGACGCTTCAACAAATCGATTTTTGAGCTTTTGCTGGCTAGAGTCGAGGCGAGATTGCGCTTTGGCGGCACGAATATAATCGACGTAGGCGAGCTTGTTATCGACCCCGACGAGGAGAAAATCTACTACAAACAGCGCGAAGTCGAGCTAAAAGGCAAACCTTTTGAAGTTTTAACGCACCTAGCGCGAAGCCGCGATACGATCATCAGTAAAGAGCAGCTTCTCGACGCAATCTGGGAAGAACCCGAATTGGTTACGCCAAACGTGATCGAAGTGGCAATCAACCAGATCCGCCAAAAGATAGATAAGCCGCTTGGTATCAATACGATCGAAACGGTCAGGCGGCGCGGTTATCGCTTTTGCTTTCCGAATTGCTCCGGACAAACCATCACGGATAAATAACGCGCTCTTTTTTCCGGTCATTCTCGCCGTCACGCTAAGCGCGGAGGACTTACGCGCTACGCTTAAGTCGCTAGAATAATCTTTCTATAGCGCGTAAAAAGTCGTTAGCGATAGATAACTACGCTAATTCCGTCGCCGATTGGCGTTGGCGTAATGTCGTTTTCTTTAGCGAAACTATCTACCGCGACTTTTACGCCTTTATAACCCGGATTGAAATAGTCGTGGATCAATATCGCGCCGCCCGCAGCCATTTTTGGATAGAAAAACTTTAATCCGGCTAAAATTGGATCGTGTAGATCGAAGTCGAGATTGACAAAGCAAAACCGATCGTCAATTCCTTTCGCCGTTTCTGGGAAAAATCCCTTTTTAATTATCGCCTTATTTGGATAGAGCAATTTGCTTCTTACAATCTCTTCGGAAGTTGTGTTTAGATGCCCTTCTTCAAATTGGGAAAATCCGCTAGAGCGTTCTTTGATAATATCTCTTTGGTCAAAACCAGTAAAGGTATCGAACAGATATAACGTTTTATCGGGGAAAACGCGGTTGATCTCTCTTGCAAAATCGCCTTGAAAAACGCCGCCCTCCGCGACGCAACCTTCGATTTTTTTTTCGTTAAACGTTACCGCCAAATTCTCGAGGAACATAACTCTAGCTTTGACGGGAAAGATTACGTAATCAAAGTTGATCTTGTCTTTATCTACGCCAAGATCAATTAACTGCTTGAGAAGCGATTCGTGGCTAATTAGCGTCGCTATTACAATAGCGTCGTAGCTATGATCGCTTATGGCTTGCGGAGGATATATCTTTTTGCCGTGAGGGTTGGGGGGGGGGGGGGGGGGGGGGGGGGGGGGGGGGGGGGGGGGGGGGGGGGGGGGGGGGGGGGGGGGGGGG
>JAISOU010000006.1 GCA_031275395.1 Helicobacteraceae bacterium | reverse complement strand
TCGCGTTTTTGCGGGGAATACAACGGGGTTTTGCGTCGGGGGTCCACCCCCCCCCCCCCCCCCCCCCCCCCCCCCCGCAAACTAGCGTACGCGTCGATAGCGCCGTTTGCGCCAAAAGGCGCGTGAAATGACGGATCTATCAAAAGGCGTTACGATCCGCACAAAAAATTTCAAGACAATCAAGGTTCTTGAGAAACTTGGCGAAGGCGGGCAAGGCTCGGTACATAAAGTCGATTACGGCGGCGAGTTAAAAGCGCTCAAATGGTATTTCGCCAAACGTATTCGCGATCCAAAAAAGTTCCGCGAAAGTCTGGAAAACAATATCAAAAAAGGCGCTCCAACTTCCGCTTTTTTGTGGCCTGAGGACATCACCGAAGATTCTCACGGAAGTTTTGGCTACATAATGCCGCTACGCCCAAAGGAGTATGCGGAATTTTCCAAATTTCTGATCGGGCGCGTCGCCTTTTCGGGCTTAACGGCGATATGCAACGCCGCCTTGAATATCGTAGCGGGCTTTAGAGAGCTTCACAACAAAGGCTACAGCTATCAAGACCTAAACGACGGCAACTTTTTCATCAATCCCAAAAACGGCGCCGTTTTAATCTGCGACAACGACAACGTTTCGGAGTTTGGCAAAAGTAGCGGCATAGCGGGCAAAGCGCGTTATATGGCACCTGAAATCGTCAAAGGAGGCGACCCCGATAAGCAATCCGATCGCTATTCGCTTTCGGTGATACTCTTTTTGCTATGGACAAACAGCCACCCGCTAGAAGGTAGATCCGCTTGCCCGCCGTGCATGGACGCAAAAAGCGAAAGGCGCATTTACGGCGAAAACCCGATCTTTATATTCGATCCTTTAGACGCGTCAAATAGACCCGTTCAAGGACTGCATAAGGGGGCTATATCGCGCTATCCGCTACTACCAAAATACCTTCAGGAGAAATTCAAGGAAGCCTTTAGCAAACAGGTTATGAGCGATCCGCATTCAAGAATTATCGAGCGAGATTGGCTGCATTTGTTTATCAGAATGCGCGGCGAGGTTTATAAATGCGCTTGCGGCGAAGTCTATTTTGCCGATCCAGTCGAGCTTAACCCTTGCCCAAAGTGCCGTAACTCCGCGGCGTTTTTCGGCTATTTCAAAGCGCCGCGATACAACTTGAACATTCACCAAAAAACCAAACTATACGCATGCCACAGCCACAAAGACGACGACGATTTCCAGACGCTTGTCGGACAGGTTGCGGCGGACGCGACTGGTTTGAAGCTACAAAACGCGTCGAGCAAATCGTGGTCGGTTACCGACGAGGGTAAAACGATCGAGCTTAAACAAAACGAGACGATCGCGCTGAAAAAGGGCTTAACAATCGACTTTGGCGACTCAAAGATCGAGATCGTCTAAATAAGGAGCGAAATGGACGCAAAGTTGATAACAATCGTAGAACGATTGGTTAGAGAGCAAGGCAAAGATACGTTAATCGACGCGAAAAAATGCAAAGCGCATTTAGCGGATTACTCAAACAACGAGTTCAAAAAAGAGCGACATTTATTATTTATCGCAATTGAAGCGGGAGCGGGCAAAGCGATCGCAAGCTCAAGCGAATTGGCGATCTGCAAAAAACAGCAAATTCGCCTTCTAAAAGACGATCGTTTTATCGATGAAACAGCCGCCGCCAAAGCAATTGATCTGTTAGCGTTAGCGCTTCGCGGCGATCGAAGTAAATCAATAACGGCGCAATCAAGCGCCAATTCGCAAAGCCAAAGTTCGCAATCGCAACCCGCACTAAACTCTAACCAGCCGCCCCAACCAACAAGCGCCAGCGAGATATTAGATCGAGCAAAGATAGCTTTGAATAACAAAAACTATCAAGAAACTATAAGGTTATGCAACGATGCGATTAGGATCGATCCGAACCTTGCGTTAGCTTACTTCAGTCGCGGATTAGCTTACCATAATTTAGGCGATACAAGCAAAGCGATCGCCGATTATACGCAGGCGATCAAGATCAAACCAAAAAACGCTCTCGCTTATCTTATTCGCGGACTTGCTTACGGACAATTAAGCGATTATGACAAAGCGATCGCCGATTACAATCAAGCGATCAAGATCGATCCGAATAATGCGGCGGCTTACGGCAGTCGCGGAATCGCTTACGCTGGTTTAAGCGATTATAGAAGCGCTACAAAAGACGCGCGCAAAGCGTGCGAATTGGGCGACTGCAAGTTGCTACAGCTTTTAACGCAACAAAAGCGACTGCGCGATTGATTAAACAAATGAAAGGACAAGCAAAATGGAAGCGAAGTTTGTAGCGATTGTAGAGCGGCTGGTTAAAGAGCAAGGCAAAGATACGTTAATCGACGCGAAAAAATGCAAAGCGCATTTAGCGGATTACTCAAATAACGAGTTCAAAAAAGAACGGCATTTATTGCTTGTCGCGATCGAAGTTGGAGCTGGACAAGCGATCGCAACTACCGATGAATTGGACATTTGCAAAAAACAGCAAATTCGCCTTCTAAAAGACGATCATTTTATAGACGAAACAGCCGCCGCCGAAGCTATCGATCTATTAGCTTTCGTTTTACGCGGCGATCGCAGTAAATCGATCGCTTCAACGCGAAACGTTCAACCGCGATCCGCGCTCGCTTACGCTCCGCCGCCGCAATCTGCCGCTTCGCAATTGCCAAATTTGCCGCCATACGCGCTCGCGTCGCAACCGTTGCAAATCGACGACGACAAGCTAACGGGCGAATATATAACCGCTAAAGAACTATCCATATATGACGCTGAGGTTACCGTTAATATGCTTGCGCTCATTGGAGCGCTAATTGGAGGGGGGGGGGGGAGTAGGGATGATTGTAGAGCTAATTGGAGGATCAGCTGAAGTAGTGGCAACTCTAATGATAATTGGAGCGCTAATTGGAGGGATAATACTAGCCAAGTTTAGCGTCGGGGTTTTCGCCGTATTTATGTTAATTGGAGCGATGATTGGATGTGGAGTAGGGATAATTGTAGGGCTAACAATTGTAGAAAATGGAGGATCAGCTGAAGTAGTGGCAACTCTAATGATAATTGGAGTGCTAATTGGAGCGATACCAGGATCTATTACTGCCGTTGATAAAATAAAAACCAAAAAAGCCGTTAAGTATACTAATCAAGGAGCGGCTTATGGTAATACGGGCGATCATAATAACGCTATCGCGGAGTTTAACGAAGCAATTAAGATCGATCCGAAACTTGCGATGGCTTACAACAATCGCGGGCTTGCTTACGCTAATTTAGGCGATCATAACAAAGCGCTCGCGGAGTTTAACGAAGCGATCAATATCCATTCGAGCAATGTAGAGGCTTACTATAATCGCGCGCTTGCCTACTATAATCTTGGCGCTTATGATAAGGCGTCTGCGGATTGGGAACAAGCGGTTTCAAATGTAAGCGACGATAATAAAAAGGCAGAGTATTATTACCTTCTTGCAAACGTTTATAATAGAACAAACAATTACGACAAAGCAATTGCAAATTGTACGGAAGTGCTTAAAATCGACCCGAACATTGTAAAGGCTTATGCCAATCGCGCGTTTGCTTATTGCAATCTAGGCGCTTATGATAAGGCGTTTGCGGATTGCGATTGGGCGCTTAAAATTGACGATAATAGCGCTTTGGCGCACAATGCGCGCGGATTTGTTTATTGCAAAAGAAACGATTACTCCAAAGCTATTGTCGATTACAGTCAGGCGATTAAGATCGACCCGAAATATGCGGACGCTTATCGCAATCGCGGCGACGCTTATAGCAAACTAGGCGATTATACAAGCGCGCTCAAATATTACGATCAAGCGCTCCAACTTAAGCCCGACAATATTTACGTTTATTATAGTCGCGGACTTTGCAACGCTAATCTAAACGAATACGCATACGCAATCGAAGACTACGAACGAATAATCGCTCTTAAGCCAGAAGCGGTTGCGGCGCATTATAACCTTGCCCTATTTTACGCTAATTTAGGCGACTACAAAAACGCCACAAAAGACGCTCGTAAAGCGTGCGAACTTGGCGATTGCAGAGTATTAGAATATCTCGTAAAATACAATCTTTTACGCGATTAATCGATATGAACGCAAATAAAAATCGAAGTTTATATTACTTGCAAAGGAGGTTTTAGGACAAGATAAAACGATCTTAACGGCGCGGTTTCGCTTCTTGTATGAAGCGATATATCGATAGTCGGCGTTTGCCGAAATCGTCTAAAACAAAGGAGCAGAAAATGTCGCTATTAGACAAAGTGGAAATACCCAGAAGAACTATGACGTTGTTTTTTCTCGTCGATTCGTCGGGGAGTATGGACGGATCGAAAATAGGCGCTCTGAACGGAGCAATGGAAGAGGTGATTCCAATGTTGCGCGAGCTATCAGAGGAGAACGCGGACGCGCTAATCAAAATCGCCGCGCTGCAATTTTCAGACGGCGCTAGATGGCTTACGCCTTCGGGTCCCGTCGAACCCGCGCAGTTTCGTTGGCAGACTATATACGCCAACGGTCTTACCGACTTTGGCGCGGCTTGCGCGGAGCTAAACTCAAAGCTCTCCACAAAAGCGTTTATGGCGGAGGCGAGCGGCTCGTATGCGCCCGCCTTATTTTTGCTTTCGGACGGCGCGCCCACAGACGATTGGGAGCGCAACCTAAACGCGCTGAAGCAAAACAACTGGTTCAAAGCGGGCATTAAAACGGCGGTTGCGATTGGCGACGACGCGGATACCGACGTATTAGCCGAATTTACGGGTTCTCACTCGGCGGTTTTAGGGGTGCATAACGCGGCGGCTCTTAAGAAAACAATCAAGTTTGTCAGCGTACGCGCTTCGCAAGTGGCGAGCAAAAGCTCTAACGCGGGCGCGTCGGCGAGCGACGAGGCGAAACAGATCGAGCTAAACGAAGCGCTTCAGGAGTTCAGCGTTGAGATCGCGCAATCAAACGACGGAGAGGAGTGGTGAAACCCGCCTATCAATCGTTCGTCTATACGAAAATAGGCGGCAGCCATGAAAAGGAGGGCAAGGTTTGTCAGGACGACTCCGCGCAATACGCGAGCGGAGAAGTTCTGATCGTAGCCGTTTCGGACGGACACGGCGAATCAAACTGCTTTCGCAGCGATCGCGGCGCGAAATACGCCGTGGATTGCGCGATAAACGGCGCGCGCGAATTTGCCTACAAATGCCGCGATATACCTCCTCCAAAAGGCGCGTTAGACCCCAAAGAAACGCTTAAGGAGATGATCGCAAGTCTTGTAACGAGTATCGCTTCTTCATGGCAGACGGAAGTTGGGCAAGACTTCAACGAAGAGCCTTTTACGCAAGAGGAATTGGCGCTGTGCGACGAAAAACATCGCAAGCAATTTGAGGCTGGCAAGGATCCGTTCAAAGCCTACGGCGCGACTTTGATCGTCGCGGCGATTACGGAAAAATACTGGTTTGGCTTTCATATAGGCGACGGGCGATTTACCGCGCTCAAAGACGCGCCCGACGACGAAGAATTGTTTAGTCAACCCGTGATATGGGACGAAAGGTGCTATCTAAACGTTACGACTTCGATTTGCGACTACAGCGCAAACGAGCGCCCGCGCGTTTATTGCGAGCTAATCTCCGAAGAAGAGCCGCCCCCCGTCGCGCTGTTTTTATGTAGCGACGGCATAGACGATAACTATCCCGTAGAGAACAACGAAAAGCATCTATACCAACTCTACGCGAAAATCGCGATCGCCTTTGCCGAAGACGGCTTTGAATCCGCGTCAAAACAGATCAAAGAACTATGCGACGCTTTTGCGAAAAAGGGCAAGGGCGACGATACAAGTTTGGCGATTGTGATCGATATGGAGCGCGTTAAGCGAATGTCTGAAAAGCTTAAAAAGGTCGCTTCAAAACCCGTTAAGCCGCCGATCGAAGGCAAAACGCCGATCGATACTAAAACGCCGACGATCGCCGATAAACCGATTATTCCGATAAAACGCGAGGCGACGATTAGCCCTAGCGCAAATCAAACGCAAAACGCGCAAGCGGCGCGGCAGAACCCCGCCAAGCCAAACGACGCCGCGTCGCTTAAAGAGCGGCAAATTAAAGCGGGTAAAGCATACGACTTTTACAAGATTTTGCAAATAATCACGCTATTTTTGAGTGCGATTTGCGTTGCGCTCGCGGCGTACATTACGTTTGACGACGGGGCGGAAACGAACGCGGCGCAACCGCCTACAAACGTCGTTAATAATCGCGGCGGCGATTCTAGCGCGAGCGGGAATCTAGCTCTTATCTTCTTTGCGATCGCGATACGCGAAGTTTGCCCTGATTTGTTTCGCAACCTTGCAAGCGGCGACAAAGCGATCGCGATATACGAAGCCTGCCCTAATTTGCCTCGCGATCTTGTAGGCGACGGCGAATTGGGCGATACGGAGCGCGACAAGCAAAACGAGACGATCGCCGCGCAAGACGACGAGCAATCGAGCGATACGAGCCAAGCCGCGCAAGAAAACGAGGAGCGCGACGAAAATAGCGCACCGCAAGAAACGCAAAGCGATCCCGAAACGCAAAACAATGGCGTCGAAAGCGACGCAACGGCGAGAGACGAGCAAGAAAGCGACGCGAATACGAGCATTGAAGGAAGTATATAGAGATGGACGCGGTTTTTGTACAACTTGTTCAGACAATAACGGCAAAACACGGCAAAGAATCGCTATTTGATTCGTCCAGATTTAGATCGCGCCTGCCAAAAAACGCGGAAAGCAGATTCAAAAAAGAGCGGCACGTTTTATATGTGGCTATCGATATGCAAGCGCCAGAAGAGATCGACGCGGCGAACGAGCTATCGACGGCAAAACAAGCGCTAATAGATCGTATGCGCGGCGAGTTTTATATCGACGAGTATTTGGCGAAAGAAACAATCGATCTCTTAGCTTTGGTTTTACGCGGCGATCGCTCGCTTCAAATTACTTCCGCGCCATCCAACGGCTACAACTCGTCTTTTGGCGCGACGGCGCAAGGCGCAAAAAGAAGCGGAAGTCCGACTAAATGGAAAAAACTATGGATCGCGATCGGCGTTTTAGTCCTTTTGCTAATCCTTATTTTTTTCGCTTTAAGAAATACGGACGAAAGGGCGCCGCAAGAAGCGCCGATAGATAACGAAGCCAAAGTAATTTTGATATAGGCAAAGGAGAAAAAATGGACGCAAAGTTGATAACAATCGTAGAACGATTGGTTAGAGAGCAAGGCAAAGATACGTTAATCGACGCGAAAAAATGCAAAGCGCATTTGGCGGATTACGCGCAAAACGAATTCAAAAAAGAGCGGCATTTATTGCTTGTTGCAATCGAAGTTGGAGCGGGACAAGCGATCGCAACTACCGATGAATTGGATATTTGCAAAAAACAGCAAATTCGCCTTTTGAAAGACGATTATTTTATAGACGAAATCGCCGCCGCCGAAGCCGTCGATCTGTTGGCTTTCGCTTTACGCGGCGATAAAAGTCAATCGATCGCTTCAACGCCAAACGCTAATTCGTCGCAATCAAACGCGCAACAACAATTCGCGCCAAGTTTTAACCCGCCGCCCCAGCATCGATATGGCGCGTCATCTCAACCGCCGCGCTCATCGCGCAACTCGACGGCACGACAAAGTCCGTCTCTTAAAAAATATGGCGGATTACTATTATTTATAATAGCGATCGCCGCTATTTACTTGATTTTCTCAAACGGTAATTTCCAAGTCGTAATCGCTCAAAATTCAGAACAAAATAACGCTGCTCCTTCTAGCTCAAATTACGCGCCTTCAACGACGAGTAAAAGCGGTGAAATTGAAAAAGTCGCGGACATAATAAAACAAGCAAAAGCCGAATATGATCGCAAAAATTATCAAGAAGCCGCAAGATTATATAGCCAAGCTATTCAGATCGATCCAAATAACGCTTTTGCTTATAACGGTCGCGCATTTGCCTATAGTAAATTAAACGATTATTCCAAAGCGATCGCCGATTACGATCAAGCTATTAAGATCGATCCAAATAACGCTTTTGCTTATAACGGTCGCGCATTTGCTTATAGTAAATTAAACGATTATTCCAAAGCGATCGCCGATTACACGCAAGCGATTAAAATCGATCCAAATAACGCTTTTGCCTACAAAGGACGCGCGTACACTTACCTATCGTTAAAGGATTTCAAACAAGCAACTAAAGACGCTAGAAAGGCTTGCGCGTTCAATGAATGCGAGGCGCTAGAACGATTAAAACAATCTAAATTATTAAGGGACTAGTCCAATGGAAGCGAAGTTTGTAGCGATTGTAGAGCGGCTGGTTAAGGAGCAAGGCAAAGATACCTTAATTGACGCGAAAAAATGCAAAGCGCATTTGGCGGATTACGCTAATAACGAGTTCAAAAAAGAACGGCATTTATTGCTTATTGCGATCGAGGTTGGAGCGGGTAAGGCGATCGCAACTACCAATGAATTGGATATTTGCAAAAAGCAGCAAATTCGCCTCCTAAAAGAAGATCATTTTATAGACGAAATCGCCGCCGCCAAAGCTGTCGATCTATTAGCGTTGGCGTTGCGCGGCGATACAAGCAAATCGATCGCTTTAACGCCAAACGCTAATTCGTCGCAATCAAACGCGCAACAATACGCGCCAAGTTCTAACCATTCGCAATCGCCGCGTCCGTCGTCGCAAAGCAAAAGTCCGCAATCCAAGCCTGCGCCCTCTTATACCCCGCCGCCACAACCGCCGCAATCTACGCCCAAACAGCAATCCAATTTGCCGTCGCAACCGCCGCGAAGCATCAAAGACAAAATGAAAATACTTGGAGAGATAGTTGCAGGGTTGATTGGCTTACTGATAATTGGCGGCGTTGGAGGCGTTATTGGCAACGCTGTCGGCGGAGGAACGGGAGCGCTAATAGGAGCCGTCGTAGCCATAGCCGCTTTACCGCTTATAGTAGCCTTAAAAAATATGAATATAGTCGGATTGTTAATAAGCGCGTTTATTGGTTTCCCAATAGTTTGCGCGATTGTTGGAGCGGTTATAGGAGGAATTATAGGCGGAGGTACAGGAGCGATAGTGGGGGCGGTTATAGGCTTTTGGCTGGCTTTAAGCGCGTTTGGCTCTATAAAAAAATGAGGGCGAAGTTTTTAACGATCGGCAAAACAAATTTTACAAAAGGAGAAAACAATGTTTGATCGTATCACAAGGAAAACGGCGTTTTACGCCGTTGGCGGCGGAATTGGAGCGGCTATTGCCGAGATTATTACGGAGGCGTTGTCTTTGAACGCCAACGAACCCGCGCATTTCACCGTGTTAATGGCGCATGTGGCTATATGGGTGGGGATAATCGCGCTAGGCATATCGATTGGTCTGGCGCTCGCGCAAAACCTTTCGCTAAAACGAGCGCCAAGCGCTACGGCGATCGGCAAAGCTGCCGCAATCGGCTTGATAAGCGGCGCGATCGCTGGCGCTATAGCGCAATTTATATTCGGCTTTGCTTCCGACTCGCTTATAGCGCAAGGGGCGAGCGTGGTTTTACTCTTTGTTCAGGCGCTTTGCTGGGGTTTAGCGGGGCTAGGGGTTGGCTTGGGCGTTTCGTTTTATACGCCAAATTATCCGACTAAACGCGCGATATTGGCGGGCTTTTTGGGCGGTACAATTGGCGGCGGGGCGTTTGTGGCGCTTAATGTTGTAGGCATACCCGAAGCGTTTGCGCTTGTGGTAGGCATAACGATTTTAGGCGCGACGATCGGGCTAACCATATCCGCCGCCGAAGAGATATTGCGCGAAGCGTGGCTAACGATCATCTGGGGCAAAAATGAAACGTCGTCCGTTTCGCTTGGGCAAAAGCCCGTCGTGTTGGGCGGCGCGGCGGAAGCGGACGTTCATCTGCCGCGAAGCAAATTTCCGCCCGTAACCGCAATCGTTACGGTTGAAAACGGTAAAGTTATGCTTGATAACAAGCTAAATAATCAAAAGATCGCGTTGCCAAACGGCAGAAAAATCAATATCGGGAAAATAACAATCGTCGTTAATACCCGAAAAAGTTTAGCCAACAAGAAAGAAGGAGATAACGCAATGGACGCAAGGTTTATAACAATCGTAGAACGATTGGTTAGAGAGCAAGGCAAAGATACCTTAGTCGACGTAAAAAAATGCAAAGCGTTTTTAGCGGATTACGCTAATAACGAGTTCAAAAAAGAGCGGCATTTGCTGATGATCGCGGTTGAATCTGGAGCGGGACAAGCGATAGCAAGCGCAAGCAATCTGGCGATCTGCAAAAAACAACAGATTCGCCTTCTAAAAGACGATCATTTTATAGACGAAATCGCCGCCGCCGAAGCCGTCGATCTGTTGGCTTTGATTTTGCGCGGCGATACAAGCAGATCGACAACGGCGCAATCAAACGCCAATTCGCAAAGCCAAAGCGCGCAACAACAATCCGCGCCAAACTTTAACCCGCCACCGCAATCATGGCAACAAAACCAACAAAGCGGATACCCATACCCGCACAGCCCTATCCGCCGTCGTATGGCTATCCGCCAAATCAATACCCGCCGCAACAACCGCAAGCGGAATATGTCGGTTTTTGGGCGCGCCTTATAGCGTATATTGCCGATGGCGTTTTGCTTACCGCGATTATGTTCGTATTATCTTTCTTGTTGAGGACGATCGGTTTTTTCGATTCCTTTACGGAAAGAGACTTTGAGGCGTTTAGCAACATTGCGGGCTTTATTGTTTCGATCATTTATACGTTAGGTTTTTGGGCAAGCAAACAAGCCACGCCCGGCAAAATGGCGTTCAAAGCAAAAATCGTCGATGCGACAACGCTTGGCGAACCGTCTGGCGGACAGTTGATAGGCAGATATTTGGCTTATATCATATCGGCTATTCCGCTTTGCTTAGGCTTTCTGTGGGTTGCGTTTGACGATAAAAAACGCGGCTGGCACGATATGCTTGCGGGTACGCTTGTGATAACGCACAAGTAAAGCAATACAAGCGCGATGGCGACATTTTCGGATCGCCGATAAGTCGCTATCGCGAAAGCCAAGTTACGCGATCGCTCTTAAAAGCGCGAATCCTAAAGAGTGCAAACGCAAGTCGATCGTTTCGATCGTCTTATCAAGCGTTTTTTGTGAGGCTTCGGAAGCGTTTCCTCCCCAATTTTTTCTTGCCCTTTCAAAGCCTTCGAGTAAGCCGATTTTTGCGGATTTAAGCAGATTTTCGTCGTCCTGCGCGTTGTCAAAAACGACCGCGGTTAGTTTATCTGTAATCGAGGCGATCGTATTTTGCGCTTCGGTCGGCTGCGAGAAAAATAGCTTATTTTGCGCGTAAAACTCGCCCGCGCTTAATCGCGCCGCCCACGCCGAAAACTCCGCCGAATAAGGTTCGCTTTTTGCGGCGCTTGTCTTATTTTCTTGGGAGTTTTGCGTTTTTTGCGTCGCCTCTTTGCTTGCGCGTTCTAGCGGGTAGCCGATCTCTTTTTGGGCGGTCGTTTCGTTGATTTGCATAGAGTTCCTTTAGCGTCGATATTTTTTAGTCTAAGCAAAAAGCCGTCCATAATCGCCGCTTTGGTATCATTAAGCCTACTTTTACCTATAGAAGGACGCTAGTTGATCACCCTCAAAGACGCTTTGAAACTGCCCAAAGAGGAGATCAAAAATCTCCGCGACGAGCTAAGAAAAAAAATCGACGAAAATAAGGCGCTCGGCGCGTATGTCGAGCAATTAACAGGCGAAGCGATCAACGAATACGGCGACGGCGTTCCGCTGCTTATCAAAGACAACATTCAGGTTAAGGGATGGAGCGTAACGAGCGCAAGTAAGATTTTACAAGGCTACGTCGCGCCCTACAACGCGACCGTGATCGACAATCTTTTGAAGGTTGGATTGTCGCCTTTTGGGCGCGCCAATATGGACGAGTTCGCTATGGGAAGCTCCACCGAAACTAGCTTTTACGGCAGAACGCGAAATCCGCGAAATCCCTCTTGCGTGCCGGGCGGCTCTAGCGGCGGAAGCGCGGCGGCGGTAGCGGGAGGCTTTGCGATCGCGGCGCTTGGAAGCGACACGGGCGGATCGATTCGCCAGCCCGCCGCGTTTTGCGGCTGCGTAGGGTTAAAGCCGACTTACGGGCGCGTTAGCCGCTACGGTTTGGCGAGTTACTCTTCTAGCCTCGATCAGATCGGTCCTATTACGCAAAACGTGGAAGATTGCGCGATTTTATTCGACGCGATCGCGGGTTTTGATCCAAAAGATTCCACAAGTTTTGAACGCGAATATCAAAAGAGCGCCCCCAAACTGGACGCTAATAGAAAGTTTAAGATCGCCGTAATAGAAAACTATATCGATCAGACAAATCCAGACGTGGCAAAGGCGTTATGGGAATCTGTAAAAACGCTTGAAAAAGAGGGGCATACGATTGTCAGAAAAATGATGGGCGACTGCGCTCATCACGTCGCCACTTATTACGTTTTAGCCACTGCGGAGGCAAGCGCAAACTATTCAAGATACGACGGAATAAGATATGGTTTTAGGGGCGAAGGAAAAGACTTAAAAGAGATTTATAGCTCCACGCGCTCGCAAGGTTTTGGCGACGAGGTAAAGCGGCGTTTGTTACTTGGCGCTTTCGTGCTTTCGAGCGGCTACTACGAAGCCTATTATCGCAAGGCGCAAAAGACGCGCAAACTAATTAGCGACGAGTTTGCGACGATTCACAAAGAGTGCGATATAATTTTCGCGCCCGTTTCGCCTACGGTAGCCTTTGAGTTTGATAGTGGGAAAACGCCGCTAGAGATGTATTTAAGCGATATTTTTACCATATCGGTTAATCTCGCGGGATTGCCCGCGATCAGTCTGCCGATCGGATTCGGCGCGGGAGGTTTGCCCGTAGGCGCGCAACTAATCGCAAAGCCCTTTGACGAACAAGCGATTTTCGACGCGGCGTTAAACTTAGAAAAAGCTCTAAAATAAGGAAAAAAATGGCGTTAAACATCATTAAGAAGGCTTTTACCTTCGACGATCTTTTACTGGTTCCGCGTTATAGCGAGGTTTTGCCCAAAGAGGTCGAGCTAAAGACAAAATTAAGCAAAAACATTACGCTTAATATACCGATCGTTTCGGCGGCTATGGATACGGTTACGGAATATCGCGCCGCGATCGCAATCGCAAGGTTAGGCGGTATTGGAACGATCCATAAAAATATGGATATAGAAAACCAAGCCAACGAGGTTAAAAAGGTTAAAAAAAGCGAGAGCGGAATTATTATCGATCCCGTTTATATTACGCCAGAGGCGACGCTAGGCGACGCGGAAGCGATTATGCGCGAGTTTAGAATTAGCGGCGTACCCGTGATCGACGATCATAATAAACTTGTGGGGATTATCACAAACCGCGATATGCGTTTTGAAACCGATATGTCGCGGCTTGTCGGCGAGGTGATGACAAAAACGCCGCTTATAACGGGTACGGTCGGTACAAGTTTGGATACGGCGGCGGCTATTATGCACAAAAATAAGATAGAAAAACTGCCGATCGTCGACGAGGGCGGCTATCTTAAAGGTCTTATCACAATCAAGGATATAAAAAAGCGCAAAGAGTATCCAGATTCCAACAAAGACGATTTTGGCAGGCTTCGCGTAGCGGCGGCGATCGGAGTTAATCAGATCGAGCGCGCCGAAGCGTTGGTAAAAGCGGGCGCGGACGCGCTTGTTTTGGATTCCGCGCACGGGCATAGCAAAGGGGTTATCGATACGATCAAAGAGATCAAGGCGCGTTTTGTCGTAGATCTGATCGCGGGCAATATCGTTACCGCGGAAGCCGCGCGGGACTTGATCGACGCGGGCGCGGACGGGATCAAGGTGGGGATAGGGCCGGGAAGTATCTGCACGACGCGAATCGTGGCGGGCGTGGGCGTGCCGCAACTAAGCGTGATCGACGAGGTTTCCCAAGTAGCCAAAAAAAGCGAAGTCCCCGTTATCGCCGACGGCGGGATCAAATACAGCGGCGATATAGCCAAAGCCCTCGCGTGCGGCGCGAGCGCCGTAATGATCGGATCGCTTCTGGCGGGCGCCGAAGAATCGCCGGGCGAAACGATTATGTTTCAGGGGCGGCAGTATAAAAACTATCGCGGAATGGGCAGTTTGGGCGCAATGCAAAAGGGCGGTACCGATCGCTATTTTCAAGAGGGGACGGCGCAGGATAAACTCGTGCCGGAGGGAATCGAAGGGCGCGTGCCGTATCGCGGGCGTATTGCCGACGTCATTCATCAGTTAATCGGCGGTTTAAGAAGCTCGATGGGATATTTGGGCGCTAAGGATATTCCAACCTTTTCGCAAACGGCGCGTTTTGTCGAGATCACGTCTGCGGGTTTGCGCGAAAGCCACGTTCACGACGTTGATATAACTAAAGAAGCGCCCAACTATCACCGCTAAAACAAGTGGGAAATCTTAATCTAAAGATCAAGACCGAGCGTTTCAAAAACGCGCTCTATTTAGAAAGCGGGCGGATTTTGGAGCCGTTTGACCTCGTCTATGAAACCTATGGAACGCTTAACGAAGCGAAGGATAACGCGATCGTAGTCTGCCACGCCTTGAGTGCCAGTCATCACGCGGCCGGTTACTACGAAAACGATAAAAAGGCGGGCTGGTGGGACGCTCTGATCGGAAGCGCCAAGCCGATCGACACAGATCGTTTCTTTGTGATATGCGCCAACGCGATTGGATCGTGCTACGGATCGACGGGGCCAACTAGCCCCGCTTATCCGCGTTTGGAGCCTTACCGTTTTAAGTTTCCCGTTATCACGGTTAAAGATATGGTTAAAGCCGAAAGATTGCTTATCGATCGACTAGGCATAAGCTCGATCTACGCGGCGATCGGCGGCAGTATGGGCGGTATGCGCGCGCTACATTTTGCCGTCGATTACCCCGCGCTGGTAAAACGGGTAATCGCGATGGCGACGACGCACGCGACAAGCCCTTGGGCGATCGCCTTCAATAAGGTCGCTATGGAATCGGTTATCAACGATCCCGCGTTTGAAAACGGCGCATACGACGTCGAGGCGCTAAAAGAGCGCGGGCTAAAAGGCGCGGCGATCGGCAGAATGGCGGGGCATATCAGCTTTCTTAGCCCCGAATCGATGAATCGCAAGTTTGGGCGCGACTTTGTGGGGACGGAAGGTTTGTTCGATCTTTTCGGGCGCTTTCAGGTTGAGCGCTATTTGGATTACAACGGCGGCAACTTTCCAAAATGGTTTGACCCTCTTTCGTTTTTGTATATCGTCAAGGCGATCAATATCTACGATCTATCCAGAGGCTACGATTCGTTAGAAAGCGCGCTCTCGCGGGTAAAGTCGCGGCTACATCTTTTTGGGTTCGATCGCGATCTGCTCTTTTTGCCGCAGGAAATGAAGGAGATCGATCTGACGATGAAAAAGATCGGCAAAGGCGAGCTAAGCCGATATTACCATATTCAAAGCGATTACGGACACGACGCGTTCTTGGTTGAAATCGATAAGTTCGCCGATACGATCGCCGAGATTTTGCGCTGATTTTTGCCGTTTATATCAATCTGGCGCTTCGCCGCTTCCAAAGCTACGCGAATTTTACGCCTAGTTTTAATCGGTTTATTTAACTCGCCAGAGCGCCAAAAGCCGCGGCGTTCAGAAAGAATAGTCTTTTGCCCGTTCCTTCGCCGATCGTCCTATCAAGCTCTATTCCGAGCGCGTCGGCGGGCGCAAACTGCTCCGTAAAATCGTCGCATATCAAAGCGCCCGCGTCCGAAATCGACGGATTATGCCCGATAACCAACGCCGATTCTACTCTTAAAGCGATCGCGTCTATAGCGCGGATATATTCTCTAGCCCCGCCGTCGTATAGCTTATCCGCCGTTTTTACGCGATCGAAAACGCCTAAAATATCGGCGACGATCAGCGCCGTTTCCCGCGCTCTCTTCGCGTCGCTTACAAGGATCGCGTCGGGTTTGAAATTCTCGTTTGCCAAAGCTCTGGCGATCTCTTCTGCCTGAACGCGCCCGTCCATCGTTAGTCCGCGTTCCCGATCGTTTGTTTTCGTTAGAGGCCTCGCCGCTTTCGCGTGCCGCATTAACACCAATGTTTTCATCTTTCCCCCTTTATTCCGCTTAGGTTTAGGAGCGCGTCCGCATTCGGTCCCCGCCCCATAAACGCCGTAAAATTATCCATCGCTTTTCTCGAACCGCCCGCGCTCAAAACAGAGCCAACGAAACGTTCCGCTAAAACGCGATCAAAAACGCCCTTTTGCGCAAACGCCAAATAAGCGTCCGCGCTTAAAACCTCCGCCCACTTGTAGCTGTAATAACCTGCCGAATAACCGCCGCCAAAAATATGGCTAAAGCCGTTTTGAAACTTGTTATATTTTGGCGTTTTGATTAACGAGGTCGTCTTTCGTATCTCGTCTAATATCCCCTGAACCTCCGCCGCGCCGTAAGCGCCCTGATGAACTTTTAGATCGAAAAGCGCGAACTCGCACTGCCGCAACATAGACAGAGCCGATTGAAAGTTTTTTGCGTCAATCAGCTTTTGTATCATAGCGGCGCTTGCCTTTTCGCCCGTTTGGTAGTTGCGCGCAAAAAGCGCCAACACCTTCGGTTCATACGCGAAGTTTTCCAGCCATTGGCTCGGAAACTCCACGGTATCCCACTCCACGCCGCCAATTCCGCTTAGATCGCGTTCGTCTACGCGGCTAAATAGGTGGTGGATCGCGTGTCCCGCCTCGTGAAAAAGCGTAACCACGTCTTGATGACGCAAGAGCGAAGGCGTATGTTCGCTAGGTTGCGCAAAGTTGCAGCAAATATAGGCGCTTGCAAGCTCCAAACTATTATCGGCGCGGCGCATTCGCGTCTGATAAGCGTCCATCCACGCGCCGCCTTGCTTGCTTTTGCGCTCGTATAGATCGATATAGAGCCGTCCGAAAGTTTCGCCGCGCTCCTCTAAATCATAAACCAAAACGCTATCGTTCCACGTCGGCGTTTGGGTTTTAACAAAAGAAACGTTAAAAAGCCGCGTCAAAAACTCGAACAATCCGCTCAAGACGCCGTTCGCTTCAAAATATGGCTTGTAAAGCTCTTCGTCAAAATCAAACTTGGATTTTTCTAGCTTCTTGCTCCAAAAAGCGGTATCGTAACTTTGCAATTCGCCCTTGAAGCCGTTTTGCTTTGCGAAGGCTTTCAGCTCCTCCAATTCGCGCAAAGCCTGCGGTATAGATTTTTCTATCAGCTCCTCCACAAAGGCGATCGCCGCTTCCGCGCTTGGCGCCATTTTCGTTTTCAGCGAATAATCCGCGTAGTGGCGCATACCTAAAAGCCGCGCCTTTTCGTCTTTTAACCGCAATATCTCCTCTAAGATCGCCTCGTTTTGCGGCGATCGCGTAACGTAGGCGCGATAAAGCTCTTCACGCAGGGCGCGGTTAGTCGCCCCTCTCATAAAAGCGGCGTAACTGTGGGGCAGGAGGTTTAGCCGCCATTTGCCGTTTTCGCCTTTGAACGATGCGCGATCGCTTGGTTCTACGCCGTCAAGATCGCTCTCGTCGATCTCCTTTTCATAGGCTTTCGTCGCTTCCAATAGATTTTGCGAAAAGGCGTTATCTATATCGGCGAGCCTCGCGTTAATCTCGGCGATTCGCGTCTTGCTCTTTTCGTCCAAAAGCGCGCCCTCCAACTCGAACTGCAAAATCGCGTCTTCGAGAAGTTTTTTTTGAACGTTGTCAATCGTTCTATCTTCGGCTAGGATTTTTTGGTAAGCCGCGAGAAGACGCGTATCTTGGGCTAGGCGCGTTTCGTAATCGCTAAGAAGCGGCAGGATCGCGCTATACGCCGTCTGCGTTTCTTCGCTATTTTCCGCATGCTGTAGGATTGAAATCGGCGTAACAAACCGCGCTAACTTTTCGTCTAGCTCTGAAATCGGGCGCGCGAACGATTGGAAGGTTTTATTTTCGCTTAAAAGTAACCTCTCGATCGTCGCCTCGTTGTCCGCAAGCAGTTTTTTTAACTCGTCGGGCTTTTTGGATAAATCGCCCGCGCAAAATGGTTCAAACATCAGATCCCTTAATTAAAATCGAATTATACGGTAAAAACCGAAAATCCGTCGCCTAAGGCGACCCGCCTTATTCATTTATTAGAGCTTCTTATCAGATATAATTGCGCCATGATCAAACGGGTATCGATTAAAGAGGCGCTAACTTTCAAAAGCGTCGTTCTGGAGCCGCACAAGGGGTTAAACGTCTTTTCAGGCCCGTCGGGCGCGGGTAAGTCGATATTGATGAACGCGATACTGGCGCTATTTGGCTTGAGCGAAAGCGAAGCGGCGCAAGCGGAGGTCGCGATCGTCGGGGTTAAGCCGCCGATCGACGCCCCGATCGCAATCGACGGCGACGAGATAATCGCGCGACTGGTAAAAAAAGACAAAACGCGCTACTTTGTCAATGACGCGCAGATTGGCAAAACCGCGCTAAAAGCTACGTTCGAGGGCATTGCTAGGCGCTTAAACCAAAAAGATACCGCCGATATTTCCTCTAATAATCTGCTTTCGCTTTTGGATCTGCTCGCCGATAACAGGGCGCTGACGGACGAGTTCGCGCAACGCTACGATCGGCTTAAAACCCAAAAAGCGCAATTAGAGGCGCTAAAAAACAAGGAGGCTTCCGCGCAGGATTTGCGGGAGTTTGCCCGCTTCGAGTTGGATAAAATTGTTTCGATCGCTCCAAAAGAGGGCGAATACGAGCGGCTTTTGGAGCTAAAAAAACGGCTGTCAAAAAAAGAAAAGATCGCGGAGATTTTAGAAAAAACGCTGAACTTCAAAGAAAAAGAGAGCGAAGTCTATGCGCTTTACGACGCTTTGGGCTTGAGTCGCGCCGTTTTTGAAGAGGCGATGTTTGATTTAGACGCTACGATCGCGAAAGCGCAGAGCGCTCTTGAAGAGATAGAAACGCTCGACCCTGAAACGATGTTGGATAGGATCGAACGGCTATCTGGTTTGATCAGACGTTTTGGCGGGATCAACGAAGCGCTTGCCTACGCCCAAGAGAAAAAAGCGGAGATCGCTTCGTTCGAGTCGCTTGAAGCGGATATTAAAAGGCTAACAAACGAGGTTAAAGAGCTGGAAGCCTCCGCGATCGCTTCGGCGAACAAGATTTGCGAAGGCAGAATTAAAGCCGCCAAGCCGCTGGAAGCCAAAATCAACGGCTTTTTAGCGCGGCTTCGTATGAACTTAGCCGCGATCGCGCTAACAAAAACCGAGCTAAACGAACAGGCGGGGCAGAAAGCCGCGATCGCGCTAAACGGCGCGAACGTCGAAAAGATCAGCGGCGGCGAGTTTAACCGATTGCGCCTCGCGCTTCTGTGCGCCCGCGAGGAGCTGCAAGAAGAGGGCGATCGCGCCGCGCTCTTTTTGGACGAGATAGACGCGAACGTCAGCGGCGAAGAGGCGGCGAGCATAGCCAAAGTCCTTAAGTTTCTATCGACGCGCTATCAGATATTCGCTATCAGCCACCACTCGCAATTAACGAGCAAAGCCGACGCGCACTATTTGGTTTCAAAAGAAAACGGCGAAAGCCGCGTTTGCCTACTCGATCGCAAAGGGCGTATTGACGAGATTGCCCGCATTATCAGCGCCGATCAGATCACCGATTCCGCGCTAAAACACGCCGAAGCGCTTTTAGACGAATGAAAGGCGATCGCGGTGGGCTACAGACATATGGTTGCCCTTGATAAAAACGGCAAAATCTGGGCGGCGGGTTTCAACGGCGAAGAGCGACTAGGCGTAGGCGCGCTTGAGCGTCAAAACGATAGATTTCTATATCCCATTTAAGGAGTTGGCTTTTTGGCGCTGGCGCTTAATTGCAATTTCTTGAAACGCAACACGTTGATTCATAGCCAAAATTATCTTGCAAAACCAGTTTATCTTTTGCAAGTTCAAGTATGACTTGCTGGTCATAACGCTGCGCTTGCGCCGTCCTTGGAGGATTTTGAGCCAGTTCTTCTAGAAAGCGTTTATAGATTGGCGACGCCTCTATATTTAAATAACTATGCTCCATAATGCCAAGGAGAATGGCTTTGTCTTCAAGTTTCCAATTTCCGCTCATTTCGACGTCAAATTTAGCTTTTCCAGCCTCGTCTTTCGATCGATACTCGATAAACTGCGTCGAGATCGTTTTATGGGTTCCGTCTTTGTTAAGCGTTACCTTCCGTATAATCATATGCCCATTTTGGAGCGCGTCCTCCTTACTTTCGCAAACCCACTCTTTGCCCGTAAGCAAATCTTGGTCGTCGTCATCGCCGCTGAACGCTATAAACGCCACCAACGCAAGAACCGCTAAAACCGCTATCGTTTTCATCGCCGCTCCTTCAAAAACGCGCTATCGTATCGCGCATTATTGCCAATCCGCGCTAAAAGAGTTTTTGCTATGTTTAAGAAACCTTAAAGCGATCAAGGCTACAATCCGTTATCCACAATCCTAAAGGAGCAAGCCTTGAACTTACCTTCTTACCACAAGTTACGCTATGGCGTTATGGCGTTCGCCACGATCTTGACGATTGCGCTTCCGTTTATCACGATAAACGGTCGTCATATTTTTCTGCTCTCGTTCGACGAGAAACGACTAGAGCTTTTGGGCGTCGCGTTCGCCATACAGGAGTTTTACCTGATGCCGTTCTTGCTGATGTTCGGCTTTCTGTTCGTTTTTGCCGTTACGACGATCGGCGGACGAGTTTGGTGCGGTTGGGGCTGTCCTCAGACGATCTATCGCGTTATCTACCGCGACCTAATCGAGGGCTTTATCTTTGGACTGCGAAGAAGAGGCAATAAACAAAAGCCGATCGACTATTCAAAGCCGATCAATCGGGTAAAAAAGCTCGCGGCGTTTCTGATCTGGGTCGTTTTGGCGTTTTTGGCGGCTTCAAACCTAAGTTGGTTTTTAGTGCCGCCCGAAGTTTTTTTCGTCTATATTCAAAATCCGTCGGAACACCCCGTTCTGATCGGTATGATTTTAATCATAGCGGGCTTTTTGATCTTTGATATAGCCTTTTTGGGCGAGAAGTTTTGCGCCGCTATCTGTCCTTACGTGCGCGTTCAATCCTCTATGTACGATCGCGATACGGTCTATGCGATCTACGACCAAAAACGCGGCGGCAAAATCTACGAGGGCGATACGAAATTAGGCAAAAAACCGCTTGGCGAAAACGACGAATGTACCGGTTGCGAAGCGTGCGTTATTACCTGTCCGACGCATATAGATATTCGCAAAGGGTTGCAACTCGAGTGTATTAACTGTCTGGAGTGCGCGGACGCTTGCGCCGTCGTGATGAATAGGCTGGGCAAACCGTCGCTGATCAATTGGACGAGCGCCAGAGCCGATTCGGGCGAAGGAAAGACAAGGTTTATCCGCTTTCGTTCGATCGCCTACGCCGTTATACTTTCGCTGATCGCCGTCGCGATTTTAGTGATGAGCGGCAACAAGGAGGGAATGTTATTAGACATTACCAAATCCGACAGACTCTACAAGATCGAAACGGTAGGCGGCGTTAAACGCGTAAGCGCCGATTATATCTTTCAATTTACCAACACCGGCGACAAGCAGCGCTACTACTATTTTGAAATCCTTTCGCCCGAAGGGCTAAAAATTAGTATGCCTACTAGGGCGATTCGCGTCGATGCGGGTTCAAAAGCCAGAGAGGTCGTAGAGCTTTATTCCGACGAAGCGCTTGCGCAAAATCCTAACGAAGACGCGAGGCTTAAAGCGCGGATTCGCGCCTACGCGCAAGACGACGACAATATCAGTATTATGCGCGAAGCGATCTTTATCTATCCCGCGCAAAGCAAACTAAGGTAGCTATGTTTGAAGACAAGCTGACCGCGTTTTTCTCCGCCGCGCCCTACTTGGTTAGTTTCACGGCGGGGATTTTGAGTTTTTTAGCTCCCTGCGTTTTGGCGATCGTGCCCTCTTACGTTTCATACATTTCGGGGTTGTCGATCAACAAGCTTAAACATTCCGAAACGCTAAGCGCTAAAGAGCATATTCATCTTATCGTTACGGCGTTTATATTTATTTTTGGGTTTTCCACCATATTTATAGCGTTTGGGATTTTTGGCGATCTCGCGTTTGCGAGAGTGATGAGAAGTCAATGGGCTAGAGTGATCGGCGGCGTTATTATAGTTATATTCGCTCTCTACTTTGCGAGGATTATTAAAATACCGCTTTTTAGTTGGGGTTTTCGGACCAATTTTGGATCGAAAATCGCGTTTTTATCGCCGTATATTTTAGGCGTTAGTTTCGCGTTGGGCTGGACGGCATGCACCGGCCCTATTTTGGGCGCGATCATTACGATGAGTTTTCAGGAAGGCGGTCGCGGCGGCGCTACGGCGCTGATGAGCATTTTTTCTTTGGGGCTTGGTTTGCCGTTTTTGCTGATCGCCTTTTTTGCCTCTTGGACGTTAAGCGCGTTAAATAAGATCAAGCCCTATTTTCGCGTTATCGAGGTAATTGGCGCTATTATTCTAGGCGCGATCGGAGTTAGCTATATCTACGACGGAATAAGAGTTTTAACCCTATGAAAAGAGAAAAACAGAGCGGTTTTAGTTTATGGCGCAACCTTAAACACTCTATAAGCGGGCTGATCGAAGTAACCAAAAACGAAACGCCGATGAAAGCGGATATTTTACTGCTTTTTGTCGGAAGCGCGATCGTTTTGTTTTTAGATATTGCGTTTGCCTACCGCGCAGTTTTATTTATTTCGCTTTTTTTGCCGCTTTTCGCGGAATTGATTAACAGCGCGATCGAAAGAACGGTCGATCTAATAACAAACGACTATCACGAGCTTGCAAAAGCCGCCAAAGACGCGGGAAGCGCCGTCGTTTTACTCGCGCTGATCGTTACGGGATTGATTTGGGCTAGCGTCTTATATATCGCCTATTTCGGAGGATAAATGCTAATTACTAACGCGATTTTAACCGATCATCTTGGGCAAAAAAGGGGCGCTTTACGCATAAACGGCGGCGCGATCGACGAGGTTGGCGAATTAGTTCCGCGCAAAGACGAAGAGATTTTCGACGCTAAAGGAGCTTGGCTTATGCCCGGTTTGGTCGATCTCAATTTTCATTTGCGCGATCCCGATCGCAAGCGTATCGAAACGATCGAAGAGGCGACGCGAAGCGCGATTTTGGGCGGAATCACGACGATTTTAGCCGCGCCCGACACCAATCCGCCAATCGAAAACGAAGCGATCGCCGAATACATATTGGCGAAAGCGGCGGCGGCGAAAGCGGCGCGTGTTTTGATAGCGGGACAAATTGTCAAAGAAAACGGCGCGCTTAACGATATTGCCGCGCTTTTCAAAGCGGGCGCAAGCGCGATCGAAGGCAAAACGACGCTAGATAGCAACGCGATCCGCCGCGTTTTTGAATACGCGCTTATGGCTGGTAAGAGCGCTTTTTTTACCTGCAACAATCTTTCGCTCGAAAGCGGCGGGGCGATGCACGACGGCGAAACCGCTTCAATCTTAGGCTTGCCCGGTTTGCCCGAATACGCGGAGAGTAGCGAAGCGGCGCGAGTCGTTCAAATAGCGCTCGCGATCGGCGTTCGGTTGGTTATAGAGGCGATCAGCTCCGCGCGGACGTTAGAGGCGATCGCGCCCTATATCGGCGATCGCATTTGGACGCAGACGCTTCTGCCGCACCTGTTACTAACCGAAGAGGATTGCGACGGTTTTAACGTAGCTTGCAAAATCTTTCCGCCGCTACGGACAAAAGCCGATCGGGACGCTCTGATCGCGGGCGTTAAAAACAATCGGATCAATATGATCGCAAGCGGACGCTTGCCGCAGGATACAAACTCCCGCGATCGCCCTTTTGAAACGGCAAGCGCGGGAATGGATACGGCGGGCGTTTTTTTAAGTCTGGCTTATACCTATCTGATAGCCAAAAACAAACTAACGATCGCGGAGTTTATCCGCGCCGCCTCGTTTAACCCCGCTTATATTTTGGGCGAACCTTGCGGGGCGCTCGAAAAAGGTTTAAGAGCCGATCTGATTGTTTTCGATCCGTCGCAAACGCGTCAAGTCGCTATTCGCGAAGGATCGGCAAAAAGTTTTTGGAGCGGTAAAACGCTAACGGGCGTTGTCGTAGCCGCGTTTGTCGCGGGAAAACGGGTCGATTTTAACTAGGCTTAAACGGCAACGGGCTAGAATACGCGCTTGCTTTCGCGTCGGGATGTGGCGCAGCCTGGTAGCGCGCGCCCTTGGGGTGGGCGAGGTCGCAAGTTCGAGTCTTGTCATCCCGACCATTTATAAAATACTTACGCAAATACTCGCCGCGCAAAAAACCTCTTCATCGCATTTTTATTTTTCTCAAAAATCGCAATCGGCTTTTTCTTACTTTCCGCTATGATTTCAAATACTTTTTTCCAAAGGAGTTTCTATGTCTCAACCCTCGTTAATTCCTTCCTTAAAACGGCGGAGAGAGAAAGCTACTATTTTCTACCGAAAAACGTTAAAAAGAGTTTTTAACAAATCCTTCATTCTTTTATTCGCTTTGGCTTTCGCTTTAATCGTGTTGCAGTCTAAAGATTACCGACGCAGAAACTCCAAAGATTGACGTTCAGCCTATCGACGCAACCTATAAAGTTAGCTTCTACGACGCTAATCTTGATTTTAACGGATCGATAAACGTTCAAGCGAACAGCTCGATCAATATCGCCCAGTTAAAAACCGATCTAGATCTAAACGCTACGGCTCTATATCTAGCGAACGGAATAGAAACCGATCATATCGGCGAAACTTCTTATCAGGTAACGCAAGAGGTTAATTTTTACGCTATTCCCAAGGTCTATGAAATACGGACGGAAGCGGAGCTAAACAACGTTCGTAACGATCTATCGGGCAAATATATTCTACTTAACGATATAAATCTAACAAGCGCTACGTTAGACGATTCGGCGGGTTGGAATCCTATTGGCGACAACCCTAAACCCATCGAGCTTATTGACGACGGCAGTTACTCCCCCGCCAATCCTTTTACGGGTATCTTTAACGGAAACGGACACAAGATAACCAATCTATGGATCGATAGGACGGAAACCAATTATGTCGGTCTTTTCGGATTTATCGACAACGGCGCAAAGATTAGAAATCTTGGCGTAGAGATCGATAATAGCAAAGGCGGAGTTAAAGGAGATAGCGGCGTCGGCGGTATTGCGGGGAATGTTGACAAATCCTCCATAACCAATAGCTACTCTACGGGAAACGTTAGCGGAAGCGAATATGTCGGCGGTATTGCGGGGAGTATTCAATCCTACTCCTCCATAACCAATAGCTATTCGACGGGAAACGTTAGCGCAACAGGCGGTCTTGTCGGCGGTATCGCGGGGTATGCTAGTGGTTC
>JAISOU010000076.1 GCA_031275395.1 Helicobacteraceae bacterium | reverse complement strand
TGTTTCCGTTTGGCATTCAGTCGCCTTAACCAACAAGGAACGCCGATCGTTCCTTGTATCGTTGATGACTTGCTAACGGGGTTAAGTTGGCTGTTTAGTTAGAAAATTAGAGCAAAGCTAAAAGTAGTGCGCGGGAATGACTGTATCCAATGAAAAAGTTCCTAATCGTCGCGATCGTCGTTGTAGCGGTTATCGCGATCGCTACGCCAATATTTACCGGCTTTGTTACGCAAGGTTATTTTGCCGACGCTTCGGGCGATATTCGATCGCCCCTGCCAGATCCATACAAACGGATTTTTGCGGAGACCGGTATCAATTTGACATTGACGCAGAAAAGTTACGATCGCGGCTTATTTGGCGCGAAAGCGGTTTCGGCGATTCTTTTTTCCGAATCTTCTCTACGCGGAATCGGTTCGGAAAGCGAGATATTGATTGTCGAATCGGATCTTTCGTTTGGTTGGTATCTATCAAACGATTTTCCGTATCTGCATCTTGTAAAATCGCATACCACGTTTCGTTTAAGCGACGAATTACGCAAACAAGCGCCTATCGTATTCGATGGCGGCAAGGTATTAGAGGGCGATATTTATTTTACGCCCAATTTCGCGGGAAAAGGGGTTTTTGTTACGCCCGCAACGTCGTTTCAGGATACGTTTGATATCAAGCCGATTAAGATCGCGTTTAATTACTCGCCCTCCGGTAATAGTCCGCATATCGAGATCGATTTGTCTTCGATTTCCCTTAGAGACGAGGAGGTTTTATTTGAGGGAATACGCCTTGTAACCGACGGAAACCTTTTAGATATAAACAACGATTCTAAATATAAACTCTTAGTCAAAAAAGCGGTTATTACGGATTTAATAAAGCTAGAAAACTTTAAGATCGATAACGCCCAAACGATCAAGGGCAATTTTATTAACGGTTTTGGCGAGCTTTCAGCCAATCGTTTAGCGATTCAAACGCGCCCAAAAGATTATTATACAAGCGAGGGTAAGTTAATAACAATCGACAAGCCGTTTTTATCGATCAAAACGGATAATTTTGATCATAAAAGTTTAGTTAAATTATACGAGATAAGCCAAGATTTAGGCGCCGCGCGTCGGCAAGATCAAAAAAAAGGCGCTAGCCGAGGCATACGCTTTGGCTACAAAGATGTTTGAAAACGCGATCATAACGATTAAATCAAGCGCAAGCTTCGATCAAAAGCCGTTTGAAATTAACGCGGTCGTTAAGCTCGATCCTAAAATCCCCTTCCTGCAATTAGACGATCTAGGGGCTTACGGAGCCGAAGTACTGCTTAAGAAGTTGATCGCAAACGTAGATATATCTATAAATCAAAAAATCGCGGAGATTTTTGACGCGCCCGACGACTTTTACGGCGTAATAGATACTCTGGTAGAAGGGGGTTATCTGAAACGCGAAGGCGATATTTTAAGCGCGGTTATTCATCTGGAAAACGACGATATTTCAATTAACGATAAAACGTCTAGCAATCTTGAAAATCTATTTGCGGAACGGCGATTGCAAAGCGTTGAAAACGACGCGTTGATAGCCGCTGAAAAGTTTAGTATTGGCTCCGCCAGATCGGCTCTTCCGTCGATACGCGGGCGCGCCTTAGTCTTAGGCGCTCGCCAAAACCTTACGCGTAATATATTGGATTGCGACGACAAGACGCATACCGTTACTATACTTTCATATAGCGACGCCGCCCCAAACGACGAAGCGCGTTTTAATAAATCGAGTTATCCAAACGGCTTAAGTTTGCGCTCTTGGGAAGATCTTACTACGTCGCGCGCCGCAAGCGACGACGAATGTTCGACGGCGTTAGCGCTTGTTCTTGAACCTCAGGAACGCGAAGGATATAGCGTTGAAGCGCTCGGCGAAAAAACAAAAATTAAAGGCCCCGCCACCAGATCCATTACAAATCCTAACGCCGAATTAAACGTAGATAGATATTGGCTTTACGATCCAGAAACGGGAACGATTCGGGTACAGTAATAGAAAATTGCGCGGCAAAAAAGGCGAGCGATCGCTCTTTGCGCCGCCAAAGTTTTGTCGCTTTGGGCTATACTTGCCCTCTTACTTTTATAAAGTTAAAGCAAACAAAAGCGGGAAAATGAATATACAAATATCTGAAATCGCCAATCTGCCGACAAAGCACGGTATGTTTTTAGCGCAAGTTTTTAAGGAGAAGCAAAAAGAACATCTGCTGATTCGCACCGAGCGCTTCGACTGCCCCGCGCCGCTTGTGCGCGTGCATAGCGAATGTCTTACGGGGGACGCGCTTTTTAGCCGCAAATGCGACTGCGGCGAACAGCTCGATCTTGCTATGCGCCTGATCGCTAACGAAGGCTGCGGCGCAATTCTTTATCTGCGCCAAGAGGGTAGAAATATCGGGCTTTTCAACAAAATCAACGCCTACGCTTTGCAAGATCAAGGGCTAGATACGATCGAAGCGAACCATCAATTAGGCTTTGCGGAGGACGAAAGAAGCTACGAGATCGCCGAATATATGCTAGAGTTTTTGGGCGTAAAAAAAATTCGCCTGCTTACCAACAATCCAAACAAGATCGAAAGCCTCAAAAGCGTGGAGATCGTGGAGCGCGTTTCGCTGATCGTCGCCTCTAATCCGTTTAACGAAAACTATCTGCGCGTAAAGAGAGAAAAAAGCGGACATTTTCTATGACAAACGATCTGCGCGATCGCCTATTAGCAAACCGCCTAATTTTGTTTGACGATTTCTACGCAAAAGCCGAACAATTTACGCGAATGGCGCTTCATTGGAATAAGACGCATAATCTTAGCGGAGCTAAAAACGATCGCGATATAGAAAAGCATATATTCGACAGCGTTTATCCGTTAAGTTTTTTAGACGATTTTGAAAGTTGTTTGGATATAGGAAGCGGCGCGGGTTTTCCGGGACTCGTTTTGGCTATGGCAAAACCGCGATCGCGTTTTACTCTTGTTGAACCGCTAAATAAACGCGCCTCTTTCTTGCAATTCGCCGCCGCGATAATGCACATTGAAAACGTTACCGTGATCGATAAGCGCGTAGAACAAACGCCGCTCGCGCTTTACGATCTAATCGCCTCCAGAGCGGTAAGCGACGCAAAAACGATCGCTTCTCTTGCCGCGCCGTTTATGGGCGAACGATCGATTTTACTACTTTATAAAGGTAAAAAAACGGGCGGCGAAGCCAAAGATGTTAACGCCGAAACGATTAAAGCCGAACACGCCACATATCTACTGATTAGACGCAAATAGGATTTTATATATGATCTTGCGAAAAGGTTATGCCATTATCTACAAAAAACCGTTTGGGGCGATCAAAAAAACCGCTTTCAAAAACCTCGCCGCGAAAGATAAATAATCCGCCTTTGCCCGCTTCGCTAACGATTGCCGTTTCGCCTTGCGCGTTGCATAATCCGTAGAGCGGCGCAAATAAAAAGCAATTCCCCCGCGTAAAAACCTCTGCTCCGCTGTTGATACGCCCGAAAAAAACCGCGTCGCCCTCCGTTTCGATCCGTTCGCCCGATCGCACGGGCTTTCTAACGACTAGCGTTCGCGGCGCTTTGTCGATCGACGGTTGCGACGGCGCGTCCTCTATAACCGGTTTGGCAAAAAGCGTATGATCGCGTTTGATCCAAATATGCGCCAAAGAGCGCCTCTGCAAATCTCTTTCGATCGCCTCGTCGTATTCGCCCGCGAGCAACAAAAGATAACGGTTAAGTATCGCTTCGTGCGTTTCAATATAGGTTAGCGCCGCCTCTTTATCGCGTCGCTCCAACGAAAACTCAAAACAACGCAAACCGATTTGTTTAACTTTCATAAATCGCTATTTCTTTCCAAAACTAGAACAAACGATTATAGCCAAGCGAAACTAACGCTAAAATGCGGCTATGGAAGATACGACAATCGCGCTGATCATGACGCTTTTTATCTCGATTTTATTGGGGCTAATCGGGCTTGTCGCGTTCTTGTGGGGGCTAAAAAGCGGGCAGTTTGACGACGAAAAGCGCTTCACTCACGGCGCGTTATTCGATAGCGAAGAAGAGCTAAACGCCGCGCGCGATCAAGAAGAAAAACTAAAAAACGCCGCGAAATCGGCGCAAGAAAAAGTCGAAAAGAGATAAACGCGATAAAGGCGTTAAATGTATGAAAAAGAACTATCGGCGCTAAAAAAATCGGGGCGCTTGCGCGAACGACGGTTATTTTCCGAAAAACTAATCGATCTGGCAAGCAACGACTACTTAGGAATGGCGCATAATAAAAAGGTTTTTGAGCGCGCAGTTTCTCGTTTGCGAAAGTCAAACGTTTTTGGCGCGAAAGCCTCGCAACTCGTTAATGGTTATCACGCGATCCACCGCGAGTTTGAACGCTTTTTGATAAAGAGTCGCGGCTACGAGGCGGCTATGACGATCGGTAGCGGATTTTTGGGCAATTTAGCCCTATTTGAAACCCTGCCGCGCAAAGGCGATCTTTTGCTTATCGACGAAGAGTATCACGCAAGCGGAATCTTGGCGGCGAAAACGGCGCGATCAAAGGTTTTATTTTTTGCGCATAACGACGCGAGCGATCTGGAAAAGAAGTTAAAAACGCGCGTAAATCGTCGTTTTGTAGCGCTTGAAGGCGTTTATTCTATGGGGGGCGATCTGGTTGAAAAAAGCGTTATAGAAACGGCGAAAAACGCGGGCGCTACTTTGATATTAGACGAGGCGCACTCTATTGGCGTAATCGGCGAAAACTTAACGGGCGTTTTGGAACATTACGGATTTAATTCGCAAAACGTCGTTCTTATGGGAACGCTAGGTAAATCATACGGCAGTTACGGCGCTTACATATTAGCCTCCGACGAGATTATCCGCTTCTTACAAAGCAAAGCGAAGCCGACGATCTATTCGACCGCGCCCAGTCTTTTTGATATAGCTTACGCGCGCGAGGCGGCAAGACATATTTATTCGCGCCGCGCCGTTTTACGAAAACGCATAGATCGGGCAAGAGAGATCGCCGCTTTGTTTGGCTACTATTCGCCGTCGCTAATTTTGCCCATACCGCTATCGAGCGACAAAGAGGCGATTGAGCTGCAAAGAAAACTTTTGAAAGAGGGTTTTTTGGTCGGAGCGATCCGCCGCCCCACCGTCAAAACGCCCCAACTTAGGGTGATTTTGCGCGAAAATCCCGCTACCCTCAAACGATTTTTCCGCGCTTTGAAAAAAAATATGGACGGATAATCGAAAATCTAGCTCTCGTTTGCAATGCGAACAATCCCGCGAAACGCTCCTATTTTTTAGTTATTCCCGCCCGTTTTAACGTAGCGCGCTTCGCGGGAATAACGAAAATAGGTCGGTTTTTATTAAGGACTGATATAATCCAACTTTAGTTTTAACTTGAGATTAGACAAGGAGCTAAATTATGGCTATGCAAGCAAATGTTTCGCAAAGCGTTATTGAAGCCGAAAGCTTCAATTTCTCTCTTTCTCGGCAGTCCTTTAGTTTTTTATCGTTTCTCAACTTGCAATCCTAACATAACGGGAGGACAAATATGAAAACGTTGTTGGATAATAGGTTCGGAATAGTCGCAAAAGCGTTTATCGCTTTTTGTTTAACGACAGCTTTTGCGTTTGGCGCAAACGCCGTCGCTTACGCTTATATTAGCGGGTAAAAAGTCGAGCGGGCTATCGTTTAATTAAGCGACAATAAAAAGAAAGACAAGAAGGGGGATAAAATGCAAGCATTTACGGAGAGGGTACGCGCTTTTGCGGCGCATATCGCAAAAATCGGCGAGTTGTGCGATAACGAGGAAACGACTAAACAAGCGGCGATCGTGCCGCTACTGAATATACTCGGTTTTTCATCGATAGACCCGACAAAAATGCGCGCGGAATATCGCGCCGATTTTGCGGGGGCGAAGGCTAACGAGCGAGTGGATTACGCCCTATTTCAAAACGGCAAGCCCGTAATGTTTATAGAGGCGAAAGGGTGGAATGAAGCTCTAAATAACCACGAGCCGCAATTAGCGCGATATTTCAACGCGATCCCCGAAGTTACATTTTCAGCGATTACTAACGGACGGGAATGGCGATTTTTCACCGATCTAAACGCCAAAAACGTAATGGATAGCGATCCCTTTTTAACGATAGATTTTATGGGGGATTTAGACGATTGGGCGATCGGGCGGCTTTATAATTTTCGTCACGAAAACTTCCAGCCCGACACGTTAAAAAGCCTAGCGTTTAACAGCACAACATTAAATAGTTTTGTCAGCATTGTCGATAAATTGTTGCGCGATCCCGATATTGATTTTGTGCGCTTTGTAGCGGCTCGCGCCGACTTCGGGCGGCTGTTAAGCGCGAAGTTTTTAGAAAGCGTCGCGCCGCAGTTAAAAGAGGCGATCGGGCGCGTTATCGGCGGTATCGCTATGACAGGCTTAACCGCCGCGCCGCCGTCAAAAACAAGCGCCGCAACGCCAGAAAGCGACGAACAAGAGGAGGGGGATATTGTCGATCCCGATAATCCTAAAATCGTTACGACAAAAGAGGAAAGATTATTATTCCGCGCCGTTAAAGATATTTTGGGCGAAGAAGCGAATATCGAGCCAAAAGATTCGGAAACCTATTACAGCGTTATCTATAAGGGCAATATGTTTAGATGGTTGCTTAGATTTTATGGCAACAAAAAAAATCCCCTCTATACAATTTTGTATCCCTATGACCGACGATCGAAAACGCGAAGTAGAGCGCACGGGATTAAAACTAGGCGCGGGCGAACAAGTTGCGATAGAAAAACCAAGCGATTTGCTTCGCGTCGCTGGGATTGTGCGCGACGCTTACGACTACAACATAACGACGATAATTTTAGACGCGCTAAAAAAGAGAAAGCGGCGGAATAAGCGGGGGGATAACAAAAGGGCGCGAGACGCAGAAAGATACGAGGTTGAACGGACATTGAAGGCGATCGCTAATTGGTATGCATAAAACCGCATAAAACCCCCTGATAGTTTTAACCCGAATCGACGAAAAGTAGATTTGCCAAAAAAACGAAGCGAATAATTGGATGCGCTTCTCGCGTATCGCCTTACGAAAAAATATTAACTCTATTAAGCGACAATGAACAATATAAATCTATAACTATTCGCGCCGACGACGCTTATAGCATTATAGGGCGCGTTGTCGCGCACATTAACTTAAAACTAGAGTTTAAGCGCCTTCGCCGTATATTAACGCATATCAAGACAAGGGAATAAAATGCGGATTGTTAAATTTGCGTTAGTCGCGGCTTTCGCCGCCTTTTTTGTGTGGTTGTGCGCCAACATATACGCCCGCGCCGAAGTTTTATCAAACTACCGAAGCAAAAACGAGCGCGATGGAGTTTGGGTAAGCGGCTTACGAAACTCCACTCGCGGCTTAATCGGTTTTACGATAAAAATCACAAACTTAACGGGCGATCCGATTATCGCAAACTGGACTAAAACGTCGATCCACTGTGGCGAAATTGCGTCCGTTTTACTAATGGACGGACAGAAATTTGTCGATAAAGACGCGCCGCCTACGCCTAGCGTAATCCCGCCCTTCGCTACGATCGCCAAAGAGACGTATCCGTCTTATCAAATCGGGATAGGATATAAAACGGGCTGGTGGATTGATCCGATCCCTATGAGCGTATAACTTTAACGATAGCGATCGACGCGCAAAACGCGACGCATTATTATCTCTTTAACATAAAACGCGGCGAATTACCTACGCCAATTAAAATACCGCCCGAAACCGATCTCTATGGCGCGCGATTTAAGCGTTAGAGGGCTTAAAAGGGGCGTTATTCGCGGATTTTCGGGGCGCGGGATTATTTTGGCGGCGGCGTAAAGCGGCGGTTTTCGCGCTATTTTATCGGCAAATAAAGGCATCGTTCGCAACCGCCTGAAGATCGCCGCGTCAATCTCAAACGCCGTCGCGTTTTTAGTCGTTCAAAAAGAGTTTGGCTCTTTTTCAAACTACATTTGGGGTTTTACGGGCGGCAAGGCAATAATCGACGATATAAAAACGCTCGCCGACATTCCCGCGCGATCAGAGCTGTCCGATCGGATCGGGAAGGATATGAAAAAGCGCAGATTTCGCTTTTTGGGTAGCGTAATAATTTATTCGCATTTGCAGGCGACGGAACTAATTAACGATCATTTATCTGAGTGCTTTCGCCGCAACGAGATACGCCGCGAAAGCGATCCGCTTAAGCGCGTTTAGCGCGATCTTAGGTCTTTGCGTTTTTTCTTTATGATTTTGCCCGCGATATAAAACGCCGCGTAATAGATCGTCGCAAAAATCAGCGCGATTTTAATCCACAACTCGCCGCCCTCGCCGCGTAAAAAAGCGATAAACCAAAACGACAGCGCGCTTGCGGCGATCGCCGCTTTTTCCTGATAAAAAGCGTAAAAATAATAAAAGGGCGGCGTATTTGGAACAAATTCGGTAAACTTAGGAAAAAAGATCGGCGTTTTATCAGCCCAGCGCGTATAAGTTTCGCCAAATTTGCCCTCCAAAAAGCTCTCTTCCGCCGCTATAATTCGCTCGTAATGCAAGGCAAAAAAAGATATATAAACGACTATAAGCGTAAAAGAGCGCGTATATATAATTACGCCTAAACCTATTAAGAAATTGCCAAGATAAAGCGGGTTGCGAGTAAGCGAATATACGCCTGTCGTGTTAAGCGCGTTAGCCTGTTGCGCTTTTGTGTTGCGCCCCGAAGTTCCCTTATGTTTGTAGCCAATCGCGTATATGCGCGTAGCAATGCCGACAAGACTAATAAAAACGGATACAACGGTTAGCGCAAGCGCGCTATCGAGAGAGAGAGAGAGAGAGAGAGAGAGAGAGAGAGAGAAGATCTTGCGCCGCGCGATCTACGGCTTCAAAGCTCGAAAGATAAGAAAGCGCGTTTCGCAAAATCGCTTCGGCGTTTTTGGGAAATAGCTCGATTATTACGACCGCGAACATTAAAAGCGGCATAAAACTACGCCAACGGAACAGAAAATTACCGTCTTTCACAAAACGATCTCTCATCAACATTGCGCTTCCTTAACTAATCTAATCGGCAAATAACGCTTTGGCGTTCAGCCCTACGTTACGCCGATATAAGTTTAGCGCCCGCTTGATTAAACTTGCGACGATTTTGGTTTTGCTTCGCGTCGCGGGAATTGTGCGCGACGCTTACGACTACAACATAAACGACGATAATTTTAGACGCGCTAAAAAAGAGAAAGCGGGGGGATAACAAAAGGGCGCGAGACGCAGAAAGATACGAGGTTGAACGGACATTGAAGGCGATCGCTAATTGGTATGCATAAAACCGCATAAAAACCCCTGATAGTTTTAACCCGAATCGACGAAAAGTAGATTTGCCAAAAAAACGAAGCGAATAATTGGACGCGCTTCTCGCGTATCGCGCCACGAATAGCTTTAATGCCGTTGTAACCGAAATGGCGATAATCAACATAGATGAAAACCTACAGATTGCCAGAATAACCGAGTTTTAACGAATAGCTATAAAAATGAAAAAGGCGATAAGCGGGAGCGGAGGGCGGTAGAACGCCCCCAAAATAGCGTTTTGGCGCGGAGCGCGGACCGGCTTTTGCGCTATTTATCGGCAAAGAACGCTTTGGTAAGCTTGAACGTCCGTTAAGCAATTTAATTTGCCTTGCGCCTCTAAAACGAGTTCGATCGCTTCGCGAATTGCGCCGTCGCCCCCGTTTTTGTTCAGAGAAAAACTCGCCTGCGCCTTGATATACTTCGGCGCGTCGGCTACCGCGCACGACAATCCGCATACGGCAAACGCCGCTAGATCGGGCGAGTCGTCGCCTATAAAAAGCGTTTGATCGGGCGTTGCGCCTAGTTTTTTTATCGTTTCAAGACACGCCGTCCCCTTATCTTTAACGCCAAAGCGCGCCGTTTCGATTTTGAGAATTTCCAGCCGTTTGCGAAGCGCGGGCGAATCGCGTCCCGTGATTACGCCGATTTTCAATCCCGCCTTTTGCGCGATCTCGATTCCTAGCCCGTCGCGAACATTAAAGGCCTTATGGCTTTCGCCGTTTTCGTTAAATAGAAGCGTCGGCGGACTAAGAACGCCGTCGACGTCAATTAAAATAAGCCTGATATTCGCTAAATCGTTCAAGGCTATCGTTTCGCCTTTCAAATAGGCTTCGGCGCGGCGCAGATCTTCGAGCGTATCGATTGCGATTAGCGGCGCGTCGGCTTTTGTAGCGTAGATAGCGTAGCCCGCTTGCAAGTAACGCAGTTGCTCTAGCTTTTCGGCATCCTCCAACGGCGATGACGGCAGATTTTCGTATGCTAAAAGCGCCTCTTTTTTATAGGCGTAAAGCCCGATATGCTTTAGATATTGCCCCTTTTTGCCGTCGCGATCAAAGGGGATCAAAGCGCGGCTAAAATACAAAGCGCGGGAATAAGCGTCTAAAACGACCTTTACCGCGTTTGGATTTCGCGCTTCATTTTCGTCGATCGTATGGTAGAGCGTGGAAATACGCGCCGCGTCGTTTTGCGTCAAAACCGCGATCGCCGCGTCGATCGAAGCGGGATCGATAAACGGCTCGTCGCCCTGAACATTGACGTAAATATCCGCGTCGATTTTACGCGCCGCTTCTACTAGACGTTCCGTTCCGTTCTGGCATTTTGCGTTTGTCATAACCGCTTCGCCGCCTATGGCTTCGACGGCCTTGGCAATACGCCGATCGTCTGTGGCTACTACGACGCGATCGGCTAACTTCGCCTTTTTAGCCTGCTCGTAAGTTCGCGCTATCATAGGAGCGCCGCCGATTAACGCCAGCGCTTTACCCGCAAACCTTGCCGAGGCATAACGGGCGGGAATAACGATCGTCGTTTTCATAGCCGCGCTTTTACGGCAAGGTCGATCTGCTTGAGTTTTGCAAGAATCGCCGGCAGTTCGCTAAAGGGGATCATATTCGCCCCGTCGCACGGCGCAAGATCGGGATCGGGGTGGGCTTCCATAAATACGCCCGCTACGCCCGCCGCTACGGCGGCTCGCGCCAAGATCGGCGCAAACTCGCGCTGTCCGCCGCTACTCTCGCCATGCGCGCCGGGAAGCTGAACGGAGTGCGTAGCGTCAAAAACGACGGGCTGTCCGCTCTTTGCCATTACCGCTAACGATCGCATATCCACAATTAAATTGTTATAGCCAAAACTACTTCCGCGCTCGCACAGCGCGATCTGATCGTTGCCCGTCGATAGAGCTTTGTCCAACACGCCCGACATCTCCCAAGGCGACAAAAACTGCCCCTTTTTGATATTGACGGGTTTGCCCGCTTTTGCAACGGCTTTTATAAAATCGGTTTGACGGCACAGGAAAGCGGGCGTTTGAAGCATATCGACTACCGCCGCGACGATCGGCGCTTGCGCGTCGGTATGAACGTCGGTTAATACGGCTACGCCAATATCGCGGCGAACGCGCTCCAAAATCTTCAGCCCCTCGTCGATTCCAACGCCGCGAAAGCCTTTTACGCTCGTTCGATTCGCCTTGTCGAAGCTCGATTTATAGACAAAACCGATCTTTGCCTTTTCAAAGATCGCCTTGAGCTTCTCGGCGCAGCGCAAAGAAAAGTCCATACCCTCGATTGCGCAAGGCCCCGCGATAACGGCAAGAGGCAGATCGTTGCCAAAAAAAATCTCCCCTTTGGGCGACGCGACGCGAATATGTTTCATAAGATCTCCTTAGCGTTTTTTGATAGCAAAGCGATAGGGTAAAAGCCCCAGAATCGCGCCTTGATCGTCTATGACGATTAGTTGATGGACGCGTTGTTTGTCCATAATCTCTTCGGCTTCGATCAGCCGCGTTTCGGGCGAGATTGTTTTGGGGTTGCGAGTCATAATCTGCGACGCGTTTAACGCGAAAAATCCTTCTTGCGAGCGCTCGACGGCGCGGCGAATATCGCCGTCGGTGATCACGCCTAGCGCCGCTTTGTCGCCGTCTTTAACGATCGCGATTCCTAGCCGTCCGCCGCTAATAGCGCCAAGCACGTCGATCGCTTTTGTTTCGGGCGAGATAAAGGGCAGGTTTTCAGACGCGATCATCTCGTGCTTGACTTTAGCGAGCAGTTTTCGCCCAAGCGATCCGCCGGGGTGAAAACGGGCGAAATGTTCGGCGGAAAATCCCCGCGCGTTCATCAGCGCTACGGCAAGCGCGTCGCCCATAACAAGAGCGGCGGTCGTGGAGCTTGTCGGCGCTAAAGAAAGCGGACACGCCTCTTTCGACACGGAACAATCGATATGAAAGTTTGCCGCTTTCGCCAGTGTTGATTGCGGGTTACCCGTAAAGGCGACGATCGTATTGCCCTGATCTTGCAAAAACGGAATAATTTTCAGCGCCTCGTCGGTTTCGCCGGAGTAGGACAACACAAGCGCTACGTCCTCTTTTGCTACCACTCCCAGATCGCCGTGGTAGGCTTCGGCGGGATGCAGGAAAAAGCTAGGCGTTCCCGTGCTGGAGAGCGTAGCGGCGATTTTGCGCCCTATCAGTCCAGATTTGCCCATTCCGCTAACGATCGTCCTGCCCCTACACGATAAGATCGCCCGCGCCGCGCCTTCAAACTCCGCGTCTATGCGATCGACAAGCGAAGCGATTTCGGCGGCTTCGATAGCGATCGCCTCTTTCGCGCTTTTAACGATCATTTTTATCCTTCATAACTTTATCGATCATCGCCGTTACGTCGCCGATCGCAATCTCCTTCATCGCTTTGGCGGCGCGGACGCGCAACCCGAATTTCACCTCGTCGGGCGTTTTGCCGACATATTTTAGCAGAGCCTTCGCGGCGTTCGTCGCTCGCGCCCGATTTTATGCTCAAGC
>JAISOU010000068.1 GCA_031275395.1 Helicobacteraceae bacterium | reverse complement strand
ATAAACACGTTTGAGCCGATCACGCTATGCTTTCCTATAACCGTTTGTCCGCCAAAGATCGACGCGCCGCTATAAATGGTAACGTAATCCTCCACAGTAGGGTGGCGCTTAACGCCCCGCAAAGCCTGCCCGCCGCGAGTCGATATGCCGCCTAGCGTAACGCCCTGATATATTTTGACATGGTTTCCAATCACGGTCGTTTCGCCGATCACAATGCCCGTGCCGTGATCGATAAAAAAATATCGCCCGATCGAAGCCCCCGGGTGAATATCGATTCCCGTGCGCCCGTGCGCGTGTTCAGACCAGATTCGCGGAATCAGCGGCGCTCCCAATTTATGAAGCCGATTTGCCAAGCGATAGGTCATCACCGCGTAAAATCCGGGATAAGAGGCGATCACCTCGTCTTTACTAAAAGCGGCGGGATCGCCGTCGTAAGCGGCTTGAATATCCGCTTCTAGCGCCTCGCGTATCTGCGGCAGTTGCTCCAAAAACGCGATAACGAGCCAACGCGCTTCGGCGGCAAGATCGTTTGTTTCTTCTTTGGCGTAGCGCTCCAAATGCGGTAACGCTTTGGCGACCTCGCGGCTAAGCTCGGTTTGAATCTCCTCCAGCGCGACTCCCACATGACAGCTAACCGAAGCGGGAATACTAAAAGGTTTGCCAAAATAGGCGGGGAATAAAAGCGCCTGCAATTTACCCAAAAGTTTGACAAGTTTTTTGGACGCGGGCAGAGCCGCCGAACCGAACTTGATCGTTTCGCTTAGATCGTCGTAACTTTGAACGATCGCCGCGCTAAGAGCCTTTAACCGATTTTCCAACATTGTTTTGTCCGCCCGATACGCATTTTGGTTAATAAAACCGCGATCGTATCCGCATTTGCCTTTTGCCTAAACCGCTAAATGGCTACAATTACGAAAAATTACTAAAGGCATAGATAATGGCTATCAAAAAGAACGCGGTTGTGGGCATAGAATACGAAGTTAAAGACGCGCTTTCGGGCGAAACGATCGACGGCAACATAGGCGGCGAGGCGCTAGAGTTTTTAATGGGCGGCGGGCATATCGTCGCGGGGTTGGAAGAGGCGATCGCGCAGATGAGCGAGGGAGAGAGCAAAAAGTTGATCGTCCCAAGCGAAAAGGCGTACGGCAAATACGACGAAAGCGCGATCGAGGAGATTGAAAAGGAACAGTTCGCGGGCGTAGAGTTACGCGAAGGAATGACGCTCTACGGGCAATCCGACGACGGAAATACCGTTCAGGTTACGGTAAAGGCGATCGGCGACGAAACGGTAACGATCGACTACAATCACCCTTTAGCGGGCAAAAGTCTTGACTTTTTCGTAAAGGTCGTAAAAACCCGCGAGGCGACCGAAAACGAGTTGGCTACGGGCTTTTTAGAAGGTTCGGAGTGTTGCGGCGGACGTCATCATCACGACCGCGACGATCATAGTTGCTCTTGCGGCGGACATTAACCGCAAAACGCCATATTCTAAAAACAGTCTTTGAAACGAAGCGTTGGCGCTACAAATTGGCTATTTGACGCAAGGGGTTAATAGTGCAAAAAAGAGGGGTATCTAAAAAATACCTTTGTCGCTATTACGGCGCTTGGTATTTTGATGATCTTTATTGCCTATCCTAGAATCGGTTGCGGTTGCGTATCTGACGACGCTTTGGTCGCCGCCGAAAGAAGCGGAATCAGCGCGGTTCGATCGGCGTTGCAAACAATTCGCGCAAAAGCGATCGCCAACGAAGGCAAAGAGTTTAAGGTTACGATCCTTGACGAGCGGGGCGCGTTCTATTACGTTACCTATCCGGCAAAAAGAGGCGAAGAACAGCTAAGCGTTACGGGTTATCCCAACGCTCTTAGCGTCAATTTTTGGAACGAAGGCGGCGCTACGAAAGAGGGGGCTACGTCGATAAGTCCGCGATTTAACGGCTCTAGCGGCGGCGCACTTGCGATCGTTCTTGAGCCGGACGGACGCCACTCTTTTGCAACGCGACGCGATCCGAGCGGCTACGTTAATATGAAAGAAATACGACGGTAAGCGTCGGCGCGATCTCCTTTATCAAAGGTAGTTCTACGCTAAATAACACAGATTCTCTTTCAGAACTTTGCGTCGGCAAGGCTTGGAGATATAATTCCGTAGAGGGTAGCTTAGACGTAGTAGGCAAATGTTTTGAATAGATTTGTTTTAGATTGCGAGTATAAGGATAAGCGATTAAAATCGATCCGAGCTACGCCAAGCAAGAAAATTGCAAAACGCGACGCAAGACGCAAAAAAGCGCGCGAATTGGGCGAGCGCAAAGTATTGCAACATCTCGAAGAACGTCATCTGATCCGCGACTGACGCGGAACGTTAAGCCCGTTTTAGATCGAGCGCTAGGATATTAAGCGATCCGCGTTTTTGATTTTTACAAAACTCTACGATTAGTCCGTGAAAATAAGCGTAGGTTAGCTCCAAACTAAGATTTAACTCTTTTTTAACGCGGTTGAACTCGTTTTCAACGCCAAAAACGAGCCAATTTTGAATCTCGTCGTAATCGTCAAACTCCCTGCCTAGCGCCGATAGCAATCGGGCGGTATAACTATCGACGACCATAACCGCTCTTTGGCAACCGTAGCATAAAATAGAATCGGCGCTTTCAAAGCCGATTCCTTTTTGCGCTAAAAGCCGCTCGCGATCGACGCTTGCCGCAAAGTTTTCAAAATCGCCAAACTCTTTAAGCATAAAATCTAAAAGCGAGATAATCCGATCCGCCTTTTGATTATAAAAGCCTGCGGGAGCGATCGCCCGCGCTACGATTAGCCGATCGGCGCGGGCTAATTTTTCGGGCGAATCTAAGCCTAGTTTTATCAGATTTTCAACCGATTTTTCTACCTTTTCCCACCGCGTTTGCTGCGTTAAGATCGCTTCGGGCAGAATCAACCACGCGCCGTAGTTTCGCCACCAATGCGGATAGCGATCGCCTTCGATTAGCGATAACCTGCTTAGCGCCAAAAGCAGATCGGCGCTTGTTTCGATCACCAACCGCCTCCGTGTCTTTGAGATATAAACGTTTCGTCGTCGTCGTATGCTTTGATCTTATAACAATCTATACATCTGCCGTCGTCGTTAATTTCAAAGACGATCGCCTGAAAAATCGTCCGTCCGCTATCGATTGTTTCAAAGCCGCGTTTCATTCCCGTCATATAACGTCTGATAGGCTCTGCGCTATCCATTCCGATCACCTCGTTTCTAATCCCGCTTAAACCTATATCGCTAACGTATCCGACTCCGTTTGCGATCAGAAGATCGTCCGTGCCGATATGGGTGTGCGTCCCCGCTATGGCGCTAACTTTACCTTCCAGCAATTTCAAAAGCGCGTTTTTCTCCGCCGTCGTTTCGCTGTGAAAGTCGATCGCTATCGTCTTAACGCCGTCGCTTGTTAGATCGTCGATCGCCTTTATGATCGCGTGAAATGGATTATCCACGATTCCCATATTATGAAAACCGATTAGATTAACGATTGCAAAGCGCGTTTGATCGGTTTGCGCGATCCAAACGCCTTTGCCCGGCGCGCCGATTGGAAAGTTAAGCGGGCGGATTATCGGCTTTTCGTCTAACAACGCGATAATCTCTCTTTTATCCCACGTATGATTGCCGCCCGTGATTAGATCGACCCCCGCGTTAAATAGCTCTTCGGCGGTTTTTGCCGTAACGCCAAAGCCGTGAGCGATATTCTCGCCGTTCGCGACGCAAAAATCAATCTTATGCTCGTTTTTTACGCGCTCAAGACGGCTTTTGACCGCGTTGCGCCCCGCCTTTCCCACTATATCGCCGATAAATAATAGTTTCAAGATAATCCTTTTTTGGGTATTTTAACAGACGGACAATCAGAAAAAAGGAGACGAGATGGGCGTAGTTCCACTGTTTGGCTTAGGAACCTTTCGGCTTGTAGGCAAGGTCGCGGAACGCTCCGCAAGCGAAGCGCTTTCGGTCGGCTATAGAGCGATCGACACGGCGCAAATATACGAAAACGAAGAGGCGGTAGGCGAGGCGATCGCAAAAAGCGGCGTTAAACGCGACGAGATTTTTTTAACGACGAAGGTTTGGATAACCAATTTTTCAAAAGAACGTTTTATAGCGTCGATCGACGAGAGCTTGCGAAAACTTAAAACCGATTACGTCGATCTAACGCTGATTCATTGGCCTTCGCCCGAAGGGATTCCTCTGAAGGTCTATCTTGAAGAGCTGATCAAAGCCAAACAAAAAGGGCTGACTAAAAATATCGGCGTTTCAAACTTTCCAAACGCGCTGTTACGCGAGGCGATCGACATTGCGGGTAAAAACGAAATCGTATGCAATCAGGTCGAACTTAGCCCTTGGTTTCAAAATCGCAAAGTTAGCGATTTCGCGGCTCAAAACGGCGTTTCGATCGTATCGTATATGACGCTTAGTTACGGAAAATATCTAAACGATCCCGTTATAGCCAAGATCGCGTCTTCGCGCGGGATCGACGCGGCGGGCGTAATAATCGCGTGGGCGATTGGTAAGGAGATTGCCGTTATTCCTAGCTCTACCAACAAAAAGCATCTGATCGCCAATCTTGAAGCGAGCAAGCTACGGCTTAGCGCGGAGGAGATCGCCGCGATCGACGCTTTGGATAGCGGCAGGCGCGAATGCGATCCGAAAGGCTTGGCGCCAAAGTGGGATTAGCGCGCGCATTGTAAAATAACAAAAAAGGAGAGAAAAAATGAACGCAAGCATTGTCGCTCGCAAGTTGGAATTGACGGAATCGATGCGCGAATATATCGCCAAAGCGGTCGATCAACTAGAAAAATACAACCTTGATATTATCGCGGTTAAGACGATCGTCGAGGAGGACGGCAAACACGGCAAGCCCGCCGTATTGGTTGAATTTACGATTCAGCTCGCTCGCAAAGACACGATTGTCATCAAGCAAACCGATAAGGATTTTTACGTCGCGGCGGATATTGCCGTAGAACGCGCAAAGAAGGCGCTTCGCCGTTACAAAGATAGAGTTAGCGACAAGATCGGCTTAGAAGTTCCGCACAAATACGAGTCGGATATTCCCGCGCTTTATAGCGACGTCGAAAGCGCGGAGGTGATCGAAACCGCTCCCGAGTTTAGCTTTACGATCGACGAGGCGCTCGCCTACGTGAAAGAAACCAGCGTATCGTTCGTGGCGTTTAGCGAAAAAAACAGCGGCAAATTGCGGGCGTTATACCGCAGAAAAGACGGACGTTTTGGGCTTTATTAAGAGCGGGCTTTAATCGTTTGTCGGCAAAGAGAGGCGGCGATGGTTATCGCTAGGATTATGGGCGGGCTTGGCAATCAGCTGTTTCAATACGCGATCGGTCGATCGATCTCGTTAAAACATAACGATATTCTTAAACTTGACGCCTCCTATTTCGACGAATTTAAGGCGCGCGACGGTTTTCGATTAAAAAACTTTGCTATCGACGCGCCGATCGCGTCTATAGCGGAGATCAAACGCCTTGCGCCCAGATCGCGCATATTGCATAGGCTTGCGCGAAAAGGAATCTTTCACTATAAGAAAAAGAGTTTTTATATTGAAAAACGCGAAGAGGAAAGCCGTTTTATACCCCGCGTTTTTGATTATAAAGATATCTATTTAAGCGGCTATTTTTGTAAGGAGAATTACTTTGCCGATATACGCTCCAAATTGTTAAGCGACCTTGTATTACAAACGCCGTTAAGCGCGGCGGCTCGCGATTTTATGCGAACCGTCAAACGAGAAAATAGCGTATGTGTTCATATTCGTTTAAGCGATCTTAAAAGCGATAGCCATAAGTTAGGCAAAAAAGTAAGCGAAATCGGTAAAAGAGCGCCTACGATCGGCGTCGAATACTACAAAAAAGCCGTTCGTAGCGCTTTAGAAAAAATAGAATCTCCGACATTTTTTATTTTCAGCAACGATCAGGCGTGGAGCAAGACAAATCTAGACTTTATTCTCTCTAACAACGCGGTTTTTGTCGATCGAGCGCAAAACGAGCTGGAAGATTTTGAACTAATGCGAAATTGCAAACATAATATTGTCGCGAATTCAACGTTTAGCTATTGGTCGGCATGGTTAAATACCAACGAAAATAAGCGGGTAACCGCGCCGAAAATATGGTATGAAAATTGGCGCGAATACGATCCATGCCCGTCCAGTTGGGAGCGCGTATGACGCTGACGATTGTTATTACCAACTATAATCGCCCGAAGATTATTTTGAGCGTTTTAGATTCGATTTTTGAGCAGAGCTTGCGCGATATTGCGATCGACGTTTTGATTATCGACGATTGCTCTAGCGATCCTATCGATCCCAAAGACCTTGAAAAATACGGCGATAAAGTTAAAGTTCATCGTTTAGAGCAAAATAGCGGCGTTAACGCGGCGCGCAATATCGGTTGTAAATTAGCGACGGGAGATTTTGTTATGCGCGCGGACGACGACGATCCTTTTGTTGAAGGCGGTTTGCAAAGAGCTTTCGACGCGATTTTTTCGCTTGAAAATTGGCAAAAACACAATGCATTTGGTTTTATGAATACAAACGCTATGCATATTCCTTTCGACGATTTTTTCTTTTGGGACGAAGAGACGTTTATTAAATACCGCGAAGATTATATGTCGCTTGGCGGCGATTTTGTCTATATATATCAACGAAAACTATGCGACTTTAATTATGAAACGTCGGAAATTACCAAAGCGATTGGCGCGGAATCTTACGGCGTTATTCGCAATTTCGTCAAATACTACGATCCTTCCAACGCCTGTCCTATGTGGAAAATCGCGGTTACAAAATTGGGCGAAGCCGCTACAAATCGTCTAACTAACCCCGATAACGCGCTATTAAAAGCAAAGGATTTCGCTAGATGGCAACAAGCGGAAATTGAAGAGCTGGAAGAGACGGGTTTTGATCGCAAAATGCCTAAATACTATCGGCGCAGAATTAAAGGGCTTTTTATTTATCTGCTTCTTGATAATCGCCGCCGCGAAGCGTTAAATGTATTGCGCAAAAAACCGTTAGGAATCGTCGTAAAATCATTTCTGTTTTTACTCGCGATCTTCCCGCCAAAAGTTATTCATTGGCTCTTGAAGCGTTATAGAGAGTTTGTCGCCTTGCCGTTCGTCAAGCGCCTGCTCGTAGCGATCGCCGCGAGAGCCTAAGGGCGACTTGATATAATCCTCCTATGAAAGTAGTTATTTTAGGGGGCGGGTTTGGCACAAGGCTAAGCGAGGAAACGGACGTTTTGCCAAAGCCTATGGTAGAGATTGGCGGACGGCCGATCTTGTGGCATATTATGAAGATTTACTCCTATTGGGGTTTTAACGATTTTATTATTTTAACAGGCTATAAAAGTCATATTATCAAAGATTTTTTTATCAACTACTATACCAGATACAGCGATATTACAATCGATATGTCCGCAAACAGCGTCGAGATTCACAGACACAGAACCGAGCCGTGGCGCGTTACCGCGCTTTACACGGGACAGGATACATTCACGGGCGGTAGGCTTGCTATGGCAAAAGAGGCGCTTGGCGGCGAAAGATTTATGCTTACCTACGGCGACGGAGTAAGCGACGTCGATTTGAACGCGCTTTTAAAAACGCATATAGAAAGCGGCAAGATCGCCACGCTAACCGCGATTCAGCCAAGCGGTAAATATGGCGCGATTACGATCGGCGAAAACAATACGATCGAGAGTTTCAATGAAAAACCAGACGGCGACAACGCTTGGATCAACGGCGGTTTTTTTGTGATGGAGCCAAGCGTTTTTGAGTACATTCAAAAAGGTAAAAGCGTTATTTTAGAGCGAGAGCCGCTGGAGAGTTTGGCGCGGCATGGAGCGTTGGGCGCTTACAAACATAACGGATTTTGGAAGTCCATGGATACTTTGCGAGATAAAAACGAGCTATCGCAAATCTGGATAAACGGCGACGCGCCGTGGGCGTTGTGGGAGCGAAAATGAGCGCGGTTTTGCGGGCAAAGACCGATCGGTTGATACAAACAAGACGGCTAAGCGAAAATCGCGTAAAAAATACCATAGTTAATCAAGAGGAGATGAAAAGCGGCGCAAGCGCGCTTACGAGCAAGCCGCAGCGTTTTGTTTTTGAGATGACGAGCGCCTGCAACCTAAATTGCGCTATGTGCGGCAGAAACTCCGCCGATTTCAAGGCTACGCGTTTCGATCCCGCGTGGCTGGCGAAGTTTAACGGCGTTGCGAGCGAGGTTGAAGAGGTTACGCTGATGGGCTGGGGCGAACCTACCGTTCATCCGCAATTTCCCGATTTTTTACATTGGGCAAGCGAGCAAGGTTTGCGAAAGTATTTTTGCACAAACGGAATGAAACTGCGCGATCTTCTGCCAAATATCTTTGAAGAGCAGGTAGACGTGATCGCCGTGTCGATCGACGCGCTAGACGAAGCGCTAAACTATGAGATTCGGCGCGGATCAAAAATGGATCGTATTCTGGGCGCTTTGCGCGAGATTGTTCGCGAGAAAGAGCGATTGAATTCGCCCTTTCCGTATATGAATTTCGTTACGACCTTAATGCGAAAAAATCTGCGCGAATTTCCAAAAATTGTAGAGCTTGCGGCGGATATTGGCCTGCAAGAGGCAAAAGGCGTTTTCTTGACCGCTTTTGACGAAGGATTGAGCAAAGAATCGCTCTGGGATTATATGGAGGAGGTCAAGGCGGTTTTTGACGAAGCTACGCAGATTGCCCAAAAGCGCAACATCAAGATAAAAATCCCGCACCTTCGCGGCGAAGATCCCGCTGGGGATCTTTCGCATAAACCGTGTTTTGCCGCTTGGCGCGATTTTTTTCTAGGTTCGGACGGATTTGTGCGCCCGTGTATGAGTACGCCGATTAAGCTATTTCATATCGATAAATATGATAGTTTCGATCAGATGTGGAACGGCGAAGAGTTTATACGCTTTCGATCGATTGTCAATGATGAAAACAAAACGCCTGAAAGCTGTCGTTACTGCTATCAGTCCAGCTTTGCCAACTGGAACAAGCGATCGTCGTGGTTTCAAACGGGATTGAAGTTTTCGCCCGAATGGGGAAGTTTCTAAAATGAATAAAATAATCGCGGAAGATATACAAAATATCTTGTCAGAACCGCTTCCATGGGGAGAGCTTGACGGCAAAACGGTTTTAATCACCGGCGCGACAAGCGGGTTTTTATCTTATATCGCATTTGCGCTCTTGGAACTAAAAACGGTAAATGTTATAGCCGTTGTTCGCAATATAGAAAAAGCTCATAAAATATATTTGAATTATCTAAACAACGGCAAATTACGCTTTTTTGTTTGCGACGTATCACAAAAAGCGGATTTTAATAAACTCGGTAAAATAGATTATATTATTCATGGCGCAATGCTAGCAAGTCCTATCAATTATGTAAATTATCCGATGGACTGCGTTTGGACGGCTGTTTTTGGATCATATCGGATATTGGAGTTTGCCAAAGAAATAAACGCCAAAGTTTTTTTAACCAGCTCGTCTTCCGTTTATGGCGAACCAAAAAATGAAAATCCAGTTAACGAAGACGACTATGGCAAATGCGATCCGACAAACATTCGCGCATTTTACGCCGAATCAAAGCGTATTCAAGAAACGCTGTTTGTAGCCGGACATAAACAGCATCATTTAGACGTTTTTATTGGTAGATTTCCCAATATGTATGGACCAAATACTCCTGTAGGCAACGGTCAGAGTTTAGGAGATTTTATCGCTAACGTTTTAAATAACGAAGACATTATTATTCGTAGCGACGGACTAGCCAAACGAGAATACCTATATATTTCAGACGCCGCCGGCGCATTATTTACAATTTTACTGAAAGGTAAAGTTTGCGAACCATATAATGTAGCCGCGAATAGTTTATATACAATGAAAGAATTAGCTCAAAATATACAAGAAGCCGCGCGCATTATTAAGCGTTATGCAGGTAAAATTTTAATTCTAAACGAAGAAGATAAACAGGGGCGACAGAGGTTGATACGGCTAAACGCGCAACGGCTAAACGCGATAGGCTGGACGGGAAAAACCGATCTTTTTGTCGGGCTTAGACGTTATTTTGAGCAGGCATAATTTGCATAAAATTATTAAAGAAGACATAAGCGCGATAGTTGAGCAACCTATAGAGCGCCAAAAACTAAAAGATAAAAAAGTTATCGTAACTGGCGCGAGCGGTATGATTGGCGGATATATATGCAAGGCGTTGGAGCAGATCGGAGCTATAGCTATTACCGTGCGGGGACGCGACGCGGCAAAATATATCCCAAAATGTAAATGCGATTATATTATCCACGCCGCCAGTTCTAGCTCTCCGAAACAAGCTCGTGAAGATTATGACGGGGTAGTGAGCGCAAATATAGACGCTACTCGGAACCTTTTAAGGCTTGCAAAACAAGAGTCGGCGGTTTTTTTATTTATATCGAGCGGATCAATTTATGGAAATCCAATAAACAATGAAATAGTTAGCGAAAACGATTACGGATATATTGATTTGAGCGATCCGCGCACAATTTACGCGGAAAGTAAAAGGCTCGGCGAAAGTATTTGTCTAGCTTATTCAAAGGAATTCGGCGTTAAAACGCATATCGCTCGTTTGGCGTCGGTTCTCGGTCCGGGCATAGATCTGGACGGCGGCGGCGTACATAGCGATTTTTTAAGGAATGCGCTAAATAATGAAAACATAGTAATAAAAAGCGACGGATTGGCAAAACGATCGTTTATATATCTTGCCGATTGTGTTAGCGCGTTATTTTATATTTTACTTAAAGGAAACAATGCGACAAGTTATAATATATCCAACACAGCGAATTATACGACAATTAGAAATTATGCGAAAGCCGTCGCGCAAGTAGCCATGAACGTCTTAGGAAAGCAGATTGATATTGACTACGCAAAAACATCAAATACAAATCTGCTTTATGGTTCAAATTACCAAAGCGACAGACTTGAAAAACTAGGTTGGAAATCCTCTCTCTCTCTCTGGAGAGAACGCTTTTGTCTTTTACGTAACAATGATCTTTTTAACCGCGCGATCGTTAGAAAGATTGCGTCATGAACAAGCAAAAGATCGCCCTTATTTCTGGCGCGCGAGGTTTTATAGGCGCGGCTGTCGCGCAAGAATTGCAAAATCGAGGTTATACGACGCTCGATCCGTATCATGATAACCTCCCGCAGAAAGCCGATTTTTATATGCACTTTAAATGGTTTGTAAAAGAGTTAGCAAAAGATTGTTCAGCGCAGTTGCAAAGCGTATCCCAATCGCTTGAAGCTTTAGAGCTTGCGGCGCAACTTGGATGTAATAAGTTCATTTTTCCATCGTCTATTATGGAGCAAGAGCTTTGGGCGCTTGATAATCAAAAAAATGTTAAATTTAGAGCGTCAGACGTTTATGCCGCCGCAAAATTCTGCGCTAGAATAATGCTTGCAATTAAAGCGGAAGAGCTTGGAATTATTTTCATACCAGTAGTAGTCACAAATATCTACGGAGCCGGAGAGAAATCAGAAAGATTTATTAACTCGACATTAAGAAAAGTTAAAAATAAGGATAGTATGCAAAAACCGCTTGAATTTACCGCAGGTACGCAACGTTACGATTTTGTATATATTTCTGATGCGGCTAGGGCGCTTGCCGATATTGCCGAATATGGCTTAAAGGGGCGGCGCTATACGCTTGCAAGCGGAGAGAGCAAACCGCTTAAGTCATTCGTCCTAGAAATGTTAGAAGAGCTTAAACCGGAGTTGTCGCGCGCGCCGTCTCCAATATTTGGGACGCATAAACTTGAAACAGTCGATTTACCAGCCGGAGTTTTCGATAATACAGCTTTGAGAGACGATACGGGCTGGAAACCGCAGGTTAGTTTTCGCAAAGGGATTAGGCTAACTTTTGATAACATTTAATTTATAAAGGATAAATTTATGTTAAACAAAACGATTATAATTAAATCAACTACGATCGCGGGGTTTTATATCGGACGGGTTAAGCGCTCGAGCGACGAACGCGGATCGTATTCTAAGATTTTCGCGGAGGCGATCTATAAAGAGTTGGGGTTTAACTTTACGCCTAAAGAGTTTTCGGTTCTTTTTTCGCGTAAAGGCGCGTTAAGAGGTATGCATTTTAAGCGCGGCGCTATGGGCGAACACCCCGCAAAGATCGCATATTGCGTTACGGGTAAATTATGCGTTGCGGGCGTTGATATTCGCGCCGTTTCTCCAACATTCGGCAAATATGAGACGGTTGAACTAACCGCCGAACAAGGCGCGTTTGTTTATCTGCGAGAGGGAGTGGCGTTTGGAACGTTAGCGCTAGAGGATAGCCATCTTGCCTATATTACCAATCAAAACTACGGCGAAACGATCGAGGGCGGCTTTAAATACGACGATCCGCAAATCGCTATCCCGTGGCCATCGCTCTCAACTTAGAGAAAAGATCGTAGCCGGCGCGATCTGAATTTGCCTAAATTTTGCGACGTTAAGTTTTAATTAAATCGCTTTTACCCGACCAAAAATATACGTTTGTAAGCCCCAAAAACTCCATATAAAGCGCTCAAACGCATATCCGGCGATCGCCGTAAAAACGCGTTTTTCGCGCAGTTGCGTTAAGATTGCGTTTTATCTTGTCAAAAAGGTCTGTTATGTCGAACTCTACGGAAAAAGAGAAACGGGAAAAGGCGAGGATTGTCGCTTTAGCCAGATCGTACGCTAGAAACTTCCACCCCTTACACAACTTCGATCAAGAGGATACAAACTTCAAAGAGGGCGATCGCATCAACTACGCAGGGCGCGTTTATGACGACGACGAGATAGCTTCTTTGGTCGAAGTCGCGCTGGAGTTTTGGCTTACGACAGGGCATTTCGCTCGCGATTTTGAGCGATCGCTCGCAAAAATCGTCGGCGTCGGTTCGGCGTTTTTCTGCTCTAGCGGTAGCGCCGCGAATCTCTTAGCCGTCAGCGCGCTTACTTCGCCTCTCTTGGGCGATCGCCAGTTAAAACGCGGCGACGAAGTGATCACGGTTGCGGCAGGATTTCCCACTACCGTTTTTCCTATCATTCAAAACGGCGCAATTCCCGTCTTTGTCGATATAACGCTTCCAACCTACAATATCGACGTTACGCAACTGGAAAACGCCATAACGCATAAGAGCAAAGCGGTGATCTTGGCGCACACGCTTGGTAATCCTTTTGATATTGCTTCTATCAAGGCTTTTTGCAAAAAATACAATCTATGGTTAATCGAGGATAACTGCGACGCTTTAGGAAGCGAATATACGCTTGATGGCAAAACCGGACTGACAGGCTCCTTTGGCGATCTCTCCACTTTGAGTTTTTATCCGCCGCACCATATCACTACGGGCGAAGGCGGCGCGGTTTTGACAAACGATCCTCTGCTAGCTAAAATCGTCCTTAGTTTCCGTGATTGGGGGCGCGATTGCGTCTGTCCAAGCGGCAAAGACAATATATGCGGTAGGCGCTTTGACGGCGGCGAGGGCGCTTACGGAGAGCTACCAGCCGGCTTTGATCACAAATATGTCTATTCGCATATAGGATATAACTTTCAATCGACCGATCTAAGCGCGGCAATCGGCGTCGCGCAACTAAAGAAGCTACCTCAAAACGTAGCGGCGCGGCGGAAGAACTTCGAGCGCCTCTTTTGCGCCCTGAAACCGTTGGAGGACAAGGGCGCGATCCTTTTGCCGCAAGCGAGCGCAAACTCCAATCCTAGCTGGTTTGGTTTTCCAATCGCGCTCGCTGAAAAATCGCGGGTTTCGCGCCTTGAGATCGTTCGATTTCTGGAAGATCGCGGCGTTCAAACGCGCCTACTGTTTGCGGGCAATATCGTTCGGCAGCCCGCGTTTGTTACGAGCGGCGGGCAAAAGCTCGTCGATTTTCGCGTAGCGGGCGATCTGCGCAACTCCGATCGCGTTATGAACGACGTCTTTTGGATTGGCGTCTATCCGCGCATTGGCGCGGCGCAATGCGAATATATGGCGCGGCTTATTACTCAAGCGCTTAGTTAATAAAATGCCGTATGCGTTTTTTGATTACGGGGCATACGGGTTTTGTCGGCGCTTGGCTGACGCTTTATTTGCGCGAGCTGGGACAAGAGGTTTGCGGTCTTGCTTTGCCGCCGTATGTCGGCGCGAACGGCGAGCGCGGCTTATACGATCTGGCGCGAACGGGCGAGGCGCTTCGCTCTGATCTGCGCGTCGATATACGCGATTTTGAGGCGTTAAAAGAGGCGATCGAGGCGCAAAAACCCGATTTTGTCGTTCATCTTGCCGCGCAACAGCTCGTACGCGAAAGTTTTCGCGCGCCGCGCTTGACTTTTGAAACCAACGTTATGGGAACGGTCAATGTATTGGAGGCGATCAAAGACGCGGACGTAAAAGGCGCGATAGTCGCCGCGACCGACAAGGTTTATAAGAACGTTTCGCAAATATGGGGTTACCGCGAAGACGATCCTTTGGGCGCAAGCGATCCGTTAAGCGGTTCAAAGGCGGCGGCCGATCTGATCGCCCAAAGCTATATCGCTCGCGGCGATTACAAAATACCGATAGGAATCGTCCGATCGGCAAACCTACTCGGCGGAGGCGATAATTGCAAAGAGCATTTAGTCGTAGATCTGATAAACGCCTGCAAAAATGGCGCGGCGGCGAAATTAAGAAATCCAAAGGCGATCAGAAGCTGGCAACACGTACTGGATAGCATAAACGGCTACTATATGCTTGCGCTTCGTTTGATCGATGGATCGCTTCCCGACGGCGCGAAAGACGGCGCGTTTAATTTTGGCGCGAGCGCCGAAAGTAGCGATAGCGTAGGAAGCGTGGCGACTATGATTGTCGATCGCTGGGGCGAAGGCGCGAAGATGTGGGAGTTTGAGGGCGACGCGGAAAATATCAAAGAAGAAGAAACGCTCGGGATCGACTCTAAAAAGGCAAAATTTTATCTTGGCTGGGATAACAAGCTGGATTTAGAACGGGTTATCGATTGGACGATCGGCTGGGAAAAAGAGGTTTTTAACGGCGCGGACGCAAGGAGCGTTAGCCAACGACAGGTTAAGGAGTTTTTGAGTTTATAACAAAATATTAACGACCGATTAAGCGCGCATATACCAACTGCCTCGCGTCGATCCGTATTTTGTTAATAGTTTCATTTTAACTAGCTCTTGAATATGTTTCTTTACGGTGTGTAAATTAGCCTCTAAAGACTTTGTTATCTCCCTTGTAGTTAGTCTGTCGTTTTCATCAAAAAGACGAATAATTTTATCCGATAGAGGAGATAGGAAAAAATGGTTATAATCGATCTTTGCTTCCAAATGTCTTTTTTGCTTCTGTAACGTTCTGAGAAAAAAGGTAAGCCACTCCGTATAGTCTGGTTTATCTTTGAAAGTCCCTTGCGTCTGTCTTAACGCTTTGTAATAGCCTTCCTTATTGTTTTCAATAATTGCCTCAATCGAGCTATAGGCGACATATAAATAGCCGCTTTTTAATAATAGCAGCGTCGTTAAAATTCGTGAAAGTCGTCCGTTGCCGTCTTGAAACGGGTGAATTGCTAAAAACCAAACGACGAATACGCCGATTACCAGTAAAGGGTGTAAAAATCCGTCGTTAAGCTGCAATCGCGTCCATTCGATAAGTTCCGACATCTCTCGCGGCGTATTAAACGGACTAGTCGTTTCAAAAATAACGCCGATTTCGCGTCCATTTTGGTCGTATGCGCAAACGAAATTATCGAATTTTTTATACGACCCGCGATGATACTCGTCCTTATCTACGAATGAAAGCAGAGTTTGATGAAACTGTTTAATATAATTTTCTGAAAAAACTATAACTTCGTAATGGTCAAAAATTGTTTCCATAAGTTTAGCGTATCCGGCGACCTCTTGCTCGTCCCGCGACGAAAAAGAGCGCGTTTCTACGCGATCAAAGAGCGCGTCGATCTCTTTATTGGTTAATTTATTGCCCTCGATTCGGTTGGACGATCCAACGCTTTCGATCGTAGCGATTTTTTTCAGCGATTTTAGGCGCTCTACCGATAGGTTTTTGCTTGCTTTCCACGCGCCGTTAAACGCGTCTATTTCGGCGATCATAGTTAGTATTTGCGGCGTAATAATAAGAGAGTTGGCGTCAATAGTCATATCTAATTATATCCAATAATATCTAATTCGTATCCAAAAAGGTCTTGATGATACAATAGCGCTATGTTAGTCGCCGATTATATAGTTGAATATCTCGCAAGAAAAGGCGTTAAGAGAGCCTACGGCTATCCGGGTTCGCTCGCGGGTTTTATTATGGACGCGCTTAGAAAGCGATCGGCGCAGATCTCAAATCGGCTTTTATATACCGAGCAGGCGTGCGGTTTTGCGGCGATCGGCGATTCTTTAGTTAGCGGCAATCCCACGCTGTGTTGGGCAATTTCGGGGCCCGGCGCGACCAACCTTGTTACGCCGATTGCCAACGCGTGGCTCGATAGCGTTCCCGTAATTTTCTTAACCGCCAACGTTCATACCGCCGATTCGCGCGAGGCGATCGGTTGCGCGGCTTTGCGGCAAAACGGCAATCAAGAGCTGGATACTGTTTCTATCGTCGCGCCGATCACAAAGTTTGCCGCCAGAATCGACGATCCGACAAAAATCCGCGAAATACTTGATCAGGCGTGGGAGTCGGCGACCTCCGGTCGAAAAGCGCCAGTTTTGATCGACCTGCCGATCAATATTTCACGAAGCGAAACAAAAGCGGATTTTGCCCCTATTGCGCCGAAAATCCGCAAACATTCGCAAGCGCTCCAAACGATCGAAGAGGCGATCGCGGCGGCTAAAGCGCCGCTGATTATCGCGGGCGCGGGTATTCGTCAGGCGGGCGTTTCGACCGCGTTTTGCGCGTGGCTAGCCAAATGGACGCGCCGCTATCCTAGTTTAAAGGTTGTCGTTTCGTTGAGCGCCAAAGATTTAGCGGCGCGAACGCGAAGCGTGGGCGTTTTGGGCGTTTGGGGCGTCGAAGCGGCGAACGAAGCGGTAAAAAACGCCGATACCGTAATCGCAATCGGAGATCGTCTGTCAAACAGGCAGTTAGCCGCTTTTGGCGGCGCGCTTTCCTGCAAAGTTATTCGCGCGGATATCGACGAAGCCGAGTTTTCCAGAAAGGTTACGAGCGGCGAAACGATCGATCTTTTTTGCGATTTAGCCGATCTTTTTGAGCCAAGCGCCGCAGAGACGCCAAAGCGCGTTTTTGTTTCCGACGTAGGGCAGAATATGTGGAGAGCGGCGCGGGAACTTGCGACGCAAGAGGGCGATCGCGTTCTTTTTAGCGCGGGGCTTGGCGCGATGGGCTTTTCTCTGCCCGCCGCGATCGGCGCGTATTACGCCGCGCCCGACGCCGAAGTTATCGCACTTTGCGGCGACGGCGGTTTGCAGATGAGTAGCGAGGAGCTACATTTTATCGCGCAACACCGTCCGCCAATTACCGTGATCGTATTTAACAACGGCGCGCTTGGGCTGATTCGCGCTTTTCAGGAGCGCAACTTTAGCGGCGAATTTTTCTCCACAACCGCCAACACGGGCTATCTTTCTCCCGATTGGGAGGCTTTGGCAAAGGCTTACGGCGTAAATTATTACCGCTTTGACTCTGGGGGGGGGGGGGGGAGCGAACTATGCGCGATAACCGATCTTGCCTCGCGCCTAAGAAAAACCTCCTATTTGCCTCTTATAATTGAGGCAAAAGTCGAACCCGTCTATCCCTAAAACGCCTGTTTTGTCGTTGTTCTTGTTATCCGTCTTTGGAAGCTACGCTAAAGCGCGAAAACGACGGACGACGGACGTTTATTTTTGGCGATCGTCGCGCAGATCGGCTTCGCGCCGCTAAGAATAAGCGATCGCGTTTATCCGCAAATTTGACAAATAAGGCGCGTTATGCCTAATTCAATCGAGCTTGCCCGCAAAATTCGCCTTCACGCGCTGGAAATGTGCTTCGTATCAAAAGGATCGCATATCGGCGGCGTATTCTCCTGCGCCGATATGTTGGCTGTTTTGTATTCGGGCGTTTTGAACGTTTCGCCTAAAACGCAAAACGATCCAAACCGCGATCGACTAATCTTGAGCAAAGGTCATAGCGCGCCCGCGCTCTACGCCGCGCTTGCCGAAAAAGGATTTTTCGAGCTAAGCGAGCTTTTGACGCTACGCCAAAACGGATCGCGTCTTTCGGGGCATGTTTATATGAAAGTTCCGGGCGCGGAATTTTCCACAGGCTCTTTGGGACAGGGGATTGGCGTAGCTTGCGGCATGGCGCTTGCGGCAAAGATCGACAAATCAGACAGCCGCGCTACGCGATCGTAGGCGACGGCGAATGCGACGAGGGATCGACGTGGGAAGCGGCGCGTTTCGCGGCGGAGAACGAGATGGACAACTTTGTCGTTATCGTCGACGACAACAAAATGAAAGGCGGCGAACTTTACGCGCCCAAAGTCGATTTGGCGGATATTTGGCGCGGTTTTGGATGGAACGTAATCGCGATCGACGGACATAACCACGACGCGCTATTCGGCGCGTTTGATCGAGCCAAAACGTTCGCAGGCACTCCGACGGCGATTATCGCGCAAACGATCAAGGGCAAGGGGGTCGGTTTTATGGAGCAAAAAGCGTTGTGGCATTATCGCAACCCAGACGAAACGGTTTTCAAGGCGGCGTGGAAAGAGCTTGGCGGCGAGATAGGCGATCTATTAAGCGCGGAAAATCGGAGTTTGCTATGAGAAACGCGTTTATTGGAGAGTTAACGGCGCTTATCAAAGACGACGATCGCGCGGTATTCCTGAGCGCCAATTGCGGCTGGGGCGTGCTGGATAATTTGGCAAGCGAGCTTGGCGAGATCGGCGCTAAAACGCAAAACGGCAAAAGCGGACGTTTTCTCGACGTTGGAATCGCGGAACAGAATATGATCGCGTTGGCGGCGGGATTAGCGGCAAGCGGCAAACGAGTATTTGTCTATTCGATCTCCAATTTTCCCACGTTGCGCGCGCTAGAGCATATCCGCAATCTGATCTTGTATCCGTCGTTAAACGTCAAAATTATCAGTATCGGCGCGGGGTTTATCTACGGAGCGCAAGGCGCGACGCATCACATGACGGAAGACGCGGGCGTTATGCGGGCGTTGCCCAATATCGAGATTTTTACTCCAAGCGATCCGATCGAGGCGGCGGCGATCGCGCGACTTTGCGCCGCGAGCGACAAGGCGGCGTATATCAGAATCCAACGCGGAGGCGAAGCGACGCTGCATAACGTCGCGCTAAGCGATCGCAAGATTGAGGATTTGACAAACGGAACGCCTATCGCAATCGGCGAAGAGTCGCCAAACGCCTCGATCGCCATTATCGTTTCGGGCGCGATCGCTTGCGAGGCGATCGAAGCGCGAGAGCGTTTAAGCGCTTGCGAGATTGTCGCAAACGTCTATTCCGCTTGCCGTCTGCCGCTAAATTGCGCCGCGATCGCGCGACTAGCTAAGCAAGCGGATCGCATAATAACGCTTGAAGAACATAATACGCAAGGCGCGCTAGGATCGGCTGTTAGCGAGGTTTTAACGGATTTGCAAAGCCCCGTTAAACTTGTTAAATTGGGATTAAAGGATACGTTCGCAGTAACTGTAGGCGATCAATCCTATCTTCGCAAAATCTATAACCTAAACGCTAAGGCGATTATTGTCTTAAATGTCAGTTCCTAGCAATCTTAATATTCTCGGAGGAAAAAAGCGTGAAAATTGGAAAGTTTATTAGGTTTTTAGCTCCGTATGGAGCTTATGTGGGAATGAACTTGCTTAAACGGCGCTATGCTGATTGGAAACAACGAGAAGTAAAGATTACTTGTGGCGCCCTGAATCCTAATAAAACTTTTTATGTTATAAGACGACCTTGTTTAGGTGCGGGGATTTTCTCCATTTTTCATTTTGTTCTGTCGCACGTCATGAACGCAATCGAGCGCGGCTATATTCCGATCGTAGATTTGCAAAATTACAAAACCGCGTACAACTACGACAAACCTGTCAATGGAACTATGAACGCATGGGAATATTATTTTCGTCAGCCATCAGATTACGCGTTAGACGAAGTATATAAATCAAAGAACGTAACATTGAATGCTGTTATGTACCTGGCGGACAAAGCGCCGTTTAACAACATAGAATTTTGGACAAAGAACGAAAATATAACGCGTTTAAGCGAAGTCGTGCGCGCTAAACTACTTTTTAACGATGATGTTATAAATTTTTGCAGGATGCAAGAAAGATCTATAATCGGCGATAAAAAGAACGTTTTATGCGTTTGCGTCAGACATCCTGAATATGGTAAATACGCGCTAGATCACCCTTTGCAACCCGATTCCTACGAGCTTTTGAAGAAAACGCAAGAGTGTTTTGAAAAATGGAATATGGAGCATATATTTATATCTACAGATTACATAGGGCACGTCTACATACTCAAAGAAATATTCAAAGATAAACTACTGTATATTGATCTCGGCAAAAAAAAACGTTTTGGCGCTTCTTTATACGGCGCTTATGGCGATATAAAAGAGCTTCCTTGTGAAGTAGCGAAATACGATATGACGTTAAATTATATAAGCGAAATATGGATCGCCTCAAAATGCGACGCCATCGTTTGCGCTCTCAACAACGGCGCTATGGCGGCTTTGGAACTAAATAATAATTCATATAAGCATAAATATATATTTGATTTTGGCGTTTGGAATAAACCTAAGGAACGCATAATATGAAAGATAATAAAATTATAATTATGCTACAAGGAGGTATTGGCAATCAACTTTTTTGCTACGCTCATTATAAATACCTAAAATTAATAGGAATTGACGTGTTGCTTGACAAAAGCGCATATTTAAAAAGGAAGCGCGCGGTAGCGCACGATACATTTAAACTTGATTGCTTTAATACCGATACCGATTGCTATGCAGATGACGCTTTATTAAAAAAAATAGGTTTTGCTAATGATTGGCACTATTCCGTGCCTCTAAACGAGATTATCAAGAAATTATATGTTCCCAAAAATACAATATTTTTTGTCAAAAGAGTTATAAGAAAGCTATTAGAGTTATGTCGCATTAATCAAAAAATAGACAGACATATTTACGAAGAAAGCATTCACGGGAAATTTTTTTTTGATAATTTAAAAAATATCAATAAAAGCTACTACGTCGTTACTGTTTTTGCATCGTATAAACATATTGGTATTATTAGAGAGTCGTTGTTGCGAGACTTTGCCTTAAAAATACCGCTAGATCCATACGTAGAGCAGATTTTATATGATATAAAATCTTGCAATTCTGTGGCGCTTCACATAAGAAGAGGAGACGCAATCGGACATCCTTTATTAAATCCGTGCGGTATTCATTATTATAAAAGCGCGGTACGAATTTTGTTAAAAAAGTATTCCTATATTCAGTTTTTTTTATTCTCAAATGATCTTAATTACGCAAAAGAGGAATTTTCTTTCATTGAACATAAAGTTATTGTCGATACCTCCTATTGCGAGAAATATTCGAGCTGTTTTGATTTGCTATTAATGTCAAATGCGAAGCACAATATTGTGGCTAAGAGCACGTTTAGTTTTTGGGGCGCATGGTTAAACGAAAACAAAAACAAAACAGTGATTTGCCCGTCAGAGTTTATGGGTAATTGCGTAACTGCGAACGACATATATCCTCCAGAATGGATCAGGGTAAATCTCAATTGAGCGTCAATAATTTCAAGAAGGATGCATGCATGAGATTTAAGACGCATATGCAAAGGCGCGACCAAAGCGTGCGACGATTTTTTCGCGGACAAAATAGAAAAGATGATCGTTCTTGCCGACGGCGGGGCATTTATGATCAAGGGAGTTAAAACCGATTAAACAATCGGATTAATTGGTAGCCGCTTGCTTGGAGGAAATTGATGAATCAAGATAAAATCAGGCGGGATTTGAGCGTTTTTGGCGCGATTATCGGTATGAAAATAATCTGCGAAAGTTGCTTGATTGGGCGCTATCGTTACGAAAATAACAAGATGCGAACGGCGAAGGAAAACTTTACGCGATCGCTTGGGTCAATAAAGCGATACGATGTTAAATAAGAAAATCGTTATTTTTGCGGCGGCGCTCAATCGCGGCGGAGCGGAGCGCCAACTTGTCGCGTTGGCGAAGGAGTTAAAAAAACGCGGACAGGAGGTAGCCGTAGCGATCTATTACGACAAAGGCGAGTTTGATCAAGAGTTAATAGCCGCTGGCGTTCCGATCTACCATTTACGAAAGAAATTAGGCGTTTGGCGGCTACCGTTTGCGCTAATAAGGCTTGCGAAAATGTTGCGATCGCTTAAACCAAGCGCGATCTATTCGTTTATGGATTCGCCAAATATCTTTGTAGCTTTATTAAAACCGTTTTTGCGAGGCGTTAAAATTGTATGGGGTATTCGATCCACCGTTAATAACGAATACGGTTTTTTGAGCGCGCTCGGCGCTAAATTAGAAACGCTCCTTAGCCGTTTTCCCAATCTCATCATCGCCAACTCTAGCGCGGGCAAAGAGTTATGTATCAAAAAAGGGTTTCCAAAAGATAAGATCGTCGTCGTAGAAAACGGGATCGATACCGATCGCTTCAACTACGATCCAAAAGGAGCCAAAAGGTTAAGAAACGAGCTAGGGATCAAAGAAAGCGAAAGAGTTGTTCTATTAGCCGCAAGATTAGATATTATGAAAGATCACCCAAACTTTCTTAGAGCGTGCGCTATTCTCAATCAAAAATACGACGATCTAAAGTTTCTTTGCGTAGGAGGAGGAGATCGT
>JAISOU010000066.1 GCA_031275395.1 Helicobacteraceae bacterium | reverse complement strand
GTAGCGGCGTAAAGGTCGCTATAGTCGCGCTTATCGCGCTGTTTAGTTTTTCGGGTTGCGTTTCAAAATCTTATGAATCGCAAGTCATAAGTCTCGACCAGCATCCTTCTGCGACACTAAAATTAAATTTCCCGCAAAACGATCCAATAAGCGGCAAATCATTAAACCTAAATGCAATCTCGAACGAAGTTAATTATGCAATTAATTCCGCCATTCGGCAGTTTAGTTTTTTCCCTCCCATTGAGAAAAATACCTATAGGTATTACACTTTATGGGGCAAGGTTCAGCTCGCCGAGTGTGATGCATATTCTACTTGCGATTATTTTCATAGAGGTCTAGATATAATCAAAAACAATCATGGATACACGCTTAAATATGTTAATGGCACTGGGTTAGACCGAAAGAAAACCGTATATTGCAAGAGTAGTAGCTGTAAAGTCGAATATGAACCTTGGAAGAGAGAAACCAGAGTAACATTTGAGATAAATGTAACAAAGCCAAACAACAACACAATAGTATTTGCTTATCCGCGAACTTGCTTGTATGAACCATCAAGCGAAGAGTCGTTAGCAGACATTGAGAGATTAAAAGCGGATGTCCAATTCATTCTAGACAAGCTTAATGGACATGTAATAAAACTCAAAAGAAACTATGAGCTTCAAGGAGAAATTAGCAGCCAATATTCAGCAACTGCCGTTTATGCTAATTTCAAAAGGCTTCTTGGAGACTATTTTCGTGGCTTGATAAATACTGAAAAATTAAGCGATGTAAATGACAGCAATATGTTTGCATTTGAGATAGCTGGTCAAAGAAGACCGCTAAACATAAGTGCATATCCTTATCGGAACGGATCAAAAACTAAGTACTCTGTCATTTTTGAATATACGATCGACTCTACGGGTAAAACCAGCGTTACGCCTGAACAAGTTAAGCAGGCGCGTGAGCGAATCGCGAAAATCATCAACGACTAACAAATAGCGTACGCTTGCGATCTGCCGCGTCGAAGCGATAGCGGACGACGTTTTGGAAGGCGAGGTTAATAGCCAATACTCCGATAAAGCTATTTACGCCAACTTTAAGCGAATACTAGGCGAGTACAATTGGCGAGGAAACGAAAACCTTAGCGAAACGCAGAAAGCCAATACGTTTGTGCTTAAAGTCGGTTGCGAAGTTAGAGCGCTGAAAGTAGACGTTTATCCTTACCGCGACGGCTCTAAAGCGCGTTACTCTTTTGGTTTTGGAGAGTTAAAAAAATGCGTTACCGACGAGGATATTAAAAACGCGCATATTCAGATCGCAAAAATCGTCAACGACTGAATCTGCATATTGGCGTCGCGCAAACGGCGGCGACATTTGTTAAAACTTAACCAAAGGAGGCGACGAAAGAGATGAAAAAGCGCGTATTTTGTCTTTTGAGCGCGATTGCGCTTTTGTGCGGGTGCGACGACGGTAATCGCCATAGCGACGATCGAACTGGAACGTCGATCGCCGTTATCGATAAAATAACGCTTAGCGGCACTACGGCGCGATCGCAGATAAAAGTTTCGCTTGGGGACAATCAATCTGGCTACATTTCGGTTTTGATTGGCGGTTATTCGCTTATCGCCAACGAATACTTGACGAAAGAACAGGCGGATAGGTTTGACAAGCGTTTGGTTTGCGACGCGACTTTATTAGGCGGCGGTTTGGCTTCGTTTCGTTGCGGTTGGACGCAACGCGATCTGACGACGGGCGAATGGAGCGGCGTTTTGGGTAACGATTGGAGCGGCGCTTCGGCTTCGCGCATAGTTTCCCTAAGTAGCGATACGTTGAACGTAGAGGTTTTGGTTGGCGATCGCCGCGAAGGATTTTTTGCGCTCTACTTTACCTTGGAAGGCTATCTGTTCTAAAACCGCTAAGTGCCTAAATTAGCAAGGATCGCGGCGGTTTTAGCGGCGCGTTAAGCGCGATCTTGGCGCTAGTGCTCGCTTTCGTTTTTTCTATGATAAGCGCCGCGTTTTACGCGCTTTTTATATCCGTTTTAATTTCGCCATGCTATTCGTCGTCTTTGACGGCGGCGATCGGCTGATCTCGGACGCGACGCGTTTGTAGGGTTTGTCTTGTTAAGGGCGGTATTTAGAATACGGCGATCATTTTGTTTATCGCCGCTAACGCATAAAATGGCGAAATCTATAAGCCGTTCGCTTTTTTATATGTATAGAAACTTTCGCATTTGGCGATAAGCTCTTCGCTAAGAGGTTTTAGCTCTCTGTATTCGCTCCATAGCGTATCTTCTACAATATCGTGTATTTTGCTTGCAATCTCGCTTGCCTCGCGTTTGAGTTTTGCAAGTTCCCTTTTCATTTCGTTGTCGTCCGCCACTTTTAACCTTTCGTTTAAGATTTATTTCGCGTCTATCCGTGACTGCCGGCCGTAGCGTAGCAGTAGATCATATCGCTTTTTTCGCGCAGACGATCGCCGCGAAACATTCGGATCGTTTCGCCTTTCTGCTCAAAACCATATATTTTTAAAATCCGAGCCGCTTCGACGTTTTCCATAGGCAGATCGATAGAGATCGGCTTTAATCCCCGAATCGCGATCGCGCCGCGAATCAAAAACTCCGCGTCGCTATATGCCGCCTCGCGGACTAAAAACGGGCCTGCAAAAACGTTTTTGCCGATTACCCGCGAGTGCATAACGGCGTTTTGCGAAGCCAAGATCAGCGAGTTCGTAAAAAGCATATCCTCTTTTACAAAAGCGCCTCTTTCTTCGCCAAAGGCGATCGAGCCGTATTTAAGCAAAGAGCTTACGTTTTTAGTTTCTAATTTTCGCAAGCGTTCCGCGCCAAGCGACGGCGCTTTGCTCCCGCCGCGCAAAACAAACCTGCCGCAAACGCCCTCTTCCTTAAATCCGTATCGTTCGTAAAACGCCGCCATATTCGGTTCGGCGAATAGCTTTTGCGTTGGTTTTTCGGCTACGATCGCTTCAAAAGCGCGGTCGAAAAGCCTCGCGCCGATCCCCTTTTTGCGTAGCTCCTTATCGACGATAAAGTTGCATAGCCACGCGGTTTTTTCGTGCGCGTAACCCATAATCGCGCCTAGTAAAAAATCGCCGTCAAACGCGCCAAAGGAGAGGTAAAAAAAGCGCGTTCGTATCTTTTCTAATTCGCGGCTATCGACAAGCCAACCTTCGTTGTCTATCCACCGCGTAACGGCGCTTAGATCGGTTTCGTTTAGCCAGCGAATTAACAACTTTCAACCAATCTTAACAACTCGTTTTCGCTCAAAACGCCTCCCTTTTTCGACGCAAGATCGCGCATGATCGGTAAAAGCGCGTTTAGCTCCGATCGCGATCGCTTGATTCCGCGTCTGTTTAGATGATAGTTTAGCGTAGCGCTTCCGCTGTGTTTGCCGATCGGAAAAACCCGCTTCGCGCCCACAAGCGACGGGGCGAAAGGCTCGTAGGCGGCGCGATTTTTCATAACGCCGCTGGCGTGAATACCGCTTTCGTGGGCAAAAAGCGCTTTACCGACGATCGGCGCGTTGCGCGAAAGGCGGATTTTCGCCGCTTTTGCCACGCTCTGCGTAAGGGCTTTCAAAATCTTACCGTCAATTTTGCGCGACTCGCAAAAAAGCGTCGCAAGCGCCATCAAAACTTGCTCAAAACTAGAGTTTCCCGCTCTTTCGCCAATCCCGAGCGCCGTCGTATTGACGCTAACCGCGCCCGCCTCGAGCGCGCTGATCGCGTTTGCCGTCGCCATGCCAAAATCGTTGTGCGCATGCATTTCGATCGGCGCTATAGCGGCAAGCTCTCGTATGATCGCCGCGCATGAAAGCGGCGTTAGAACGCCGAGCGTATCGCAAAAACGAAAGCGATCCGCGCCTTGCGTTTTACAAAAAAGGACGACCTCTTTCAGAAAAACGCGATCGGCGCGGGAGCTGTCCTCGCCGCCGACGCAAACGAATAAGCCCTCTTTTTTCGCCAATGCGATTGTCTCCTCCAAAGCGCGAAAAATCCGATCGCGATCGGAATTAAACTTTACGCTAATTAACAGATCGCTAACTGGAACGCTCAGATCGACCGCTTTGATTCCGCACTCCAAAGAAGCCTCCAAATCCGCGATCGAGGCGCGATTCCAACTTGACGTTCGACAGGGCAGATTTAACGCTAAAATCTCCTTAATATCCGCTCGTTCTGTCTTGCCCATAGCGGGGATTCCGATCTCAAGCTCGTCCGCGCCCGCCGCAACGAGCAAAGAGGCGATCTTTAGCTTATCGGCGCGGGAAAAAACGACAAAAGGCGCCTGCTCTCCGTCGCGCAACGTAGCGTCGTTGATAATCACGCTTCGGCTTCTTTTGCGCCCGCGCCAAAATATTCTCGCGCCGCCAGCGTAAGAGCGGCGTCGATATTCATATTCGCGTATTTTTCTTCCGATCGCAAACCAATCGCGTTTAACTCTTTCTGCGGACAGTTGCCGATCTTTGCCGTCAGTAACAATTTAACGCCTTTTAGCGTCTCTTTGATCTCGTCGATCGCGCCTTTGCCGCAGCTATCTTCGCCGCTGCAATAGCTCGGCGCGTTTCGTTTGGAGTAGAGTTTATAACCGCGATCGCCGACTCTGTAAATATCGAAGCGATCGCACGATCCAAAGTGCATATCGATCTTTTCTCCCGTTTGGCTCGTAACGGCGATCAGTATGGTTTTATCGCCGATCGCGTTTAGTTCGTCGCTCGCCTTTTTAAGGTGTCTGTCGAAAGCGTCGATCGCCTCGAAATACTCGCCGCGAGCCGCCTTTTCATATTGTTCTTTGAGCGCGTTAAGATCGCCGTTCGCGTAATCTTTGAAATGAAACTCCTCGCTTTGATCCGATCCTAGTAACCCTACCGCGTCCGCTCTACACTGGGCGCAATGCGTCATCTGCGCGACGTCCAGCCCGCACGCTTTTTGCGCTTTTTTTACCTGCTCTTGCGTCGCGCTAGGAACGCCGTTTAGCGCGTAAAAAGTTCCAAAACGCGGTTCGCTAAGAAGCGGCATAACATTATGTAAAAAAACGCCCAACTCCTTAAGTTTCGCGGCGACTTTGGGCAGATGATCTTCGTTGATTTGTGGAATTAGCACGCTGTTTGCCTTGATCAACGCGCCGTTGGCGACCGCCTTTTTGATCCCCTCGATCTGCCGTTCTAATAGTAGCGCCGCGCCCTCGATTCCGCTAAAACGGCGTTTCGATTCGGAGTCGTAAATCCAAGGGTATATTTTTGCGCCGATCGACGGATCGACCGCGTTTATCGTAACCGTAATATGATCGACTCCGATCGCGCATAACTCGTCCGCAAACTCGGCTAGACGTAAGCCGTTTGTGGAAACGCACAGCTTTAGATCGGGCGTATGCTCTTTGACAAGGCGCAGGGTTTCAAAAGTCTGTTTAGGATTGGCGAGCGCGTCGCCCGGTCCCGCGATTCCTACGACGGAGAGATTTTTGATCCTGCTTCCGACATACAAAACCTTTTTAATAGCCTCGATCGGCGTTAGCTTTTCGGAGGTAACGCCCGGACGCGATTCAGCGCTACAGTCGTATTTGCGGTTGCAGTAATTGCATTGGATATTACAGGCGCTCGCCACGCTTAAATGGATACGGGAGTAGCGTTTATGCGCGCTGTGATCGTAACAGGGGTGTCGCATATAAAAAGCCTTTCAAAATTATTGACGCGTCATTGTCGCACATTTTCAAAACAGATATATGATTAGTTTTTAATCACACCTTGACTTATAAAAAGACTATGATTAACAAAAGCGCAAAGGAGAGTTATGCCGCTTGCGGATTTTCGAGAAGGCATTAGCGCGGGGGCGATCGCGCCGTATTTGGGACTGGAGATTTTTAAGGGGGCGACGGACGCGAAGGGCGAAAAACTGCCAAGCTCCAGCGACGAGATCATTTTTGCGCTTAACTCGGGGCGTCCAATGTCCGAACGGCTTATGCTGGAGTATCCGCGCGCCGCTATGGCGATCGAACAGCGCAAAGGGCGCAAAAGCCTTGAAGCGTTGTTTGCCAATATCTATAAAAACGGCTTCGAGCCGCTTGCGATCCATAAAAAAATTATGGCTTTTTCGCCCAAAATCGTTGTAGACACTAACCGCGACGGCGCGTTGCAATCGCTTTTTAACGGCGATTTTACGCTCGTTAGCGGCATTGCGCGCGTAATTGGCAATCGCCCCCGTTTTGAAGCCTACGCGAACAACGAACCGATCGCGCCCGAAAAGGTTACTTTGGACAAGCCGCTTTTATTTAAGCCGCTTGGAATCTTAGAACCGCAAACGCAACTGATTTTAAGCGACGCGGATTTTGTCGATTGGATCACGGAGGCGATGGCGGGAATGGCGGCGCCTAGCGCGTTTAAACTTCGCCGCGCCGATCTAAAATGGCTATTTTTGGGCGTTAATTTCGAGCGCGACACCGATCGTATGGTCGCAAGCGAAATTATAGGCGGCGAAAGTAGCGGCGGCGGTTGGCTGGTAACGAAAAAAATGTTAAGTCGCGCGGAAAAAAACTTTCTGGAGCGCCATAAGATCGAGGTCGTATCGGAAAAATTAGAGGAGTTTATCAATGACGCGGTGTAGTTTCTGCGGAAAAAAACGAGAAGAGGTCAAAAGGCTATTTGCCGTAGAAGGCGCGGCGATTTGCGAAAGCTGCGTAAAGCTCTGCGCGGGCGTTATAGAGCGCGAAGAACAGGCGATCGGGCGGCGGAACTTCGCGCGCGGTTTGGCTAAACCAAAGGAGATCGCCGCTTTTTTGGATAGTTACGTTATCGGGCAAAAAGCGGCGAAACAGTCGCTTGCCGTCGCGCTTTACAACCACTACAAACGCATTGAAAAGCCGACGATTCGCGGCGTTGAGCTAGAAAAGTCCAATATTTTACTAATCGGTCCTAGCGGAAGCGGTAAAACTCTTTTGGCAAAAACGTTGGCGCGGGCGATGAACGTTCCGTTCGCTATGGCGGACGCTACCGCGCTGACCGAAGCGGGCTACGTGGGCGAGGACGTGGAGAGCGTTTTGTCGCGTCTATTAGCCGCCGCTAATTTCGACGTGGAGATCGCCCAAAAGGGGGTTATCTATATCGACGAGATCGACAAGATCGCGCGACGCGGCGAAAGCGCGACGCAAGGACGCGACGTAGGGGGAGAGGGCGTTCAGCAGGGACTTTTGAAAATCTTGGAGGGCGCGCAGGTCTATGCGCCGATCAAGGGTAGCCGCAAAAATGCGGGCGCGGAAACGACGCTGTTTGACACGACGCGCGTTTTATTTATCGCGGGCGGCGCTTTTAACGGTTTGCGCGATCGTAAAGAGGACGCGCATATCGCCGGTTTTTCTCGATCGCAAGAGGACGAAAAAAAGGACAAAATCGAACCCAAAGAGCTTGTCAAATACGGAATGATCCCCGAGTTTGTCGGTAGGTTTCCGATTATCGCCGAACTCGAAGAGTTGGAGATAGAGGATCTTACGCGAATCTTAACCGAACCCGCAAACGCGATTATCCGCCAATACGAGGCGATATTTGCGCTAGACGGCGCGGAGCTAGTTTTTGAAAAGGAGGCGTTGCGTAAAGTCGCCGAGCTGGCAAAAAAACGCGAAACGGGCGCGCGCGGATTACGCGCCATACTGGAAGATAAAATGACAAAGTTGCTATTCGAATTGCCCGAAACGTCGATCGAGCGCGTCGTTATCACGGCGGATTTTATCGACTCGCAGGGCGACGCGCAACTTGAAGAAAAGAGAAAAGAATCAGATGGTTGAAGCGATTTTAAGCGGCGTTATGGAGCGGGATCTAAACCCGTTTTTTCTCTTTGATTCTCGCGGCAAGGCGATCTATCTTAACCAGTCGGCGGAGTTGCTTCTTGGTTACGCAAATCCAAACGCTTTCTTTCAGCTTGCCAAACGTTACGCGACGGGCGACAAATCGTATGAAATGCGTTTTGAGCCGCTTAGTTTTCGCGCCTTTCAATTCTACGGCTTGATGGCGGGAAAGGATAACGATCTGATCGGTTTAAGGCTGTATCAAGCCCCGCTTGCCTCGTCGCAGATCGGCGCGACTCCGCTTGAAGCGCCAAGCGTGAATATCGCCGCTATTTTAGACGCCAATATCGCGCTTTTTCGCAGTAAAAGCCGCGCTTTAATTACCATTCGTTTTGATCCCGCCCTGCCTTCGATCAGGCTCGATCAAAACAAGTTTTCTAAACTTATAGGTAGAGCGTTGGATAGCTTTGGATCAAACGGCGAGCCAATCTTGATCTCGTTAAAAGTTCAGCGCGGCGAAGGCAAAATATTTGCGTCGCGGCGCTATGCGTTCGCCAAACTCGTTATCGTCGGTTCAAAACGCAACGAGCTATTCGATAAAACGATCGCCGAAATAGCGCAATCGATGTGGATCTCCGTCAAACTGGGTTCGGACGATATAGCTCTCGATATTCCAATAATCCATTAAAGATTAAAACGCTTGCGCCGATCGCGCATATCCGTCGATTCTCGCTAGACCAGCGGCTTTAAGGAATAGACGGGTAGTATGCGTATATATGGGAGATTATTATGCGTATATTTAGGTTTATTTTATCTTATTTTGCTCTCTTTTTTAGCGCGGCGCTTTTTGGAGCGGGCGCGCCGTTAAGTTTTAACGAGTTAAACAAAAAACCGCCTTCTCGCGTCAAAGATTTCGCCTCTCTTTTATTTTTACGATCGACAAGCGACGATACGCAACAAAAGCGCGTTATTTTTTATTCGCTCAAAGCGCCAAAACCTTTGCATTTTGCGGCTTTTGCCAACGGTAGAAAAGATGCGAGTAAATTATTGGCTTGCAGAAAAACGGAAACGTCAAAATTAGCCGCCGCCGATCCCGCGTGCATAGCGATTATGATAAATACCGCGAAAGCCGAAAGTATATCAAATGCGGATCTGATTAAGATCGCCGCGAAAATTAAAAATATCGATCCCTTTAACGCGGCGATCTTAAACGCGATGGCGACAAAAAACTCGCTTGAAACCGCCGCGAAAGATTTAGACGTTTTTTATCGCGTAGCGCTTGAAATCTCAAATCCGTTTTTCAAAAAACACAGCGATTCTTCTTTTTCGCGAGAAACGATCGCCGATATTCAAAAAGACAGCCGTTTTTCCCTATTTTTAGAACGATCCGCGCAACTTAGTTTTGGCGCGAAACTTTTAAAATCGCTCGCGGCTTATTCCGACGAAACCAAACTTGACTTTAAGGGCGCGTTTTATCTTGGAGTTATCCGCGTTATGCAAAACGACCTAAAAAGCGCGATCGCCGCGTTTAAGAGCGCGGAAACAAAGGCGCTGACGCGCTACGAAAAAGATCGCGCTCTGTTTTGGCTCTACCTTATCGGAAAAAACGAAAGCGATCTTTTTAAGCTTTTTTCCAGCCGCGAGATCAACTTTTATTCGCTCTATTTCAGACTTGAGCGCGATCGCCCTTTGCCCGCGATTTTGACGCAAGCTCCCGCGCTAAAAGACGCAAAGGATATCTACGGCGACGATCGCCTGTTTGATCCGTTTTTTGCGGGAGAGTTTGCGCGAAAGATCGCCGATCGCGATACTAAATGGTTGCAAAACGAGATAAAAAAACTAGGAGGTAAAAACGCGGAGGCTTACCGCGCCGCTATTTACTATGCGCTCGCCGGCGCTAATAGCCTTCCAAATTACTATCTTAACCCGTATCCTGAAGCCTATGACTCTCTGTCGATCGACGAACTCGCTATGACGCTCGCTATTATGCGTCAGGAAAGCCGCTACATTCCCGCCGCGCTATCGACGAGTTACGCTATGGGTTCAATGCAAATGATGCCGTTTGTATTAGAGGCGATGATGAAAGAAAATAAAGACAAGGGCGATCTGTGGAGCTTCTTTGATCCGTATCGTCAAGCCCCATACGCAATAAAGCATATTAAATGGCTTAGACGCAAACTAACTAACCCGCTTTTTATAGCTTACGCCTATAACGGCGGGCTTGGTTTTGCCACGCGAACGATCGAGGGCAACAAACTTTTCAAACAAGGCGAATTCGAGCCGTTTTTAAGTTTAGAGCGTATGCCGCTGGAAGAACCGCGAGAATACGGCAAAGCGGTTTTGGCGAATTACCTCGTCTATCGTCGCCTGTTAGGAGCGCCGATCACTCCGCGAGCGGTTTTTCAAACGAAATAACGATCGATTGGTTCGTATCGGCTTCGGTAAGCGAGAGAGCTAACTTTTTGGCGCTTGCAAAACGAACGATATAGTAGCGACTCCACCGATTAACAAGCGGCATTAGCTTCAAAAGCGGATCGTTTTTATCCACAGTTTGAACGCCGCTCGGTTTGTCGCCGTTTAAGCTCAGCGAGTAGTTGGGGTTATTTAGCCCCGATTTTTCTTTCGCGCTAAAGTCGTTCGCGATGTAAAGCCCGATCAAAAAGGTTTCGGTTCCGTTGTAATCCTTGTTGTTCGGGTAGATCGCGTTGAGGTAACTCGCGCTGATTAGCGCCTTGCTTTCAAAGCGATCGACAAGCTCGCCGCGCTTTGTGTGCGGCAGGGCTTCCGCGTAGGTCGCGCTCCCCGTAAAATCAAAAAAAGCCGATCGACCGCAACCGACAAGCGCGATTGCGATCGCGGCGCAAATTAAAACTCGTTTCAAAAATCGCCTCCGTTTTTCACGCGAATATAATATCCAAACGGCGATTTTAGTCCGCTTTGCTACAATTCGCCTCTCATTCTTAAGGAAAAGCTATGACAACGCAACAATATGATTCTTTTGAATCTTTTGGATTTAAGCCGCAGATTTTACGCGGCGTTACGGAAGCGGGCTTCACAACGCCCAGTCCGATTCAAATCGAAGCAATCCCGTATATTTTGGAGGGTCGCGATCTAATCGGTCAGGCGCAGACCGGCACGGGCAAAACCGCCGCATTTGGTTTGCCCGCAATGAATCGCATAGAGATCGCCGATCGCGTCGATCTGCTTGTGATCACGCCTACGAGAGAGCTTGCCACGCAGGTTAGCGACGAGCTTTTTAAGCTAGGTCGTTTCGCGGGTATGAGGACGGTTACGATCTACGGCGGGCAATCCTCGTATCGACAGGTCGATCTAGTCAATCGCGGCGCGCAGATCGTCGTAGCCACGCCCGGACGGCTTCTCGATCTTTTGAGTTCGGGACGGCTTAAAAACTTCTCGCCGTCGATCGTTATTTTGGACGAAGCGGACGAAATGCTCGATATGGGCTTTTTGGACGACATCAAAGAGATATTCAAGTTTCTGCCCAAAGAGCGCCAAACGTTAATGTTCAGCGCCACTATGCCCGCGCCGATCAGAGATCTAGCGGGACGTATTCTGCGCGATCCCGTCAGCGTAAAAGTTACGCCTTCCGAAGAAACCGCAAACAAGGATATAGCGCAGCAATACTACGTGATCGAAGAACACGAGCGCGACGACGCGATTTTGCGCCTTTTTGATTCCGAAGAGCCAAGCAAATCGATCGTCTTTGTCCGCACTAAAAAAGAGGCGGATCGCTTAAGTACGATGTTAATCGCCAAAGGTTACAGCGCGAAAGGACTTCACGGCGATATGGAGCAAAAGAGCCGCGAGGAGGTTATTAAGAGTTTCAAAAATAACCAGCTTGATATTTTGGTGGCGACGGACGTAGCCGCGCGCGGTTTGGACGTTAAAGACGTAAGCCACGTTTTCAACTATCATATTCCTTTCGATCCAGAAAGCTACGTTCATAGGATCGGGCGTACGGGCAGAGCGGGTAAAAAGGGCATAGCGGTTACGCTTGTAACGCCGCTGGAATATAAAGAGCTTCAGCGGATCAAAAAGATCGCAGGAAGCGATATTCGCAGAGAATCTGTACCGACTTTAGGCGACGTAAGAAAAGCGCACTCTGGAAAGCTGATCAACTCCGTCTTAAACGCCCGCTTAAACGAAGAGGCGCAACATTTATTAAACGCGTTAGAAGAGCAGATCGATATACAGCAACTCGCTCTTAAAGCGCTTTCGCTCCTAATCGAAAAGCAAAACATCACAGGTCCCGACAGTATCGGTTTAACGGCGCAAAGATTGGAAAAAATGCTAAACGATCAACGGCGAGATCATCGCCCCTCTTCTTCGCGTCGCGGCGGCGCAAAAGGCGGCGGTTACTCGAAGTTTAGAAAACCTTACGGCGGCGGCAATAGAGATAGAGGCAGCTTTAGCGGCAAGGGGCGATCGACAAGGTACGAGGATAGATGAAAAACGACGAGGCGAAAAAGCGCCTTAGGTTTATAAAAGAACTAGAACGATTTTTATCTCGCGCCTCAAATTATCTTAATAAAACAAACGCCGATTGGGCGGGATTTATTCGCATCGTTGAAAACGCTCCCAAACTCGGCGAAACAAAACTTTACAACTCGCGATATTCAGAGTATCTTCGCATAGCGAGCGAACTGATCGCCCGCGCAAACAAAGAGCCGATCGCAACCGACGATCTTGGCTTATGGCTACGCGGCGAATTAAACCGCGCCGAAAAAAACGCTAGACAAAAAACCTCCAACCGCCAAAAGACGCAAGGCGCGTTAGAAGAGTAATTTTTATACGCAAAAATAAACGGGCGCAAACGACGTTTGGGCTAACAGCGGCAATTTGTTACTATGCCGAAAATTTGTTTTATGGAATAGGAAGTGGCGGACGAACCGATTATTATCAGCGTTAAAGGCGGCGTTTGCGCTCCGCAGGGCTTTTTTGCCGACGGATTAAACTGCGGACTGCGCAAAGGCGATCAGGGCGATTTGGCGTTTATCAGAAGCGATACGCCGTGCGAGGCGGCGGCGGTTTTCACCTCCAATCGTTTTGCCGCCGCGCCGTTAATCCACGCGAAAAAACATATCGATCGCAAGGTTCAGGCGATTGTGATCAACGCCAAAAACGCCAACGCGATGACGGGTGAAGAAGGCTTGAAAGCCGTCTATGAAATTGTTCGCCATATACCTTTTGAAAATCCGCTAACAAGTTCTACGGGAGTGATCGGCGCGCCTTTGCCCGTGGAAAAGATCGTCGCGGGCGTTAAGCGCTTCGATTGGAACGCCAAAAACCCCGACGCGGCGGCAAGGGCGATTATGACTACCGATCGATGGGATAAGCAGATCGCGCTGAAAATTGAAACGGCAAACGGAGCTTTTACGATTGGCGCTATGTGTAAAGGCGCGGGTATGATTGCGCCGCAACTTGCCACAATGCTCTGTTTCGTAACGACCGACGCGGCTTTAAGCAAAGAGCGGTTACAGGAGCATTTGAATAACTGTTTGGATACGAGTTTTAACGCGATTAGCGTTGATGGCGATATGAGCACAAACGATACGATTTTGGCGCTCGCCAACGGCAAGAGCGGCGCTTACGAACCGACGGCGTTTGAGTGGGCGCTGGAGCGGATTTTGCGTCATCTCGCTTTGGAGGTAGTCAAAGACGGCGAAGGGGCGAGCAAGGTCGCGGCGTTTGAAGTCAAAGGCGCGGCAAGTTACGGCGAGGCAAAAAAAGCCGCCAAAGCGCTTTCGCAATCTCTACTTGTCAAAACGGCGCTTTTTGGCGCGGATCCTAATTGGGGGCGCATAGCGAGCACGATTGGCGCTTGCGGCGCGGAGTGCGACGCTTCGCGGCTTGTTATCTTGATTGGCGAGATCGTCGTCTATGATCGCGGCGAAAACAAGATGGACGAGGCGACGGAAAGAAAAGCCGCGCAGGTATTGCAGGGCAATAGCTTCAGGATCGTATGCGATCTGGGCGCGGGCGAAGAGAGCTTTGTCGCTTACGGTTGCGATCTGGGTTACGAATACGTCAAGATCAACGCCGATTACCGCACTTGAAAACGGCGCAAGCGACGCTTGGATAGAATTATTTTATAACATATTATACGGAGGAAAAATGCTACACGAATACCGCGACGAGATCGCGCATCTTAAACAGTCCAACGCCCATTTCGCCAAGATTTTCGAGCGCCACAACGAGCTTGACGATCGGATCGCTTCGGTCGATGCGGGGCGCGAACACCTAGAGAGGCTAGAGCTTGAAAAGCTTAAAAAAGAAAAACTTCGCCTTAAAGACGAAGCCTACGCGATCATCGTCGAATACAAAAACAGCCAAAAGGTAGGCTGATAATTACGGGGCGTAGCTTTTGTTCCGCAAAAGCTACGTTTTTTTACGTTAATCAACCCCATTTCAAATAAATAATCCCATTCGCCTGATTTCAATTACGCGCAGATACGCGCCAGTAACTGCGCACGACGATTTTGTTAAACAAACGAAACGCTTACCATATTTTATAAAACGGCGTCGTCTTATCTGTTTCTAAATTTCTGGAGCCGCCGTCATTTACTCCAATAATCGGCGTTACGGTCATATTGCCGTCAAGCAGCGTTTCATATTGAAAAGCCTCCGCGGCATAAGGCGGCATAGTTATAAAAAATACATCGCCTATCGTCGAATAGCGTATTGACATAGATATGTACGGATCGCCTTCCATGTACTGATATTCGCCGTTTGGCAGCATTATTTGAATTGTCTGTCTGGCAGGCG
>JAISOU010000013.1 GCA_031275395.1 Helicobacteraceae bacterium | reverse complement strand
ACGCTTAGATCGCCCCTCTTTTGCGTCAAAATATCATCGATTATCGTTTTTTCACTTTTTGTTGAACGCGATAAATGGGACTCTCACCCCAACAAACCCGCTCCCCGCCTTGCTTTCTCATTTTCCCCCCAAGTTTCATTTATTCCATTCTTTTACAAATGCTCTAACGCGTTTGCGTAGCTTTTAATGTTCGGTTAAAACCCTTTTATGCCGCAGATCGCTTCAAGGCGCGCTATCGGCTCTAAACTCTTTGGAAACGACCGATCGATAGAGCTTTTGCAGATAGTTTATATCCAATTTTTCTTTTGATAAAGCGTGGCGTTTTGCTAAATCGCCCGTATAGTCGCTTAGCGGATAAACCTTAAAGCCCGTATATCCTTTTTCAAAATGCGTAACCACGCCCAGAAGTTCGGCGTTTTCTAACGATACTTTTTTGTCGCGCTTGGTTAAAACTATACGCGCCATTCCCCCTAACATTCGCGGGTTTTTATTTTGCGCGGAAACAAAATTGCCTAGCGAATAATAAACAAGCGTTTTCGCGCCGTCCTTGCCCTCTATCCATTTGGCTGGTTGCAAAACGTGCGGGTGGTGTCCTATGACCAGATCGACCTTATGATCGGCTAAAAAATTAGCTAGCTTTTCCTGCTGTTTGCTGGGCGTATGCTCGTATTCGTTTCCCCAATGCGCGGAGACGATTAAAAAGTCGCATAGGGGGCGAAGCGCGTCGATCTCCTTAGCCATTATTTCGCGATTGATTAACGAAACTAAATACGGGGAATCTTTGGGTAATTTTATGCCGTTCAATCCGTAGGTATATGCAAGAAATCCGATTTTAACGCCTTTGATCGAAACGATCTTCGGACTGTCGCGATCCTCTTGCGAAGCGTGAATGCCAAGCGGGATCGCTTTAGGATATTTTTTCCAAAAGTCGATCATCGTTAAAATCGCTTTTTTACCTTTGTCCATAGAGTGGTTTGAAGCGTGGTTGATCGCTCTGAAGCCCGCCGCGTAGATAGCGTCGCCAAGCGTCGTGGGCGCGTTAAACGACGGATAACCCGTATATCCAAACGCCTCTCCAGCGATTGGCGTTTCTTGGTTGATAAAGGCGAGATCGGCGGATTGAACAATCGGTTTTATCTTTTCGTAGATCGGCGTAAAATCGTAACTATTTTTTGTCTTCGCCTCGCGGATTATCTGTTTATGTATTAGATTGTCGCCGACGGCGATCAGAGTTATATTTTGCTCTTTGATCTCGCGCGGCGTTTTTCTGGAAGTATCGGCGATCGAAATAGGCGGCGGCAAAACCTTTGGCGAGGCTTTGGGCGCTTCGATCTCGATCGGCTTACCGACGCAACCCGCAAAGAAAAACATAGCGATAAACGCCAAAAGAACGACCCTTTTGGCGCTATATTTTTTTTGCAAAAATCCGTTAAAAAAATTAAGCAATTTTAATCGGCTTCGTATGGAAAAGTAACCTTCATATCTTTTGGACTTACCATCCAGAAAAATACTACCTCTTGGCGGAAGTTATCGAGCAGAAACTTTGCCTTTTGGCTTCCCGTGTCGTTGTAGAAACTTTTTAATAGTTTTTTGAGGTAGGTTTTGCCCTCGTCCTCTTCGTAGGTATCGATACGAATCGCTCTAACAAGCTCCTGATTTAGCCTATCTATAAAGCGCGATTCGCGATCATAAACAAACGCCACGCCGCCCGTCATACCCGCGCCAAAATTAACGCCCGTTTCGCCCAAAATCGCGACCGCGCCGCCCGTCATATACTCGCAGGCGTGATCGCCCGCGCCTTCCACGACGGCTACCGCGCCCGAATTGCGCACGCCAAAACGCTCGCCCACCGATCCCGCCACGTAGAGTTTGCCGCCCGTCGCGCCGTAAAGGCATGTATTGCCCGCCGCGCTAAAACGCGCGCCCTGAATTTTCGGCGCGACGACGATCTTGCCGCCATGCATACCTTTGCCCACATAGTCGTTCGCCACGCCATTGACCTCGATATTGACGCCCGACGAAAGAAAAGCGCCAAGCGATTGCCCCGTAACGCCGTTTAATTTCAGCGTGATCGTCCCTTCGGGAAGCCCTTTGTCGCCGTAAAATTGCGCGATTTCGCCGCTTATCAGCGCTCCGATACTGCGATTGACGCTACTTACAGAGCGGCTTTCCACAATGCGTTCGCTCGGTTTTTTAATACTGGGATAGACCGCCTTTAATAGGCTCTTTTCATACTCGTTGCTATCGAACGGATCGTTATGCTTGCCGCGCCATACGTTCGCGCCTTCAATCGAGCGCAAAAGCCGCGAAAAGTCAAACTGCCGCGCTTTTGGCGAATCGCTAAGCGCGAAGAGATCGCGCCGCCCGATAATCTCTTTTAAGCTCTTGTAGCCCATATTCGCAAGATGTTTTCTCGTATCCTGAGCTAAGAGCGTCAAATAATTGATAAGGCGATCGACCGTCCCCACATAATGATCGCGCAGCTCCTTATCCTGCGTCGCCACGCCCACGGTGCATCGGTTTAGATGGCAAACGCGAAGCATTTTACAGCCAAGCGAAGCGAGCATAGCCGTCCCTAAGCCGTAGCTTTCCGCGCCCAGCAAAGCCGCTTTAATGATGTCCGAGCCGATCTTTAGCCCGCCGTCGGTTTGAAGCTCCACAAAGTCGCGCAAGCCGTTGGCTTTGAGGCTATCGTGCGCGTCGGCAAGCCCAAGCTCCCAAGGGTTGCCCGCGTATTTGATAGAGCTTAATTGCGCCGCGCCCGTGCCGCCGTCGCAACCCGATATGGTGATCTTGTCGGCGTAAGCCTTTGCCACGCCCGCCGCGATCGTCCCCACGCCGCCGATCGAAACGAGTTTCACGCTGATAAACGCCTTTGGGCTTACCTGCTTAAGATCGAATATCAACTGCGCCAAATCCTCGATCGAATAAATATCGTGGTGCGGCGGCGGGCTGATAAGCGTTACGCCCGGTATCGTATAGCGTAATTTGGCGATATAGGGCGAAACTTTGTAGCCCGGCAGCTGTCCGCCCTCGCCCGGTTTTGCTCCCTGCGCGACTTTTATCTGAATCTCCTCCGCGTTGCGCAGATAGGCTGGAGTAACGCCGAAACGCCCGCTGGCGATCTGTTTGATCTTGCTGATCTTGTTCGTGCCGAAGCGAGCCTCGTCCTCGCCGCCCTCGCCAGAGTTGGATTTGCCGCCTAGCGCGTTGAGCGCCTGCGCGATCGCCTCGTGAGCTTCTTGGCTGATCGCGCCGATACTCATCGCCGCGCCGCTGATTCGCGCTACGATCGCCTCGATCGGCTCTACTTTATCGAGATCGATTGGTTTGCGATCGGATCTGACAAGTAAAAAGTCGCGGATTGTCCGTTCGCCGCGATTTTCCAGAATCGATTTGAAAGCGTCGTAATCTTCCCACTTGCCGCTGATCGCTAGCGTATGTATCGCATTGACGACCTGCGGCGAAAAGTCGTGATATTCGCCGCCGTATTGGTATTTCAAAAGCCCGCCGATCTCCAAAGGAAACAGGCGTTCTACGGGGCTGATAAAGGCGTTTTCTTGGGCGCGTTTAAGCCGCTCCTCGATCGCCTCGTATCCTAGCCCGCTCAGATGGCAATAGGCGCCCTTAAAACACTCTTCTACCAAAGCGCGATCGAGTCCGATTACGTCGAAAAGCGCAGAGTTGCGATAGCTCGCGATCGCGCTAATGCCCATTTTGGACATAATTTTTAACAAGCCCGCCTTGATCGCGCTAACGATATTTTTCATATCGCGCTTGATCTCGTTCGCGCTCTTGCCAAACTCGCGCCCGACAGAAGCCGTCGTCGCAAAAAGCAGATAGGGATAGGTCGCGTTTGCGCCGAAAGCAAGAAGGATCGCCGCGCTGTGAGCATCCAAAACCTCGCCCGTAACCGCTACGATCGATACGAGATGGCGCAGGTTAGCCTCTAAAAGGGCGCGGTTTAAGTAGCCGACCGCCATTGCCATTGGAATAACGAGAAGGTCTTTATCCAAAGCGCGATCGTCCAAAATCGCGACGCGCGCGCCCTCGTTTTGAACGGCGGCGGCGACGGAGTCGAAAAGTTTTTCAAGCGCCGATTTTAGATCGCTCTTAAAAGCCGTCGAAAAGATATGATTTTTGAACATTGGATCGAACGTCGGCGAATGTTCGTCGCCAAAGGTTAGCAAAACCTCTAGCTTTTCCAAAGAGAGAATCGGCGAATCGGCTTTGAGACGGCGGGCGTAGATCGGCTCTTCATTAAGAATGTTGTTCATCTGCCCAAAGCCCGTGTTGGCGCTCATCACCACCTTTTCGCGTAGCGGATCGATCGGCGGGTTTGTAACCTGCGCGAAACGTTGGCGGAAAAAGTCGCTAAACGGGCGCAAAGAGTCGCTGAAAGCCGCCATAGGCGTGTCGTCGCCCATACTGCCCGTCGCCTCCTTGCCCGTTTCCGCCATAGGTCTTATCGCCTGCTCGATCGTTTCGTGCGTAATCTGAAAATAACGTTGCAAAGGAATAAGACGCTCGCCTAAATCGACGCTCTTAACAAACAGCTCCTCGACAAACTCCTGCAAATAGTACATTTTGGAGTTAAGCCATTCGCTATACGGTTGGGATTCTTTAAGGTAGTCGTTAATATCTTCGTCTTTTAAGATCGCGCCGTTTTTCAGATCGACCGCGATCATCTGCCCGCTTTTTAGCTTGCCGCGCTCTTTGATCTCGTCGCTCGTCAGATCCAAAACGCCAAACTCGCTGGATATTAGTATGCGATCGTCGTTTGTGATCGTGTATTTTGCGGGGCGAAGCCCGTTGCGATCCAAAACGCACCCGATATAACGCCCGTCGGTCAGGCTGATCGCCGCCGGACCGTCCCAAGCCTCGAAGCGCGCCGAAACGTATTCGTAAAAGGCGCGCAGATTGGGATCCATATGCGGCGCGTTCTGCCAAGGGGCGGGGATAAGCGATCGGATCGCTTTGAAAAAATCGACGCCGTTTATCAGCAAAAACTCCAGCATATTATCTAGGCTCGCAGAATCGCTAACGCCCTCTTCTAGGATCGGAAAGATCCTTTTTAACTCCTCTTGCGAAAAGATCGCGCTGTCCATTACGGCGGATTTAACGGCGACGTTAAAGCGGTTTGCCTCGATCGAGTTGATCTCGCCGTTGTGCGCTATGGCGCGAAAAGGTTGCGCAAGCCGCCAGCGCGGAAGCGTGTTTGTGGAAAACCTCTGATGAAACAGCGCGAAGCTAACGGCGAAATCGCTATCTTGCAGATCGGGAAAAAACTCTTCGATATAGGTGGGCATTACAAGCCCTTTGTAGCAGATCGTCCGCGAGCTTAACGAGGCGATATAAAAACTTTCGCTCTCTTTGAAACGCTTTTCCAACTCTTTGCGCGCCAAATATAAAAGCGGCTCGAAACGCCGCGTGGCGATCGGCGAAGCGGGAACGACAAAAACCTGAACGAGTAGCGGCATAGACTCCAGCGCCTGTTTGCCTAAAGCGTTCGTGTTAAACGGAACGTTTCTAAAGAGCGCGACTTTCAGATCGTTTTTTTCGCAAAACTCCTTGATTGTATCCTTTTGCTCTTCGCTATCCAGAAAAAAATTACCTACGGCGTATTCGCGGGGCAGATCGACGCCGTTTGCCGCCGCCGTTTTGCGCATAAAGCGATCGGGGATCGAAAACAAAAGCCCGCTTCCGTCGCCGCTCTTGCCGTCGGCGGCGATCGCGCCTCTGTGGATCATACGGCTAAGAGCCGTGATAGCGTCTTTTGTCAGTTGGTAGGACGGTATATTTTTTATGTCCGCAAGCAACCCAAAGCCGCAGTTATCGCGCTCCAAAAATAGGTCGCTATATTCTTTTCGCAAATCCATTCAAAACCTTCTTACGATTGTTCAATAAGGGGCAAATATAATACAATAAAACCCATTACGCCGCGCAAAACGCCGCTTTTTACCGCAAACTTGGCATTTTTGCAAACCTCTCGTTTTTCGCCGTCCTGCGACAAGGACAATGCGACATTCCGTCATTCCTGTACAAGTCAATCATTTCGTTGAGGCTTTTATCAATGCGAACGTTGATCGTATTCAAAGCGATACGTTAGTATCGCAAGATAAAAGCGTTAATCTAAAAATAAGGGATTGACTTGTATAGAAATGACGTGAAAAGGAGCGGCGAACGGGAGATTTCCCGTCGTCGCTCGTAATATCGCTTACTAGCCTTCGTATATGGCTTACTAGAAACGAGGGTTGGCGAACCCTCGTAATAAATAGCGCTTCCTAGCCCCCGTAAATGGCGCTTACTTGAAAGCGGGGGCTGGGACTGCGGCGCCGGCGAAAGTCGGCGCGGCAGGCGGGGTAGCGCCCGTGCCGTCGCTCTTAATGTCGCTGATTCTATTAGTCGTTTCGCCCGTGGCGGGATCCTGATAGGTCGTCGAAGTCGTATAGCCCGTATTGGGATCGACATTCGGCGCCTCCATAGAAGCGCCGCTATTGCCGACTGCGGATCTGCTACCGCCGACTACGACGCTACCTGACGCCGTCGACTCGCCGCAACCTAACGCAAATAGCCCTAAAGCCGCTAAAAACGCTAAAACGGTTAGCTTTTTCATCATTTATCCTTTCATTTTTGTTGAAGATAAGGCTTGCCGATTTCATAGCAAGCGTTTATCTTCTCGTCGCATAACAAACGCAACTTTTTATCGCTAAGCGTGGCGTTGATCTCGTAGGCTCGCACAAAGCCTTCGGCGATCTCCACGCTCGCGACTTTCACCTCTTTACCGAACATCGTCGAAAGACGATAAGCGGCTGTGGGCGCGTCGGGCTTGAAATAGGCGTTGGCGCAAGGGCGGTAGTCCGCCTCCACCATCGGCGGAAGGGCTACCACTTGAGCGGGGACTTTGCACGACTGCAAAATCTGACGCTTCTCTTCCGCGACGCCTACATCTGGAACGGGCGGGCGAAAACCCGCCGCGCCCGCGATAAGAGCCGTTAGCGCAAACCAAACCAACCGCTTCATCAGGCTACCTTATTGGAGCGTTTGCCCGTTCGGTATGGTTCCAAGCCGCAAATCGTAAAGACTTGCGCCCCAAAGACCGTCGTTATCGTCGCCCGGGAAGATACCGTAATACCAAGAGTTGTTTGAATGGTCGTATACATAGAAATACTGACCTTCATACTTCTTAAGGTATTGGATTTGCGCGATCGGTCCGCCGATTCCGAGTTGAACGTCAACATGCGTTGGCGAGTTAGCCGCCAGCCCCTGATTGGGATTGATCGGTCGATAGATCAACGTCAGGTTTTTGCCGTTCGCGCCTCTAAAGGCTACGTCCTCGCTCGTGTTTGTTTCGTAGCCGGCTAACGCGTTTCCATACGCCGCCGTATGCGTCGTTACGTTTGCTTCGCCTGCCGCGTAAAGGTGGAAGGTGTCGCTATAAGCCGGCACGTAGAGAACTTTGCGCATATTGGAATAAACGCTGAGCGAATTTGTAGCCGGCGCGGTCGCCGCGACTACGCGCAGATCGACAACCATCGAGTCGTTGTTATTCAAGCTGTAACTCGGTATTACGTGCCTAGTGCTGTTTATATCGCCGGCGTCGGGATACTCGATCGTAACCGAGCTAAGATTGACGACGCCGACTCCCGCAGTCAATGTTCCGTCATAGATTCTTTGATCCGCGCCATTGTTTTCGTCGCTAACGTCGCCTTGGAAAAGCAGAACGTTTGTAGCGTATTCGTTGCTACTTACGTTAAGATCAAAACCGCTAATGCTTACAACGGGGGTAGCCGGTTGAACGTATCGGAGTTGAACGCCGCTTTGCGCTCTGCCGCCAAGCCCGTCGGTCGCCGTAACGTTAAGATCTTTTAACCCGTTCGGACGCAAACTTTGCACCTCGAAATCGTTTAGATAAGCGGTGAAGTCCGCCGCCGAACCGCTAACCGCGCCCGTCGTGGCAAGCGGGATATATTCGCTATCCAGCCTAGCTCTAACGGTATAGCTTTCGCCGCTGGTATAAACCGGTCGAGATAGCCCGCCAACGCTTGCGCTGATATAACCGTCTAACCAGTTAAAGACGCCAATCTCGTTGCTCGGCTTAGAATCTTTGTTATTGAAGTGCTTGGTAACGACGGAAGTATCGTTTAGATTAACGCCGCTAACGCTAACCGGATTGGTATAGCCGCTTTCGGTATAGACCCAATAGCCGCGCTCTTTTTCCGTCCAGAATAGCTCGAAGTCGTTCGCGCTGTCAAACCACGCTTTGGGATCGCGAGTAAGGTCAAGCGCTTTCCAGCTAATCGTCCCCGCAGCATTTGAGGAGTTGTTTCCGTCGCTAGTTACGCCCGTTAGGATCATCTCGGGCTTAAAGCCGTTGTCCGCCAGATAGTAAAGCGCCCCGTTGTTGGGGAAATCTTCCGCCCAAACGCTGGTATAGGTAAGGTTCGCCAAGCCGCCGTAATTAAAACCGTCGTCCGCCACGCTAAAAGCGCCGTAAAGCTGACTAGGCTGAATCACCCGCTTTATCGCGCCGTAAGCGCTTGCGTTTTCCTCGGCGCTTGTAATATAGCGATCGACGAGAAGTTGCGACGAAACGTTGATCTCTTTAACGTCGAAGTTACGTTGGCTATCGGATACAAATACGACCGTCTTATTGGCGTCATTACTGCAGAATGCGCGTACATCAGTTTGAGCGGCGGCAACGCGATTTCTAAGAAGTACGCAATCCTTTGTGTTGTCTAACGCTATCCAATCTATGTCGCCTGTCGTATAGCTACCGCCGTCATAATCAATCGAAAGCGTCGATCCGTTAACATCTTCCGCGTTAAATAGGCGAACGGCGATATTATCGCGCACATAGAAGCGATTGTTTGCCGCAAGCAGAATTAGCGGATTTGGACTGTCGCTGTTCGATTGCTTCGTATTTGTTCCGTTGGAATCTAATAATACGGCGCGCGCGCGCTTAGCGGCGTCGTAAGAGGGAACTGGTATCGCGGAATTGTCTTTCAACAATCCTGTAAACTTCGAGTCCACATTGCTAATATCAGACGCGTTCGCCTCGGCCGGATCTACGCCAAACCACGAAGCCGCGCCTATACCAAGCCCTCTAGCGTCAGGCGCTCCGTATGTGGCCGACGTCGCGTTATAGTCTCCGTTATGCTCGACAAGTAGCGCGTATTCGCCAAGTCTTGTGCGTAGAGCATCAATAGTCCCCCCCACGCTGATTAAATCAGCGTGAGCATACTCGTATCCCGCAAGACTTTTAATATTACTACCAGTAGGATTTGATACGCCCGCTATATAGAACGGCTTGGAGGAGATCAGGTAGTGCGACGTATTGGCAGTGTTATTTAAGCACGTAACCTCAAGCGCGTTTGCTTTGCCTACCGATCTGTTATTAGTGGCGACGGCAAGATTAAATTGCGTGCAACCGCCGGAGAAAGTAACGTTTTGATCGCCAAAAGGACTAAAGACGTTTACACTGGTGCCGCTAGGAATCTCAAACCCGCTTGCCGTATAGCGTAAAACGCCGTCGGGGAAAGCTAACAGGTTCCAACCGGCTCTAACAAGCCCGTTGTAGTCGCCCGAACCGTCGATCTGGTCGTTTGCCAAAATACCGACCTGACCGTCCGGAGCCTTCGAATGCGTGTTGCCCGCGTTTCCGTCGTCCCAGATTCTCACCCAATAGCCGTAGCCTTTTGTCCAGCGTTTAAAGTCGCCCGTTACGCTGTTTTGCACCTTGTTGTCAGAATCTTTGGAACCCGATTCGTTAATATCGCGCGTCCGATCCAACAACGCTTGCGCGCCCCTTCCGCCTTTCGCGTCTTTAATCGTGGCGATTTTCCAAAGGCTCTCCGCCGCGTCGTATTGGTAAGCGGTGAAGTTACCCTCTAGCGCGTGAAAGTTGTTGTTGGTAATCGCGCTATATTTTTCGGCGATAGTAGTGTTTGCTTCCAAGTTGATCGTGTTGGCAAAGCTCTTATAGCCGCTTTGCGATCCCGCCGTATCCGAACCCGGGAGTATCTCCGTTAGCCCCGCGCCAAGTTTTAGCGGATTGTCGTAGGTCGCGCTGTAGCTAAACTTGCCTTGATAGACTTTGTCGCGATCGTCCCCGCTAAACGTCCATTTATCGCCCTTGCCCGCCTTAAACGTGATCTTAAAAGTCCTGTTGATCAGGTTTCCCGCAAAGACGATCATCGTATCCGGTTCGCCGCTTGAAAGAGGCGAAACGACATACATAGCGATCATCGAAGCGCCGTAATCTTTGCCGTTGGTTGCGGCGGGAGCGGTTGGGCGGTTAAAGCTGATCGCCGCTTTTTGCAACGTTCTGACGTCAAGCGTCCGCAAGCCCACAATCGAGTGATAGGGCAAGCCAAGAAACTCGTTACCATTCCCCGTCGGTGACGGCCTGTTGTAGTAAGTAACGCCGCTAACGTCTTGTTCCTTGACGAAATGATCGTTCCAAGCGGTCCCCGCGATCGCGGTCGCGCTCTCGCTGTTAAGATCGCGCGCGGACGTGTTCGCGTCCCACGAGATATTATCATTAGCGTCCGCCAGATCGATAATGACCTGTTGATTTTTTAAGTCGGCGCTCTCTCCCGCCGTTCCTTCGCCGGAGACGGCGTAATAGCCCGTAATGCCGATAAGTTGCCATTGGTCTGGATTAACCTTAATTACATGGTTAGCCCACAAACCAAGCGGTAGCGCTAAAGCTATTGCGATCGCAATAAACTTTGAACGTATACTCATTGTTGTGTCCTCCTTAATTTCTTTGCGCGCCGAACGCTTTTAATAGAATTCGGTTTGCATAGCGATCTGTTAAGATCGACGATTTTTAATTTTTCTGAAACGTTTTTGCCGAATAAAACAAAACTTTTTATCTTACCTCCTTTTTTTAGGTTTGATTTGCCTTCCTACTGCGCTACCCACGTCAAGCTTTTCTCGGGCGGCGTCATAAACGAACCGGGGATCGCGCCGCGCAGGCAGTAGCCGTTGGATTCGACGTAAAAATATCTCTGCGTCAATCCGAAAAGATGTTGCCCTAGTTGCAGATCGAACTCGACCGTAATAGGCGGATCGGGTAGATTCGCGTAATACCTGCCCAAATTGGCGTACGCGATCGTCCCGCTACGCGCGACGATCGGATAATATAAGCGAATATTAGAATCAACGTTGCCCGACATCAACGATCGAATATACGCCGCGAAATCGCCGCCGAATTTGCCCTCTACGTCCTGATAGTTATCGTCGACGTAGTAAAAACGCCCTCCCGTTATGCACGCGTCGGGATCTTGTATCGGTCCGTCTCCTATATCGCCGCCGCCGCCCGGCGGATTCGGCGGATTCACGCCTCCCCCGCCGCAATCCGGCGGAACGCACGGAGAGCCGCCGATCTCGTCGTTGTTGCCGCTTCCGGGCGTTACCGTAACGATCGCGCGCAGGGTTGAAACGCGCCCAACCGCGCGATCGACCGCCTGCGCGACGACGGCTTCTTTGCCCGGATACGCGCCGACTAGCCGCAAAACGGGGCGGGCGGCGCCTCCGATATTGGCGATTTGATAATTGACGTTTTTGGAGTTTGTCAAATTAACCTCGTCGCCTATCCGCGACTCCGTAGCGGAGCTAATCGCGTAGGTAGGATCCGCCGCGACGGGAAGCTCTATATCTTTATGCTCGCCCACCGCAAGCGTTACCTGCTTTTCTACCGCGTCGGAAGCGCTTTGGCGAACTTCGCCGGATTGCGTTAAGCTCTGCGCGTCGCACGAAAGCATAATCGCGGCAAAAAGAAACGATAACGCTAAAAAGGTCGTTTTCATTCTAATTTCCTCATTTGATTAAATCCGCGCCCGAATAGGCGGCGCTCGGAAAGTTGCGGTAGTCGAAAAAGTTTGGCTCCGCCCAATAGTTAAACCACTTTTTATCTTCGACGCTATAAACCAAATGGGCGCGGTTTGCGCTATCGACGGCGATCGCGCTATACGATCCCTGATCTCCCGCGACGTTTTGCCCGGGATCTTCTACTACCCAACGCGAACCGAGATTTCTAAACGGCGGTTTTCTGGCGTAGCGAATCTTTAGCCCGTTGCCCGCGATCGCCGCGAAGCCCGCCCGCGGTTCGTTGTAGCCGTCTAAGGCGAAACTAACGCTTGCGATCTCGCCCTGAATTGGATCGACCCCGCTAACGGGATCGCGCTCCCATTTGAAAGTAGACTCGTCGGCTTCGCGGCTATAAACGCGAACGTATTTTCCCTCTTTGAGCGCGATAAAGGGCTTGTTGTTGCGATCAAGCGCGATCGAAGCGAAGCCCGCGTTGCCGTCGATCGGCAACTCTTCGCGGTATAGATCGCCGTTTTGGCGCGAAACGTAGTAGAGCGCTTCGCTTACGTTGGTTTCGTTGCCGTCGGCGGCGATATAGCTATGTCTGGAATTGCCATAAACCATTCGGGGTTCGCCCGTAACGCGGTTATGCGCTATCGAGACGCTATGCACGGAAGCGTTTCCCTCGACGTTTAAGCATTTGTAACTATTCGCAACCTGCGTTGACGGCGAGGAGTAAGAGGCTAGACAAACTTTTGAATCAAGCGGATCGTAATAGGCGATATGCAATCGGTTTTCGGCGGAACTTCCTTCGGGCGCTCTAAAAGCGGTTAGGCTCATAAGGCGCGCGCCGTCGCCGTAAGTTATATTGGAGTCGATCAGATCGGCTTCGGAGCTTTCGCGTATAGGCGTTTCGCGCCAACCGCCGTTTATCGTTTGCCGATAGTAAAGGACGGGGCGTTTATCTTTAAGCGCGATCGCGATCGGCAGGTTTAGATTACTATCAAAGGGCGAAAGGACGATCCCGCCCGATCGACCCGCATCGACGGTCGTATTTTCGCCGCCAGCAATCGTCGAATGATCCCACGAGCTATAGAAATTGCTAAATAAAAATCCTTTTGTCGTCTTGTCGTAATGCGTAGCGTAGATATTTTTGTAGCCGCCGATCTCGCCGACCGCGATCGACAGGTAGCCGCCGCCGTCAAAGTTATTCCAAAGCGGCAAACTCGTTTCTACGGAATCTTTGACCTGAACGACAAGCGGCGTTCCCGTGATTCTCACCGTTTGACTTTCGTCTTTACTGCGCAACGTATAGTAAGGCGTGATAAAGCTAAAGCCCTTTTGCAGACCTTTGACTTTGACCTCGACCGCGGCGCCCGTAGCCGTTAGGTTGATCTCGGTCGGCGTAATTAAAACGTTTTCATTGCTGGAAACAAGCTCGATAGCGCCTTCGGAAAGAGATGTAGCCGTTCCCGCGTGATCGACCGCGCTAAGCCTAAAAACGCGCTCTACGTTCATATCGACGTAAGCCTGCATAGGGTTAAAGAATAACTCGGATACGTCGATCGAGTTTCGTTTGACGACATTAACGATCACGTTATATTGGGCGCTAGTTTCGCCGCTTTTGAACGCGGTAGCCGTAACGATCGCGCTTCCTAATTTTTTGCCAAAAAGCGCGCCCTTTTCATCGACGGAGACGATCGACGGATTGGAGCTAACCCATTTGACGGAAACGGGATCGGTTTGCGTCGATTCTAAAACCGTTCCCGCGCCGTCGGTTACGACCGCCGTCAGGACGATCGAGCCGCCCTCGGCGATCATAGGCGTTCGCGGAAAGATCGACGCTATTAGTATCGCGCCGCTTGTCGTCTGAGGGGCGAAAATCTGGCTTTGAGCTTCAATAGCGTCCTTCTCGACTTGGCAGCCGCATAAAATAAGAGTTAGTATCGGCGCTAACAGTCGTTTCAAGGCTCGCCTTTCGTTTAGAATTTTGAACCGCAAACAAAAATCGTTCCATTTAAGCCGAATCCCGCGATTTTTTAATTATAGCGCCGTTAACGCAAAATGCCGATCCAAAAAGTTAAAACCCGCCGCCGCTTTGCGAAAAGCTAAGCGGAAACGACCGGAACGAGGCGGCGCAAGAGATATGGAACCTATTTTGCTTTATAATTGCCAGTAAAACAAAAAGCGAGAGCGATGATCAGGGCGGTTTTGCTTGTTTCGCTTCTATTTGAAGCGCTTGTCGCAAACGAAGGGCGGATTATTCGGCGCGAGTATCAGAGCGCGACGCCGCCTTCGGCAAGCCAAAAGCCAAGCGATCCAAACGCGCTGGTCATTAGGCGCGTCTATCGTAGAATCGATCAAAACGCGATCGACGGCGAAAAGAGCTTTAACCTCTTTGCGGGCGCGAGTTTCGACGTTTTTCGACGTGATCGCAAGATAGAGATCAAAACCAAAAACAACGGCGATTTGATCAAGGTCGGTTCGCGCTACGAAACGGCGAACGGCGACTCGCACTCTTTTAGCGAAAAAAGCGACGAAACCGCGCCCAATATCGAGATTGGCTTGCTCGGCGGCGGCGATATTTACTACGGCGGCAGGCTGGGTATGATTGACGATTTCGCGGAGCTTTCAGCCTTTGCGGGCGTTCGTTTTCAAAACGCTTCGATCGCCTCTTTCACGCCCTACTTGCAGGCGGCGGCGGGCGCGGGCTACGAAGATTTCAAAGACGGAATCGCGCCCGATAATCTCTCTTTGTCGATCGGCGCGGGGGTTGAACGAACGTTGATTGGCGAAAGTTTAAGCGTTAGTCTTTGCGTCTTTTACCGCCATCGCTTTTGGCAGCGGCTAGAAAAGCGCTACGGCGACGAATACTGGCGCGACGGCGAAACGGGGGCTAGCGTAGGCGTTCGCTACGCTTTTAACAGATGACAATCGATATTAACGGGCAAAAAAGCGAGATTAAAGAGGGCGAAAGCGTCAAAAACGTCGTCGATCGCCTTAATATCGATAAGCATATCGCCGCGTGCGCTCTAAACGCGGCGATACTCAAACGGGAGGAGTGGGCGAAGACCGCGCTTAAAGAGGGCGATCGCCTTGAATTTCTTACGTTTGTGGGAGGCGGAGCTTTCTGATCGAGTTTGCGATATAATTAACGCAATAAGGAGCGATATGGGCGACAAAACGCGCGAGAAATACGCGAAAAACAGACAAGAAAAAGGCGGGAAAGTTTCTGTTTGGGGAGTGATCGCCGCTATTCTTGCCATCGGTTTTGGCGCCGAAGCGACGGGTATTTTTGAAGAGGGCGTAACGGGCGCGTTTATTGCGATCGCGCTATATCTCGTCTATTTTTTCTATATGAAGATCAAAGCCAAGATCGAAAAAAAACGCTTGGAAGACGACGCCAAAAAAGCCGAAGAACAGAGGCGGCTTTACGAGGAGCGCATGCGGGAGCGCGATTTGCGCCTTCTTGACGAATTAAAACAAAAAGATAAATCCGATAAAGAAAAACCTTCCGGCAAAACGCCTTTATCGAGCGAGATAAAGGGCGCGGAATACGCCAAAATCGTAGCGGGGGCGTTTGAACGGCTTAACTACGATATAGCCTACCGCGACGTTCATATGCGCGATAGCGACGCGGTGCATCTGATCGCTACCCGCGCAAACGAACTCTGCTTAATCCACTGCTCCAAAAATATAGGCGAGGTTTCCGTAGTCGAAATTAGGCTTTTTATCGCGGACTGCCAAGAGTTTTTCAAACGCGGCGACTACTGGCAGGACGACATAAGATATATCTACGTTTTGCAAGGAACGATCGACGACGACGCTCTAGCGCTTATAGACGAGGAGCGCAAAAACGGCGTTCCCGTAGAGCATCGCGTAATCGGTTTTTAGCGATAGTTTGATCGGCGGCGCTCGTTGCGTTTGGATCGTTATAGCTCGCAGATAATAGACGAAGGCGATATAGAGGCGGTTGTCAGGGCGCTAAAAAGCGGCGTTTTGACGCAAGGCGCGGCGGTAGAGGCTTTTGAAAACGCCCTTTGCGAATATACGGGCGCGAAATACGCGATCGCGGTTAATAGCGCCACCGCCGCTTTGCATATCTCCTATTTGGCGGCTGGTTTGGGCGCGAACGACGAGGTTATCGTTCCCGCGATCACCTTTGCGGCTACGGCAAACGCCGCGATCTATTGCGGCGGCGCGAGCGTTTTCGCCGACGTCGATTTTGCAAGCGGGCTAATCGATATAAACGCGATCGAAGCGCTGATTACGCCTAAAACCAAAGCGATCGCGCCCGTGCATTACGCGGGAAGCCTTTGCGATATGGAGGCGATCGGCGCGGTCGCGGCGCGGCGCAATCTGATCGTTATCGAGGACGCGGCGCACGCTCTGGGCAGTTTTGACGCGGCGAATAAGAGCGCGGGGACGTTTGGCGCTATGGGCGTTTTTAGCTTTCACCCCGTCAAGCCGATCACGACGGGCGAAGGCGGGGCGATCGTAACGAGCGACGCGGAACTTGCGAAAAAAGCGCGGCTTTTACGATCGCACGGAATTGCGCGGGGCGATCTGTGGGAACAGGATATGATCGCGCTTGGTTTTAATTACCGCGTTAGCGATCTAAACTGCGCGCTTGGCGTTTCGCAGTTAAAGCGAATAGACAAAACGATAAAACGGCGCGAAGAGATCGCTACGCTTTACGATCGGGCGTTTGCGAATAGCGATCGTATTACGCCGCTGAAAACCCCGACAAAGACGCGACAGAAAACGCATAGCCGTCATCTATATCCGATTTTATTAGATAGCGCGATCGACAAGACAAAACTCTTTAATAAAATGCGCGAAAAAAATATCGGCGTTCAGGTTCATTATAAACCCGTTTATAGCCACTCGTACTATATTAAACGCTTTGGCGAACGCTTTCTGCCGCAAAGCGAAGCGTTTTACCGCTCCGAACTCTCCCTGCCCTGCCACAGCGCGTTAAGCGACGACGAAATCGCGTTCGTTATAGAAACAATTTTAAGCGATTAAGATAGCGAGGTTGCGGCTAATAACTCGGTTTTGCCAAAATCGGCGCGACTTTTAATAAAAAAGCGCGACTGATAGAAAAAATCAATTGAATCGGCGTGTAACATCAGACGATCGGCGCCGACTTTGGCTATGCGTTCCTCGCGCTTAAGCGTTCGATCGAGCCAAGAGCGCGCCGTTTCAACGCCGCCGCCGTAAAGAGGATCGCCCAAAATCGGGCGATCGATATACGCTAGATGAATACGGATTTGGTGAGTTCTACCGCCGATCGGAAGCGCTTTGATTAGCGTCGCGTCAAGATCGGCAAAGTATTCTAACGCCTCGATCGCCGTTCTCGCCTCTTTGCCCCGCGAAAAACTAACCGCGCCGATCACCTTCGGCAGACCTAATTTGCCGTTGCGCTCGCTACTTCCCGCGACGATCGGCGCGTCGATTAGCCGTTCTTTGTCGATCGCGCCTTTGACGAAAGCCAGATAGGTTTTTTTCGCTAAACGCGAAGCGAAAAGATCTTTGATCGCGGCTTCGGCTTTTTTCTTGCGCGAAACGACGACAAGCCCGCTTGTTTCTCGATCCAGACGGTGGCATAGTTGCGCTTCTTCGCCAAAGATCGATCTCGCGTCGTCGAGCAAAGTCGATTTGCAATCAAACCCGTTTGGGTGCGACAAAACGCCCGACGGCTTTTCAAAAACGGCGAAATCGGGCGTAACGAAAAAGGGCTTTAAGCCGCTCGCGTTCGCTTCAAAAACCAACGCGCTCAAAATGCCTTCGACCTCCGTTTTGATCGATAGTTTTTCGCCGTTTAGTTTGACTCTGCCTTTGTCGATTAGCCGTTGCGCTTTGGCGCGATCGATTTTAAGCGCGTCCATTAACGCCCGCGCCGCTTTTTTTGGACGCTCTAACGCTATTTCGCAAACTCTATATCCCATTTGCGGTCAAAAGCCGTTTTAGTCGCACAATTTATAAACGTTTTCGTCGCCGCAAATGTTGCGAATTTTTAAGCGTAGCGGTTTTTTTTCGCTACATATCGCGCCGTCCCAGAAATCTTTTGTTTTTACGCCGTTTTTAATCGCGTATCCAAACTTGTCTATTTTTATTTCCTCGTCGCTATGCCAAACGCCGCTATCCGACGAGCAATCAAGCGAAAGAAACTCGATTGTTTCTAAACCGCTTTCGCCAATGAGGATACGGTTAGGCGAGTTGAATAGTTTTTCATTATATTCGTCTATTTTACGATTAACGCGATCGCTTATAAACTTATTTATTTTTACGCGCCAGCCGCTGAATAAGTCGTTTTTTATTTCGCCGATCGTATATTCGGCGTAATCTTCGGCGACTACTTCGTCCAATAGCTCTTTAAGATCGCGCAATTCAATTTCGATCAGCGTATCGTTATACTCTTTTATAAAATCGTTGATCTCTTTCAGATCGATCGCGTCGATATAATAGACGACGACTTTTTTTGTATCGTCTGGCAGATCGGGCATTGCCTCTCTTATAATTCTGTTCATTAGCGCGAGGTCTAAAAGTTTAGCGCCGCTATCAAGCAGATTGGGGATATAAACGGGGATTGTTCCTTCTTTGCTGCCGTCTATCGCGCCCTCCCAAAACTTATCGAGCGAATCTTCGTTTCTAAGCCCCGTTATAAGCGTTTTTAATTTCTCCATTGTTTGAACTGGATTACGGTAAAAACTAACGCCGTCTTTTATCTCCAACATATCAAACGCGGCGTTATTGGCGATAAGGCGATCGCGCGCTGTTTGAACGCTGTTTATGCCAATATCGCAATGGATAAATTTGCGTCCTAACTTTGCGGCGACCGCCGCCGTAACGCCGCTACCGCCAAAAAAGTCCGCCACAATCATATTTTCATTAGAGCTTGCTTTGATTATACGTTCTAATAGCGCCTCTGGTTTTTGCGTCGCATAATCAACTCTTTCTTTTGACATAGAGTTTTCGTAAGGTATATTCCAAACATCATTTGGTATCATTCCGTCGTCAGGATAATAAATTCTCCATTTCCCTGCATCAAATCGCTTTCTGCATACGTTTCCATTTTTATCAACGTCCCTAAAATGTGATTTAATATATTCTTCTGAATACTGCATAGTGGCGCCTTCTTTATTAAAAAAGGTTTCATCTGTTTTTCCGTAAAGAAATATCGTATCATGCTTTAACGCAAATCTATCGTCAGGTCTTCCTAGCGTTGAGTAATGCCATATTATTTCATTTCTAAAATTATCCTCGCCAAAAATTTCGTCCATTAGAATTTTTACATAGTGTCCGATATGCCAGTCAAGATGAACGTATATTGAAGCCGTTTCGCTCATTACGCTTTTGATGGCAAACAGATTTTCATACATCCAGTTTAAGTATCGCTCTTTATCCCATATATCGCCGTACATTTTTTCTTCAAAGTTTTGCAATTCGTCGTTTGGCAACTCCTCTTCCGCTTTTGCGATCGCTTCGGCTAATTGCGGGTTTCGACGGACATAAATTTTTTTTGCGTAGTCCGCTCCGCTGGCAAAAGGCGGATCAATATATACCAGATCAACTTTAATTCCGCGATCTTTTAAGTAAGCGCAGGCGGATAGACATTCGCCGCGAATAACCATATTTCCGTCTTTGTTGTCGCCTACGGTTTCGATTTTCTCCATTTCGTAAAGCGGCGCTCCGCGTTTAACGCGCTCGATAACTTTATCGTTATCGCGGTATTTTAACGTCCTGCGCGTCCGCGCGAAATTATCTAAGATCGCTTGCCCTTCGATCGTATCGGGATAGTACGGAATATATCTGATCGCCATTTGCTAATCCTTAAAAGTTTTCTATCGCATTGATAGTTTTGATTATTCTTTGATCAATCGGTTCGCTATCTTCCAGATAGAGAAAATCGAAACGATCGTATTTGAATTTTTCATTGTTTTTGCGTTTGAAAGCCGTACGCATAAAATCGAGTTTATCTTTGAATTTATCGGCGTATATAGCGCCTTTGGTTTCTACGATAATAACCTTGTAAATTTTATCGTCTTTGCGTTTGATAATCAGAAAATCGGGCGTATATTCTCCAATATATTGCCAGCCTTTTTTTGTTTGTTTATGGCAGGCGATCTTAAACTCTGTCAGCTCGCGATCGCCGTTATAATAAATTTCAAGACCGCGATTGCGAACAATAGTAAGCGCTTTGTCAAAAAAATCGCTCTCTAACGCGCTCGCAAAAAAATAAGAAAGATAGTGATAAGTATAATGGCGCTCGTCTATATCTTTGTTTGTTTCGCGTAGGGCGTTTGCGGCGACCTTTTGACCCATAGCCTCCAAATCTTCGATCATTTTCAACACTTTTTTATTTAGCGGATCAATTTCGTTGTCGTCTAATTTGCGTATTTTTTCGGCGATCGATTGATCGGGGCGATATTTTGAAACGTCCGTCGTCTCGATAGGCGAAAATAGTTTTTCAATTTTTAACAATCGCGCCTCTTGCGGTACGATCTCGTCTTTCGTGGTTACGTCGCGTTTATCGTAAAAGGCTTTTCTGATATTCGACCGTATAAGCCCCTGATCGTATTTGGCGCTATATAAAGCGCGTCCGTCTTTAGTATAAACAATCTCGTTATAAACGGCGCGAAGCGTATCCAAATATGGATTAAGCGCGTTCATTGTTATAAAACCAAAACTCTCTTTTGCAATCAGATATAGCCACCTATTAAAATCCGCGAACTCGTCGCCAAATTCTTTATCTATTGCTATGTCGATAGCGCGATCGTCGCCAAGTATTTTTGTTTCTATAATGGACTCGCGTCTTTCTCCTTTGACGGATTTCGCGATCGCCTCTTTTGGATTTTCCGCTTTTTCTATGACGATCGTATCGTATTTGACGCGCAGTTGGTAAAAATCAATCGGCGGAAGTCTCAAATGATCGATTCTTGAATAACGGTTAATTATCTTTATATATTTTTTATTTGCGGCGGTTTCAAAGGCGTTAAGATCGGTGTTTTGTTGACTTTTTAGCTGTTTGTTAAGCGTTTCCTCATTGAATTTATTTAACCAGATTAGCGCTGTTTCCGTTTTGTTTTTATCGACCTGACGCAAACAACGGCAGGCTGTTTGCAAAACCATATTGGTCGGGCAATCTCCTTTTTGCGAAAGGATAACGCCGCTTAAACTTCTGCAATCCCAACCTTCTTTGCCGATTTGTACTAGCAGTATTATTCGCTTTTTAGATATTGGCAGATCGAGAGAGGCAAACTCGGTTTGCGCCTCTTTTGTAACGTTATAGTTTTTGTTGCCTCTGTGATATTTAAGTATAACCTCCGCAGGATTTAACCCGTACTCCTCGACAATTTGCGCCGCTTTTGGATAGATCGTCTCTTCTAGGTTTTCTATTGTTCCGCAATAAATAGCTAATTTTGCCGTAGTTTGATTGCCGTATATCGTCTCTTTGTATTGATCTAAAAAATCTCGTATGCCGTTTTCTACGATCGATAAACTATCTTCGTTTGACGATCTTTTTACTCGCGGGGTTTTTAGAAAATTGTTTATTCCGTCGATCAGCGGATAATAATACGCGACGTTTGTTAATTCAGTATTCTTAATAACAAATCGTTCCGCGATCGTCGCGCTTTCGGCTTTTTCGAGATACGGCGTTCCAGAAAAACCTATAACGGAATTAAAGCCGCTTTTTTTTGTCCATTGCGTAACGACCTTGCGAAGTTTAATATCGTCGTCCGCCGCGTGATGAACCTCGTCGATATAGATCGCCAAATTTGGAATTTTGCCTATGATATTTCTTAACTCGTTTGCTTGTTTGTCTCGTTCGTCTTCAGGGCTGTCGTTATGAACGCCTAGCGCATCGATTCGATCCAAAATTACCTTTTCGGCATTTACGATCGCGATTAAACCAATTAAATCGTTTAGAGGCTGATATGAATTGATTTTTTGCGCGTTTGGATTTTTTGCGCGATTGTTTTTATTTTGCGATCGCGGCTCGTCGAGTATTTCAAATTTAATCAATTTTTTTAGCTCGCTTGCCGCTGGCTCGGCTATGATCCAAGAGGGGTCGAAGCGCTCGATCGTTTTAAGGCTGGGAACGATCGAAGATTTAAGTCCTGACGGAGCGAAAATAATAAAATTATGCGCGAAGGCTTTATTGTTCGGCTCGTTTTGCGCGAAGTGAAGATCTAAGTAAATAAACGCCGCCATCAAATAGGTTTTGCCCGCGCCCATTGGCAAGCTGTATATATAATCGGAGTAGCGCGCGTTATAAAAAATGGCGCTAAAGGCGCTTTCGTAATCGATTTTGTTCGCGTTAGTTTTTATAAAACTTTCTAGTTCTGGCGACAGCTGTTTGCCGTTTTTGTCGCGCAAACGCGCGTATTCCATTAACGCCGCAGCCGCTGGATTTACGCCCATGAACGCTCTTGCGGTTACGTTCAATTCCAAATCGTCGATATTTAAAGAATTAAATCTGCCTTCGACGAATAATTGCCATAACGGTTTATTTTCGTGGGCGATCTTTAGAAATAAGTATGTTTTGATCGCGCCGATTTGCGCGTCTCGCATATATCCTTTTTTTTCGATATAGGCGATCATATCCTTGACGGGGCAGTCGCTTTGCTCAAACCATTGATCGCGTTTTGCGGCTATAAGTTCATAAAACATTTTAACGCGCTATGCCATTTTGAAGGTTTATGTTTCGCATAGGGATAAACATTGATTATTGGCAGCCGTCGCATTCAATACTGCGATCGACGGGTTTAGGCGTTTCTTCTTTCATTTGCGGGCTTTCGCTTCGCAAATAATATGTCGATTTAAGCCCCAATTTCCACGCCAAATGATAAACCTCGCTTAGGCTCTTTCCCGTCGTTTCGCCGATCTTGAAAAAGAGGTTGAGGCTCTGCCCTTGATCGATCCATTTCTGGCGGATCGCGGCGGCTTTGATTAAAAGCGTTTGATCCAACTCGTAAGCAGGAATATAATAACGCCAATTTTCAGGCGAAAGTTTTGGAGCGACGGCGGCGATCATACCGCTAAGATTCTCTTCAAACCATTTACGTTTATAGATAGGTTCGATCGCCTGCGTAGTGCCGATCAAAATCGAGATAGAGCTTGTAGGCGCGATCGCTAAAAGATGTCCGTTTCTTATCTTTTGTTTTTTTACTTTTGCGCGCAGTTCGTCCCAATTATATATAAGCCCGAAAAGCCCGCCGCGATCGACAAGTTTTATCGCCTCTTTATTGGCGAGGTCGATTGGCATAACGCCCTGCGACCACTTGCTGCCTTCATAGTTTTCATACGCGCCTTTTTCTACGGCGAGATCGCTTGACGCGCTAATAGCGTTAAAGCTGATCGTTTCCATAATTTCGTCGATTTTTCTCAGATGCTCGTCGCTTCCCCATTCGATCTGGCGCGTAGCCAAAAACTCCGTTTCGCCCATTACGCCAAGTCCGATCGCTCTCGTTTTAAGATTTGTCGCTTTAACTTTAGATAACGGATAAAAGTTCAGATCGATCACGTTGTCTAACATACGAACGGCGATCGGCGTTACTCGCTCTATATCCTCTTTGGAGTTGATCCGAGAAAGGTTGATACTAGCCAAATTGCATACCGCCGTTAGCCCGTTTCTAGCAAATTTTTCAACCGCGTAAACTCTGCGCCCTTGCAAAGAATCTAACGAGCTAATTTTGTTAGCCGGCTTTTTTATTCCGGCGTCGGTTATGATCGTATCCTCTTCTAAATGCTCGTCGTATCCGCCGTCGTCGAAGATAATTCTTGCGACGTATCCGTTCGGCGCGGTATTTTGAAAAATCTCCGTGCATAGATTGGAGCTTCGGATCATTCCTATATGTCCGTTTGGGTTGCTTGCATTCGCCGTATCTTTGAAGCATAAAAACGGCATTCCCGTTTCAAAATAACTAAGCAGAATCTTTTTCCACAGATCTTTCGCTTTTATGTAAATGCGCGGAATATCCTGATCGGCTTCGTATGATTCGTATGCGCGCTCAAACTCTTCGCCGTGCAGATCGGTCAGATCCGGCGCGTTGAAAGGGTCGAATAACGCCCAATCTCCGTCGTTTTCGATCCGTTTCATAAACAGATCGCATATCCATAAAGCGGGGAAAATATCGTGCGTTCTGCGCCGCTCCTCGCCGCTATTTTTACGCAAATCTAAAAAGTCTAAAATATCCTTATGCCAAGGTTCGATATAAACGGCGATCGCGCCTTTTCGCGTGCCAAGCTGATCGACCGCGACGGCAAGATCGTTTGTGATTTTCAAGAACGGCACCACGCCGCCCGCCGCGTTTTTGTGTCCGTCGATAAAACTGCCGCCCGATCGCACCTTAGACCAGTCCCAGCCAACGCCGCCGCCGTATTTTGATAGTAGCGCCATCTCTTTGAAACTATCAAAAATGCCCTCGATATTATCAGGCGTACTGCCCACAAAGCACGAGGATAACTGATGGCGCGGCGTGCGGGCGTTGCTAAGAGTCGGCGTGGCGGTCATTACCTCAAACTTAGACAAAACGTCGTAAAACTTCTTTGCCCAACTCTGCCGATCGCTCTCGTTTTGCGCCAAAAACATCGACACCGCCATAAACATCTGTTGCGGTAGCTCGATCGGTTCGTTGTCGCGGTTTTTGATCAGGTAGCGATCGTAAAGAGTTTTGATCCCAAGATACGTAAATTGATAGTCGCGTTCGGGTTTAATATAGCGATCAAGGTCGTCTAGGTCGTATTTCGCGCCCAACCCTTTTAGAATACGCCCCTCGCGTTCGCCCACCTCGAAGTATCGTCTAAGCGGTTGATACGCCTTGCCCTTGATTCCGAGCGTCGCCTTGCCCACTCTATGATAGAGGTCGTAAATAAAGAGCCTAGCCGCGACGAACGTCCAATCGGGGCGATCCACGTCGATCTTGTCCGCCGCCGTGTGGATAAGCGTCTGTTGAATATCCGCCGTGCTGATCCCGTCTCTAAACTGTAGCTTCGCGTCCAACTCTAACTCGGATTGATCGACGTTGTTTAGCTCCGCCACGCTATCGGCGGTGAATTTTTGGATTTTTGCGATTTCAAGGGCTTCGCGCCGCCCGTCGCGTTTGATTACGGTGATCATCTTTTGTAAAATCCTGTTTTTTGAATAGGATTGAGATTTTACGCTAACGAGGCTTTGCCGCTCGCAAACCGCGAAACCTCGCGCTTTTGTTCTCTCGATCGAAGCTAATTTCGCGTTTTTTTGGAAAGCCGCCTTGAATTTAGTATTTTTCGCCCCTATATCCGCTACGCCTTCGACAATCCCGCGCGATAAACCTTATCTAACATAATAAAGCCTCTTTTAGCCGCGCTAAATACTCTTTGCGAGAAATATTTACGCCGCCAAGCGAGGCTAAATGATCGCTCGGCGTTTGGCAGTCGATCATATCTACCGCGCCGAAGGGCTGAACGGAGCATAAATGCGCAAGCGCCGTTTTGGAAGAATCCGGCGCGAAAGCAAACATAGATTCTCCGCTGAAAACGCGCCCGATCTGTATGCCGTAAAGCCCGCCGACAAGTTCTCCGTCTTTATAGCTTTCGACGGAGCGCGCGAAACCCAATTTATGCAGTTCGCAATAGGCGTCTATAAAAGCCTGTTTGATCCAAGTTCCCATTTCGCGTTTTCGCTCTATTTTCGCGCAGGAAAGCATAACGTTCTTAAAAGCGTAGTCGCGTCTAATTTCGTAGCGCCCGCTTTTAATCGTCCGCGCCAAACTCTTAGATATATGAAACCGCGACGGCTCCAAAATCATACGAATACGCGGCGAATACCAATGCGGCGCTCCGCGTTCGATATACCAAGCGAACGCGCCCAATCGAAAAGCCTTTAAGATTCGATCGGGCGAAAGTTCGCCTCCTACGGCGACTAGATCGCCAAAATCCTGTTCGTTTGGGTCGGGAAAATCGCCGCTTTCGTCCAAAAGATAGATTTTTGGACGGATATGAATCAGCTTCAATCGGTTAGCGCGTCTTTTCGCTCGTTATCCCTCGCTTTGTAAGAGAAGGCAAGCTCGTTTTTCGCGTAATCGATCGCTACCTTGCCGCCTTTTGCCAAAGCGCCGAATAGAAGCTCGTCGGCGATTTTGTCTTTGATCTCGCTTTGGATCACAATGCCAAGCGGTCTTGCGCCCATACTCTTATCGTAACCCTTTTGGGCAAGGTAACGTTTTGCCGCGTTCGTCAGCTCGATCGTTACCTTGCGCTCGGCTAACTGCGCGATAAGCTCGCCGATAAACTTATCGACGACAAACTCCATCGTTTCTTGGCTTAGCGGCGCGAAATAGGCGATCGTATCGAGGCGGTTTCTAAACTCCGGCGCAAAAAAGGCCTTGATCGCCTCTTCCGTCCGTCCAGACGCGCTAGAACCAAATCCCGCCACTCCCGACTCGCTTGCGCCTAAATTGCTCGTCATAATTAAGATCGTATGGCGAAAGTCCGCCTCCGCGCCGTTGTTGTCGGTTAGTTTCGCCGCGTCCATAACCTGCAAAAGGATATTGAGCAGATCGGGGTGCGCCTTTTCAATCTCGTCCAACAATATCACTGATCGCGGATTTTTGCGGACGCATTCGGTTAGCAAACCCGCCTGTTCAAATCCCACATAGCCCGGGGGGGCGCCGATCAGACGGCTGACGCTATGTTTTTCCATATATTCGCTCATATCGAAACGCGCAAAATGAACGTCCAAAGAGGAGGCGAGGCAACGCGCCGCCTCCGTTTTGCCTACGCCCGTAGGGCCCGCGAATAGAAAAACCCCAATCGGGCGTTTAGGCGAGCCAAGCCCCGCAAACGACCGCTTGATAGCTTTTACAAGCGCTTCGATCGCCTTGTCTTGCCCAAAAACCTGATGTTTCAGATCGAGTTCTAGCGATCGCAGACGATCCTTCTCGTTCTCCGCGCTCGATTTGATCGGCGCGCCGATCATCTTGGAAACGACGCGCTCTATATCCGCGACGCTTACCAGCGATCGCTTTTTGGAATCGCTCAAAAGGTGAAACGCCGCGCCCGCTTCGTCGATCGCGTCGATGGCTTTATCGGGCAGGAAGCGATCGCTAACGTATTTTGCCGATAGCTCGACCGCCGCTTTTAGCGTCGCGTCGGGATAACGCGCCTTGTGGTGCTCCTCGTATTTGGCTTTCAGCCCGCGCAGGATTTGCACGCTCTCCTCTATGGTAGGCTCGCTAACGATAATCTTCTGAAAACGACGGCTCAAAGCGCGATCTTTTTCAAAAAACTGCCGAAACTCGTTATGCGTCGTCGCGCCAATGCAGCGAAGATTTCCGTTTGCCAGCGCGGGCTTTAGGATATTGCTCGCGTCCAACGCGCCGCCTCCGGCCGAACCCGCGCCGATAAGCGTATGTATCTCGTCGATAAACAAGATCGCCTTGTCGCTTGTCGATAGCTCGTCGATCACCCCTTTTAGCCGTTTTTCAAAGTCGCCGCGATACTTCGTCCCCGCGACCAAAGCGCCCATATCAAGGGCGTAAATCCGCGCTCCTTCTAACATTTTTGGCGTTTTCTTTTCCGCGATAAGACGCGCTAGTCCTTCGGCGATCGCGGTTTTGCCCACGCCCGGATCGCCGACTAAGATCGGATTGTTTTTCTTGCGGCGGCAGAGCGTTTGAAGCGATCGCGTCATCTCGTCGCTTCGCCCTACGATCGGATCGATCGCGCCGTTTTTGGCAAGCGCGACAAGCTCCAAGCAGAATTGCTCCAAATAGGTTTTCGGTTTATTCGGATCGTTCTGCGGCTGCGTTTTGTTCTCTACGGTTATCTCGATCTGGCTGATTTCGTCTAGGATATTGATCCTCTCGATCCCCTGCAAACGCATTAAATAGACGCTGTAGCTGTTGCCCTCTTCAAAAATGCTGGCGAGCAGATCGCCCTGATCAGCTTCATCTCTGCCCGCGCCCTCGATATGCATTAACATCGTCTGCATAACCTTTTGCACGGCGATCGTCTGCGTAGGCTCTACCCCTTCCGACGCTCTTTCAAGCTCGCGAGTGAGATAAGCGTCGATATTGACCTTTAACGCGCTTAGATCTGCCCCGCACCGCTCCAAAATCCTCTGCGCGGCGGAATCAAACAGCGCCGCGTAGGCGAGATGATCGACGGTGATAAACTCGTGGCGACGGCGTTTTGCCTCGCGCACGGCGGCGATAATAACCTTATTTAGCGATTTACTTATCATCAAACCTCTTTAAAAGAGCATTTTAGCGGATAGCCGTTTGCCTTCGCCGTAGAATGAACCTGCAAAACCTTCATCTGCGCGACTTCAAGGCTGTATTCGCCGCAAATGCCCACGCCGCGATGATGGACAAAGTAGGTGATCTTCTCCGCTTCTTCTTGGCTTTTGTGAAAAATTCGCTCTAAAATCTCGATTACAAACTCCCAAGTGGTATAGTGATCGTTGTGAAGCAAGACTTGATACTTTCTTGGGGGTTGCACTTCTCGTTCGCGTTCGGGCGCTATTTCGCGCTTAGTTTTTGTAGTTGCCGCCAACGCTTAACCTCCGCTTTGATATAAAACAACGATTTTACTAAAAGGCTAATAATTTTGCAAACCTTCGCGTCTATTTTTGAACCGATCTCGCGAATTTTATTCGCTTTGGCGCTCGGTTGGTATCTGATTATCAACCTTCAGTGGTTTTCCTATCGCTTTGATCGGCTGATTCTGCGCCACACGAAACCGATCTGGAACGTCGTCTATCTCGTCTTGCCGATCGCGCTTTTTTACGGCTTAAACGCGTATGAAACGGGCGTATATTTTTGGATTTTTTTCTACTTTGCGTATCTGCCCGCGCTTTTTTTGTGGTATCGCAAGCTGGATAAAAAACTTGTCGTTACGGCGCGGGTAAAGCGATATTTCGCGCTTTTGATCTTTGCGGCTTCGCTTTTTGAAGCGACGCTTTTTATGCGGGGCGAAAGTTTTAGCGGCGGGATTTTAACTGCTCTGGTTTTAACGCTTTTCTGTTCGCAACTCTTGGAAAACTTCTTGCGATCGCGCTTTAAGAAACTCGCTTCGCGCAAACTGCTTTCGCGCAAAGATCTAATCGTGATCGCGCTAACGGCAAGCTATGGTAAAACTAGCCTAAAACATTTTCTTTATAACCTGTTAAAATCGCGTTACAAGGTCTATGCCACCCCGGGCAACGTAAATACCGATCTTGGAATCGCCAAAGATATCAATGAAAATCTGCCCGACGACGCGCAAATATATATCGTCGAGGCGGGCGCGCGCGAAACGGGCGATATTTTAACGATTATGAAAATGATCGAGCCGCGCTATTCTATTATAGGCAAAGTAGGCAAACAGCATATCGAATATTTTAAGAGCGAAGAGAATATACAAAAGGCTAAAAAAGAGGCGTTATTTTCGCCCAGAATGATACGGGCTTTAGTTCATCAAAGCGCAAACGCCGCGCCTAACGAAAAGATCGTAATTTTCAAAGATTCCCAAATAGAAAATCTTAAAAGCGATCTTGAAGGAACGCGATGGGATTTGATTTTGGGCGATCGAAAAGTTCATTTGCAAACGCCCGTTTTAGGAGGTTTTAACTCTCTGAATATATCGCTGGCTTTTTTGGCGGCAAAAGAGCTGGGAGTTAGCGAAGAGGCGATCGTTAAAGAGATAGGCAAATTAGCCAATTTTGAACATCGTTTGCAACCGATCAAAACCGCGTATAAGTTTATTTTAGACGACAGCTACAACGGCAATTTAGAGGGTATGCTAGGCGCGATTGATCTGTGCGCTTCATGGAAAGGACGCAAGGTTATAGTAACGCCGGGTATTGTGGAAAGCGACGAAGAGAGCAATATCGCGCTTGCCGAAAAGATTAACGACGTTTTTGATCTCGCGCTGATTACGGGAGCGTTAAACGCCGATCTGCTATGTTCGCGTATCGATCGCGACAAGCGCAAACGGGTTTTTGACAAGCGCGGTTTAGAGGCTATATTGCAAAACGAAACCCGCTCGGGCGATCTGATCCTTTTTGCAAACGACGCGCCAAGCTATGTATAACCCGCGCCCTATTTGGAGCGTTTATAGACGCGATAAGACGGCAAGCGCGCCGCAAAAACAGCGCGGATACAAAGCGCGGCTTACCTAAAAGGTCTTTGTTAGCTCGTCAAGGTAGTTTAGCCAGTTTCGCGCTTGCTTGGCGTGCTTGGGCGATTTAAGGACTTCGGCAAACGCCGATCGCGCCATTTTGTAATCCTTTATTTCGATCGCCGACGCGCCGATTATAATACGCAGACCATAGGCGTTTTGAGCGTTGAGTTCTATCGCTTTATTTGCCGCCTCGATCGCTTTTTCAAACTCGCCCGCTTCAAACGCGGTATAGGCGTATCGCGCGTATAGGCGTTCGTTGGGTTCGCCGCCGACCGCCAGATCGATAGCGCGCAAAGCCTCCTTGTATTCGCGCGCCTGACGATAAAAATAAAAAAGCCTTTCGTAATTTTGCGCGGTTTTGGCGATCCTATCCCTTTCGATTGCGCGGCGCATAATTTTTGCCGCCCTCATCGCGCCGCCGCGCTGCGCCAATACGCCCGAAAAAAGCGTTAGGCTCGACTCCTTATGCAGTTTGCCCGCCTCCTGCGCCGCGACCAAAACCGCAAGCGCTTTTTTATCGTCGCCCGAAAGCGAATAGGCGTAAAACAACCCCAAAAAATCCCCCTCGTTCGCCTCTTTGTCGATCACGACGCCTCTATAGACCTCGATCGCCTCTTTTGTGTTGTTAAGCTCCAAGCAAAGCGAAGCCAAGATACGCTTCCAGCCGATCGGCGGGTTTTCGGTCATCGCGATAGCCTGTTTAAGCGGTTCGTACGCCTCTTTGTAGCGTCCCGCGTCGAGTAGCTCTTTTGCCTCTTCGAGCGGAAAAGCGGCGTTCAGGCAGATCGTAAAAAACGTTAAAAAGCAGATTATTCTCATTGGTCCAACTTAAAATTAAAACTTTGCCTAGCCAGCTGTCGGGCGGGTTTGCCATTTACGATCTTTGGCGAGAAACGCCAGCGAGAGAGCGCCCTGATCGCCGTTTCGACAAAGTAATCGCCGTTAGCCGACGCGACGACGACAATATCCGTAACCTCGCCCTTTTCGTTGATCACAAACTCCAGTTCGACGTTTCCTTCGATTCCTCTCATAAACGCCGCTCGCGGGTAGTTTGGCGCTAACCCCGAGATCGGAATCAATCCCCGTTCGGCTACTCCGCGTCCCGCCGCGACGGGCGCGCCGCTCATAGACAGAGCGGAAGTATCGATTGTAAACGTTCGTACGTCCTGATTGTCGATCGCTCCTATATCGGTTTCGATCGGGATTTCAGGAGGCGGTGGGGTTGGTTTTGGCGGGACGATCGGACGGGTTTGCGGGACGATCTCGCGCTCTTCGCGGACTCGGACAAACTCGATTATTTTGTCGAAGCCGTCCTTATTTCGCTCGCGCGGCGCAAACTGCGTCGCCAAAGCCATAAACCAAAAAACGACAATAGAAACCGCCGTTCCAAGCGCGATGGCGATCGCGCCTTTTAGAAACGGATTATTTACGACGAGCCGCAATCGATACATTTTCAACTCCGGCTTGACGCGCCTGATCCATAGCCTCTACAAGCAAGTAGGTTTTTGCGTTCGCGTCCGCTTGAATGATCACCGCGCCTTCGGGATTTAACGCCTTCAAACGGGTAACGTTGGCTCTTAAAGCCCGAATATCCGTCATTCGCCCGTCGATCCATATTTCGCCCGCTTCGTTAATAGCGATCATAATGCTCGCCTTATCCTGCGCCTGCGCGGTGGCGGCGGAAGGGCTATTAACGCTAATGCCCGATTCTTTGACGAAAGAAGCGGTAACGATAAAAAAGATCAGCATAATAAAAACAATGTCGAGCATCGGCGTCATATCTACGCTTGCGTCCTCTTCGTTTCTGCGTTTTCTCATCGTTTTCTCCTTGTTACGGGGGTTGCGCCGCCAAGCGAATAGATAAACTTTGTGGAGAGAAACAGCCCAATGAGTCCGATCGTAAGCCCCGCCATCGTCGGAAAGGTGGCGCGCGCGATTCCGGAGGCAAAGATCCTAGGTTCGCTAGAGCCGTAATGCGCGATCGCCTCAAATACCTCGATCATTCCCATCACCGTCCCAAAAAGCCCTAAAAGCGGCGCGACGACCACGACCGTTTTCAAAAGCGGCATAATTTTCGCCTTGAAAAATATGCGCCAAAAGACGAGCGCCCAGAGCGTTAAACAGAGAACGGCGAGCAACCACATCGCTAATCCGCCCTGCTCGAGAAAACGGATAATCGCGTTCATACGCAGGCGCTTTCCAGCCGATCGCCGATCGTTTGACTTCTGTAGCGTAAAAAGCCGTGTAAAAACAAAAGCGGCACGGCGACGATCAGCCCTTGCATAGTGGTAACGAGCGCAAGCGATATACTGCTCGCCATCAGTTTCGGATCGCCCGCGCCAAATAGCGTGATCGTCTGAAACGCGCCGATCATACCGACTACGGTGCCAAGCAGTCCCAAAAGCGGCGCGGCGGCGGCGAGCAGTTTGATCGCCGCCTGCCCCTTTTCAAGCGCGTTAAGCTCCGTATCCAGCGCGGTTTCGGCGTTTTTGGATTCGAGCAGAATACGCCCTAGCGGATTGTCCTTTCGCGGCGTTTTTATATTGACGATCTGTCGTTTTAGCGATCCGTCGATCAGCTGGAGTTTCGCTATACGCCACGCGCCAAGACACAAGCCAAACGCGCCTAGCGTCAAAATCAGATAGCCGATCGCGCCGCCCTGCGTCATTCGCTCCCAAAAACCGGGTTGCAACGCGAATAGATCAAGTAGCGATCCGCGAGTGGGATCGATAGCGACGCTCTGAGCGCTAACAGCGGTTTCAAACGATCGCGCTTGCCTTTGGACGCTAGAGCTTGGCTGACCTTTGCTTGCCAAAACCGAGCCGTTTTTCCAGACGAGATACTCTCCGTTAGCGATCGCGCCAAACGCGCCTAGCCTGACGATCGTTCGGTTTTCCTTTTCGCCGTTTAGACCGATCACCGTCGTATCGAAGCGTTCGATTCTGCCGCTTAAGATCGTTTCCTCTAAACGCAAAGCCCAAAACCGCTCCAGATCGTCCGCGCTAGGTAGCTCGCGCATATCGGCAAGCGCGGCGATCTCGTTTTGACGTTCGGGCTTTTGCGCCGACGCGATAGAGTCGTCCGTTTCCGCTTTGAACTCGCCCGCGTTCTGCTTAAAAACGCCAAAAAGCTCGTTAAGATTGCCGCTTCTATTTTTTAGCTCGTCTTTAAGATTGTCGTTTAGTTTTTCGTTAGCGTCGATCTTACTAGCCAACTCGCGTCCTCGCGCCTGCGATTTTTCGTATTGCGTTTTGGCGCTTTTAAGAAGCGCGGCGGCGTTGTTGCGCTCGCTTAAAAACTTGTTAGCCCGCGCAAGCTCGGCGGCTTTTTCCTGTTGCCCGCCGTTTTTTATTTTGTCGAGCAGATCGTCCATATTATCGCCTAGCGCTACGCTCGCGCCAAAAAGTAGCGCAAAAATAACCCGCTTCATTGTTTAGCCCTTGGCGCGCTAAGAGGCAGGGCGATCAGATCCGCCACCTTCTCTTTTTTGGCGATCTTAATCGCGTCGATCAGAGCCTCTTTATCGCCTGAATCCAGCGGCAGATAGGCTTTTTTATCCATATCGTACCGCCCCGCTTCGTTATGATCGCGGGTTAGATAGTAAAGTCCGATTCGCCCAAGCCGTAAGAAATCCGCCGATCTGCCGTCCTCCAATTCGCCCGCGTAGGTTTCGATCGTCCTCGCGTATTCGCTTTCGATCGCGTAGGCTTCCAAAACGACGCGGTATTTCTCGGCGACCGACGTATCGGCGCGGTTCGCCATATTTTTCAGCCTTGCGACGCGATCGGCTCGTTCGGTCGGTAAAAAGGGCAGATCGTAAGAAACAAAGTTTTCAAAGCCGTCGATCATTTTGGTTATCAGCGGCAGTATGCTTCGCATCGTTTCTTCCACCGTCGCTATCTGCTTTTTTAGGCTTTCGGTTTCGGCGTTTTGCGCCGCGACAAGCCTCTCTAGCTCCGCGTTATAACGCTCCTGCATCTCTATCTGACGCGCAAGCAGACGGTATTCGTTGAAAAACGCCTTGCTTTCGTCGTCGAGCGCGTCGATCCTGCTTTGGATCGCCGCTTCGTTCGCAACGTTTGCGTTTGCCTCGTTTAGAACCGCGTCCAAATCGCCGCCAAAACCAAAAACGGCGATCACGCATACTAGAAAAACAATTTTCATTCTCGCTCCACAAAGTTATTCCGCAATAATAGGAAAATTATCCTTAAATAACGATTTTGAGTTTCAGTAAATCTCGACGCGTCGCTTCTCTAATCCGTCCGCTTCTCCCGCCGCGCCGCAAACGCGATCGTTATCGCGTAATGATATAACGGCTATTATAAAGTAACCGATTATTTTTTAATCGCCGCGCTTTTAACTTCGTCGATAGCGTTGCGCGGCGAGGTTAGGCAAAGGCGATAGGGACGACAAAGCTATGCCCGCTTTTATGAGCAAAGATTTCGCTTTTAACGCCGTATATCGTCTTGATCCGATCGGCCGTTATTATGTCGGCGCTTTTTCCAAAGGCGATCGCGCTTCCCTTGTCGATCCACAAAACGCGATCGCTAATTCGCAAGGCGTGATCTGGGTGGTGGGTCGTTTGAAGGATCGTTTTGCCCTGCGATCGCAACTCCTGCAATAGCGTCAAAAGCCGCAATGTCGCGCCGAGATCAAGCCCCGTTACGGGTTCGTCTAAAAGGATAATTTTCGATTCTTGCGCCAACGCGCGCGCTATGATCGTAAGCTGGCGTTCGCCGCCGCTTATCGCGTTGAACATTCGATCTTTCAATCCGATCGCGCCGACGATTTCCAGCGCGTTTAGCGCCGCTTGCTTATCGGCTTTGGAGTAGTCGAAACCAAACGGAGATTGGCTAAACCTGCCCATTAACGCGACGTCGAATACCGAAAACGAAAACGGCATAAAGACGCTTTGCGCGACGTAAGAAAAAGCGCTCGCCCTTTGTTTGGCGTTCAGCTTTTTAATATCCAGCGAATCGACTTGCGCCTCTCCGCGATATGGCAAAATCCCGCATAGCGTCTTTAAGAGCGTGCTTTTGCCGCTACCGTTTGCGCCCAAAATAGAAACGATCTCTTCGCGTTCTACTAAAAACGATATATCGCGCAAAATTGTCTTGGAGCCGTAAGAGGCGCGGAGTTTTTCCGTTTTAAGCATTGGCGCGTCTTTTAGCGTGCGAGAGCGCGAAAATAAAGACGGGTATCCCGACGAAAGAGATCAGTATTCCAAGAGGAACTTCCGCCGTAAAAAGCGATCTAGAGAGCGTATCCGTATAGAGCAAAAAGAGCGCCCCGATCAGAGCGGAAGCCAAAATCAGCGCGAAGTGATTTGCCCCGCAAATAAAACGCGCTATATGCGGCGCGACAAGCCCAACCCAACCGATTACGCCGCAGATCATCACGCTTAACGCCGCAAGCGCCGCCGCAAGCGCAATGATCGTAAGGCGCGTTACGGGGACGTTTAAGCCCAGCGTTTTTGCGTCCTCTTCGCCTAGCGTCATCAGATCAAGACGCTTGCTAAAAAGAAGCGAGATAACAATCGCGATCGCCATAATCGGCGTTACGAAAATAAGGTGATCGCTCGTCGCAAAACTCATCGATCCCATTAGCCAATATACGATCGAAGGAAGCGCGTCGTAAGGATCGGCGACATATTTCATCAGCGAAAGAAGCGCCGCAAAAAGCGCGGAGCTAATCACGCCGCCTAGTATTAACGTTAAGACCTTTTCGCCGCTTCCGTATATTTTGGCGATCAATATGGCAAATATAACGGCCGCAAGGCTAAACGCGAAGGCGAATAGCTGAACGCCAAATATCGAAAAGCCCAAAACCATAGCTAACGCCGCGCCAAAACCCGCGCCGTTTAACGATCCCAATATGCCGGGCGAAACAAGCGGATTGACGAATATCCCCTGAAACAGCGCCCCGCCGACCGCCAGCGCCGCGCCAATCGCCGCCGCGCACAATACGCGCGGCAGGCGTATTTCCTCCAGCACGATTTTAACCGCGTGCGCGCGTTCGGAGTCTTTGGCTTCGCCCCCGATTAGATCGTATAGATCGCCTAAGGTTATTTCGTATTGTCCGATCGTCAATGCGACTACGATCGAAACGGCTAAAACGACTGCCGCCGTAATAAGAAAGAGCGCGTTTTTCGCGCTCATAGTTTTGCTATGACCTCTTTATGAAATCTGTTAATCATCGTTTCGGCTTCGTCGTAATTTTCGGCGAGCGGCTTTAATAAAATCGACGCTTCGCCAAGCGTTTCTTTAAGCTCTCGCGCTTTGGCTAGGCAACGTTCAGGCGTTCCGACGATACTGTTTGGCAGGAGAGTTTCGCCGCTAAAAAACCTCTGCCGCTCGTTTCTTAGCTCGCTAAATCTAGGATCGTTTAGCGATTCGGGTTTTTTGTTATACGCCTGTCGTTTCATCATCATCTGCATCGTTCGCTTCGCCGACTCTCTTGCCCTTTCTTCGCACTCCGCCTGATTATCGCCGATATATAACGCTCTTGTTACGGCGATTCTCGGCTTTGTTCCCCCAACGCTTTTGTAGAGATCGATCACTCTGTCTATCTGCGCAAAATCGAAGCTAATATGCAACAGTAAGCCGTAGCCGCGTTCTGCGGCAAAACGGATCGTTTCGTCGCTTGCAAACGTCGCAATGGAGATCGGCGGCTCTTTTTGAAGCGGCTTCGGCTCTATATCTACCTCGTCAAAGGCTATATTTTCGCTTTTGTAACTAACGGGCTGATTGCCCCGCAGTAGAAGCTCCACTGCGGGGACGACCTCGAACATTCTCGATCGCAATCGCTCGTGAGCCACTTTGAACGCCTTTGAATCGGGCGCGAACGCGCCTTTGGCAAAACCTATCTCGATCCTGCCGCCGCTTAGATTATCCAGCGTGGCGATCTCTTCGGCGAGGCGGATCGGATCGTAAAACGGCGCGAGAAAGCCCGCGCAGCCTAACCTGATACGCTTGGCGATCGCGATCGCGTACGAGAGCAAAAGCGACGGGCTAGGACAAACGCTAAAGTCGTTAAAGTGGTGTTCGGCAAACCACGCGCAATCAAACTCCAGACGATCGGCAAGTTTGACGACGTTCATCTGCCGCGCGTAAGCGTCGCTCGTCGATATTTTATCGCGCTCAAAAAAACAAAATATTCCCCACTTTAAGCCGCTCATCGCCGTTCCTAGTATTTCAACGCGACTTCAACGCCCACGACGCGCCCGCGATCGAAGTAGTAGCCTTGTCCCACGACGGCTCTTGTGGCATACATTTTATCGCCTATATTGCGTCCAAACAGGGTAACGTCCCCTTCGTTTTCTCCAAACTTGAACGATCGCCGAACGTTTGCGTCCATTCTTGTAAATTCGCCTAGTTCAAGATCGTACGCCGTCCCCGGACTAGAGGTCGATTCTTTCCAGCCGCTTTGACGTTTTAACGAGGCGTTGAGCTTCCAATCGCCTATGCCGTAGCCGATCATTGCCGTAAAAAGATTGCGCGGACGGCTAACGCCAAGCTTGCTATTACCCGCATTGTCTTTGTCTTGAAGGGTATGCGTCCAGCTAAACTTGTAATCCAGCGATCCTTCGCCCAACAGAGCCGCGCCGTTTAAGATCGTTTCGATTCCGTTTCGCTTGGAGTCGCTTTCCGTAAAATAGTAGCAGATATCGCCGCCGCACGCATAGGTTGCGCCCGCGCCGCTCGCGACGCTTTTTTCATTTTTTGCGTCGATCGCGTAGTAGGTAATATGCGCGTTAAACTCTTTAAGCGGCGTAATCGATACGCTAGTTTCATAGCGCGTCTGTTTTTCCCCGCTTAATTCCGGAGCGCTTGGTTTTGATTTAATATCAAGATCGCCGTTTAACCCCTGATCAGAGTGAAAATATCTGCCGCCAATTTCGACAGCCGTATTGATATGGTAATCGACCCCAAACGCAAAAATCTTAGCCGAAGGCAATTTCTTATTTTCCATTCGCGTATCGGTCGCGTTTTTGTCGTATATGACGGTTTTTGTATCCTCTCGGTAGCCCAGATCGAGCGATAGCGCGTCGTCAAAGAGTTTTTGCTCTACGCTAATCGACCAGCCCGCCACTTTCGAGCGATAGTTTTCATAGTCGTTGCCATTCGCTCTCGTTTCTTGATAGCCGGCGTTTAAGCTCGTGTCGCTACTAAAACGCGCGTTATGTCTTAAGCTATACCCGTTTTGAACGATCAGCGAATGTTGCGGCGCTCCGGCGGGATACGGGTTGGTAAAGGTGCGTCCTCCTACCCACTCGGTTTGATTGTATCGCGTAGTAAATATGTCGATCAGCGTAATCTGATCGGCGTTCCACTTGATTTTAGAATCCAAATTAAATAGTTGCAACTTTAACGGATCGATATACCATTTTGCCGCGACTAGACTTCCGTTTAGCTCCTTGCCGCGCTGCATTTCAAAGTAACCTTCGTCGTTGTAGGCAAGCAGATGCGCCTCAAACTTATCGCCCGAAACGCCGATCGTCGCCATTTCAGACCAACCGCTTTGTCCGTCAAACCAGCTCTCTTTGCTTGGGCGGTTATAGCCGCTAATCGCCGCCGCCGCATAGCCGCTAACGCCCTCCGCGATCTCGAACGGCGTTCCCGTATAGAGGCTTTCGTTATGCGCCAGATCGCCGCCGCGTTTATACGATTCGCCCGCCGCTCTAACGACCGTTTGCGTTTTGTCGGGGCGCTTGGTGCGAATAATGACGTAGCCGACGGCGACGCCCCCTATCGATCCTACCTGCGGCTGTCCCGACGCGCCGCCGCTCATAGAGCTTGCGCTGATTAGCGGCGCTAGATTGATTGCGCTTGCGCCGCGAACGACCTGCACCTCCTCGATAAAAGATACCGGTATTTTCTGCAAAATCTTGTTGAAATAGGGCGGCAAAATCGCGCCGTCCAAAATATAAACCAGACTGCCCCCGCCGCGAACGTTCACAAAAAACGGATTTCGCCGCCCTTGATAGGTTACGTCCACGCCCGCCGCCTTTTCCAGCAGATCAAAAAGATCTTTTGGCGCGAGATTCTTAATATCTTCGGCGGTAAAAATTTCCGCGCCGGCGATCTGGCTTGGGTTTAATTTATAAGGATTGCTCAAGCTCTCCAGTCGCAAGTCCTCGCGGCGCTGATCGACAACGTCGATCGAGCCTAAATCCTCCGCTTCTTCGGCAAAAGCCGCGATCGAAAGTAAAGCCGCAATACAGATTTTTTTCATTTTGTTCTCCTTAGCGATTGTTTTGTTAAGACTTCGCTTAAAAGCGCGTCGTTAAGTTCTACGCCCAAATAGTCCGAATAAAACGCCTTTGTCGTGGCGGCAAGATCTATCGGATACTCTTTGGGGTAGAGAATATTGGCAAGCCATTGAAGCCCCAAAAGCCTCATAAAAGAAGGCGGGCGATCGAACCAGTTAAACGGAACGCGCGGAATCAGATAAACCTGCTTGTTTTTAACGGCGGCGATCGTCTTCCACTTCGGATCGTCAAAGACCTTATCGACAAACTCCTTTTCCTGCGCGATAATCGTTTCGGGATTGTAGATAAGTATCTGCTCCATCGTTACTTTCTCAAAACCTCTATGGCTTGTCGTAGAACAGCGATGTACATTGACGTCGCCGAGAATCTTAAGTATCTCGACGTGAATCGAATCGTCGCATTCGGTAGAAAGTCCGTCAAAGCCTTCGGCGTAATAAACCTTCGGCTTTTTCGGCGCTTTGGCGACGGCGGCTTTGACGTTTTTAATCGTATTTTCAAAATGCGTCGCAAACCTTTCGCCGCGTTCCGCGCGGTCGAGCAAAGTTCCCAGAAAGCGAAAGACTTTTGGATAATCCTCGAAGCCGTTTGCAACCGCGTATGCGATCGGGATTTTCATCTTTAGAATACGATCGTCGATCGCATACGCGCCAAGTTTGATCGACATAGACCACATCAAGATCAGATCGGGTTTTTGAGCGATTAAAGCCTCCAAGTTTGTGTTGGGTCCCTCGCCGCTAATCGATCCTACAACCGGCAATTCAAACATAATCGGCTTCAAGAACGCCCTGTCGCTCTCCTTTGGCGCAAAGACAAGCCCCGCCATCAATTCGGGCGCTATCGCGTATAGAATATACGATCCGTAAGGCGCGGGCGCATAGACCTTAGAAGGCGGTTTTGGCAAAGAAACCTTATTGCCCGCCATATCGGTAAACTCCGCCGCAAAAGCGAATGCGGCGAGTAAAAAAGCGCAAAACGCCATTCTCATAAAGACTCTCCTTGTTTTTGGTTTATAACGCCGCCTACTCGCGGGCGTTATATCGGCGTTAATATAACGATACTTACCTAAACTATGGCGCTTACTATTTAAGCGCCGTATTTAAGCGACGACCTGCGCGGAGCGGTTGAGATATTTGTTCGCAAAATACAAAGTTTGCGATCTGGCGGCGCGACGCTTGACAATCAAGCAAAACACTCGCCGGCTAGTATTTCAACGCCTAGAACGCGCTTGCGATTGGCTACGCTGGCGTTTATCGGTCGGTCGTTAAATCTTTCGTTTTGCCGTATTTTTTTCGATTAGAATGTTTAACGGCGTTATTAGCGATCAGCGGTAGTTCGGCTGCCCGGTTTAACGGGTTTGCCATACGTCGCGCAGAGAGGACAGCGATCGGGCGGGTAGATCGGAAAGGAAAAGTCCGCCAGCGCAAAAAACGGCGTATCGCTTGGAAGTTTGCAGGAGCTATCGCCCGCGACCCCTCCGACGCGGCGGCAAAAACCGCGATTTGCCAAAGCCGCAAACGCGACGATCTCGCCGCCAAGCGCCCCGATCGCCTTTGCGCACTCCGTAGCCGATCCGCCTGTGGTGATAATATCCTCGCAGACGATAACCTTTTCGCCTTTTGATACCGCGAAGCCGCGCCGAAGCGTCATTTTGCCCTCGACGCGCTCGGTAAAGATCGATCGAACGCCCAACGCCCGCGCTAATTCGTAGCCCGCCAAAATACCGCCCAAAGCGGGAGCGCATACGACGGAAGCGGCGATATTTGCTTCGCGTATCAGCTTGGCGAGCGCGACGGCTAAAGTTTCGGCGGTTTTCGGATCTTCTAGCGCCTTTGCCGATTGCAGATAGTAGCCGCTGTGATTGCCGCTACTAAGCAGAAAATGACCGCTTAAAATGGCGTCCGCTTTTTTATAGATCGCCTCTATATCCATTTGCCTAAATCTTTAATATGTTCTTCTCTTTTTCGGTCAGACGCTCGTCGATCGCGGCGATCGTTTCGTCGGTGATCTTTTGAACGCGATCGTGCGCCTTTTTGCTTTCGTCTTCCGTGATTTGCTTATCTTTTTCGATCTTTTTGATTTTGTTGTTGGCGTCTTGGCGAACGTTTCTAGCGGCGACTTTCGCCTTTTCCGCCATAGCTTTGGCGTGTTTGACCGCCTCTTCTCGCTGCTCTTGCGTCATCGGAGGAAAGGCTAAAATCACGCCTTCGCCGTTGTTCGAGGGATTAACGCCGAGATTTGCGATCTGAATCGCCTTTTCGATCTCTTTGAGCAAACTTTTATCCCAAGGCTTGATCATAATCGTATTCGCGTCGGGCGTAGAGATTGACCCCGCGCCGCTTAGAGGGGTGGGCGAACCGAAGTAGTCGATCTTGACGTTTTCAACGATCTTTGACGAAACTTTGCCAGTGCGGATCGTGGTAAAATCGTGGTTTAACGCTTCGATACACTTTTGCATACGCGCTTTTGCGTCGTCGTAGATCTCCTGTATCATAGCTATTCCTTCGGCGCGAGCGGAATAACCGGCGCGTTTGATTCGGGCAGATCGGGAACGATCGGCTCGCTTACGTTCGCTTCGAGATTAACGGGAATCGTTACCCTGTCGGTTACAGACGAATCGCGATCGGCATAGTAAAGATAGGTTAGCGTGATCGAGTTTGCCACAAGCAAAACGCCAAAAAGCGCCGTAGTTTTGGCTAAAAAAGCGTTTGGTCCCCGCGATCCAAATAGCGATTCGTTGCTACCGCTATACGCGCCAAGACCTATGCTAGAGCTTTTTTGTAGCAAAACGACCAAAACGATGATCGCCGCTAGCGCAAATTGCGCGATTAGTAAAATTGTCGTCATTAAAACTCCCAAGAGATTTTGTAGGCTAAAATTGCGGCGCGATTATAGCCTAAATTGACTTGAGGGAGTAAAGTGGAAGCGGCGGCGCGGCGCTTTGATAGATTTTCTAAACACTACGCGGCGCGAAACCATTTGCAAAGAGCGATCGCCCAAGAGTTGATAAGCGCGGTAAAAACTAACCCCAAGCGCATCATAGACGTCGGCGCGGGCGACGGGGCGATTTACCGGCAAATATCGTGGGGGTTCGATCGGTTCGTGGCGCTCGATGCGGCGCCTTCTATGCTCTCTCTGCACCCGTCAAACGCTCGGATTTATAATGCTTTGATCGACTTTAACGATCCTTTTGCGCTAAGCGCCCTCGCGCCGATCGCGCCGTTTGATCTGATCGCCTCGTCTTGCGCGCTTCAATGGGCGCTCGATTTGGACGCGACGCTTAAAGCTATCGCGCCGTTTGGATCGCGCGTCGCGTTCGCGCTTTTTACCGACGGCTCTCTTAACCTGTTACGCGATCTTTCCGGATCGAAAACGCCGCTACTACCAATAGATAAGGCGCAAGAGATCATATCGCGCTATTTCAAAGCGCGGTTTTGGAGCAAAAATTACCGCTTAGAGTTTGCCTCAAAACGCGAAATGTTTTCGTATATTCAAAAGAGCGCGATTGGCGGCGGATCGGCGCGTTTAAGCGCGGGAGAAGCAAGACGGCTGATCGTTAATTACCCAAACGCCTATTTAGATTATGAAACGCTCTACGCGATCGGCGATTTTTAAGAAGCTTTCAATTTATATCCGCCGCCGCGCTTCAACGCGGGCAAACCTTACCAATCGCCCGGCTTTGTAACCGCATTTATTTCAGTCTTTTTTGGCTAGACTTGCGCTTTCGTTTTCCGCCGCCAATGTAGCTCAGCGGTAGAGCACGCGCTTCGTAAGCGCGCGGTCGGGGGTTCGATTCCCCCCATTGGCTCCAGCTCGTTGCGTTAAACTTCGTCGGTTAAAAGCGCGCTTGGTTCGTTAAAAAGCGTCGGCATAACCTCTACGCCGCGCAATTTACGTTCGATCGCCTTCGCCCTCGTTCCCGTTTCGTCCATTGTGTTTGCGACGCTTTGCAGTTGGCGTTTCGCTTTATCCAAAACGTCGCCAAACTTGCTAAACTCATTTTTCACCGCGCCCAATAAAGCCCAAACTTCGCTCGATCTTTTTTCGATCGCCAACGTCTTAAAGCCCATTTGCAAACTGCTCAAAAACGCGAAAAGATTGGTAGGCCCGACGACGGTAATTTTATATTTTTGTTGAAGCGTTTCCTGCAAGCCCGCTATACGCAAAATCTCCGCGTAAAGCCCTTCGGTAGGTACAAACATAATCGCAAAATCCGTGGTTAGCGGCGGGCTGATATATTTATTCGCGATCGATTTTGCCACCTCTTTAACGGTAATTTCAAACGATTTTCTTATTAGATCGATCGTTTCTTTATCGGCGTTTTGATCAAAAGCGTCGATCAGTCTTTGATAATCTTCGATCGGAAACTTTGAATCGATCGGCAGCAAAACAAAAGAGTCCTCTTCGCCTTTTCCGGGCATTTTCACCGCGTAATCTACCCGCTCGCCGTTTTTTATAACGCACTGTTCGCTATATTGTTCCCGCGAGAAAATCTGCTCCAAGATAGCGCCCAGCTGCGCTTCGCCGAAAGTTCCGCGAGTTTTAACGTTTGTCAGCGCGTTTTTTAACCCGCCTACCTCTTGCGCGAGTTTTTGCATTTCGCCAAGCCCTAAATGGACTTTTTCCAGCCGCTCTCCGATCATATTAAACGATTCGCTAAAACGCTTGCCGATCGATTCCTGTAGTTTTTCATCGACGATTTTTCGCATTTCGTCAAGTTTTTTGCCGTTTTCTTCGCGGATATGATTAAGTTGCTTTTCTACGCCGGCGCGAATGTCTTTAAGGTTCTCTTCGCTGATTTTGCGTAGATTTTCTTGCGCGTTTGAAAAGGTTTCAAAACGCTCTTTTTGAAACGCGGCAAGCGTTTCTATCGTCTTTGCGATCCTATCGGCTAAACGTTCAAAACTTTCGTTTTGCTCCGCGCGATTAACGCGAAACTCTTCTCTAAACATCGCCTCCAAGCGTATTAGCTGCGCCAAGATCGTAGGATCGACCGCTATATTTTTACGAAAGATCAGAACGGCGGCGGCTATTAAATTAAACGCCGAAAGCAAAGCGATCGCCGCGATCAGATATTCGATTTGTATATTCATAGTTTTATTATATCTCTTTTTGCATATAGAGGATCTTTTCGTCTTCAAAGACGCTTTCAAAAGAAAATTTTTTGTATAGCCCCAACGCCCGCTCGTTTTCTTTTAAGGTTTTTAATTTCAGCGTCTTTAGCCCTTTTTGCTCCGCTTCAATCAATAAGAGCCGCATAAGAAAAGTTCCCGTTTTTGGAAGCGTCGATTGTTCGTCTTTATAAAGTCCTATATCCGCGCTTGCGGCGGTTAGACTGTTAAAATGAATAACGCCGTTTCCAAAGGCTTCTTTTGTTTTTAGCAAAACTCGGTAAGCGGAGTTTCTCCACCCCAAAACCTCCAGCAGGCGATCCGACGGTAAATTGATAAAGTTCGTAATCTCTATTTCCATATTTGCCGTTTTTTTCATCTGTTAATACAACGTCGTATCATATCGGGTAACGCCGCGCATTTATCAAAAACGCTCCTATTTCTTTCGCGTCCCTGTAAGTCAGGTAAGCCATATCCCGCCTTTTTAATTTTACGCCATTATACCGCGCAAGCGCCAAGCCAATTAAGCCTTTGCTAAAATCCAACTATTAACGACGGAGGTTTTTATGCATTCGCTTACTATTGGAAAATATCGCTTCGATAGCCGACTGATCGTAGGCAGCGGCAAATATAAGGATTTCAAAACGACGCGAGCAGCCGCGATCGCAAGCGGCGCGAATCTGATAACGGTCGCGGTTCGGCGCGTGAACATATCCAATCCCAACGAGGAAAATCTGCTAGATTATTTCAAAGATACCTCCATTCGCTTGCTACCCAACAGCGCGGGTTGCGTAACCGCGCAGGAGGCGATCGCCACGTTTCGTCTGACGCGGGAGGCGACGGGTATCGATCTGATCAAACTAGAGGTGATCGGCGATAGCGCAAAAACGCTCTATCCCGATACGATCGAAACGCTAAAAGCGTGCGAAACGCTGGCAAAAGAGGGCTTTACGGTGATGGTCTATACGACCGACGATCCGATTATGGCAAAGCGGCTAGAAAGCGCGGGCGCGGCGGCGGCAATGCCCCTTGCGAGCGCGATCGGAAGCGGACAGGGGATACAAAACCGCTTTAACGTTATTTTTGTCAAAGAGGCGGTTAAAATCCCCGTGATCGTCGATGCGGGCGTTGGGTGCGCTTCGGACGCGACGATTGCGATGGAGCTAGGCGCGGACGGCGTTCTGACAAACACGGCGATCGCGCGGGCGCAAAATCCGATTTTAATGGCGCAGGCGATGAAAAACGCGGTGATCGCGGGGCGGCAGAGCTTTCTTGCGGGACGGATCGCCAAAAGACTTTACGCCGGCGCTTCTTCGCCAAGCGAGGGTTTAGCGGCGCTTGGCTAGAGGCTTCGTCCTCGCCGCGATCGACGATATGCGCGTAGCGCTCCCGTAAAAACTTTAACGAATATGGCAACAGCTTTATCTGCGTCGCGCGATCGAGTTCGCCAAAGGATCGAATAACGCCGCGGCACTCTGGGCTTTGGCAGTTGCACGTCATCGCAAAATTGTTGTCGTCGATCGAGGCGCTGTAATCCCACGTTAGCTCTTCGCCCTCGTTAATGTCGCGGATATTGACTAGCTCAATATCGCCGTTTTCAAAAGCAAGATTGGGCGAACAGGAGTGATTTAGAAAACAGGTCGCGTCGTTAAAATCAGGCTCTTTAGCGCCTATAAAGTGCGTTTGGCTTATCTGTAAGGCGTAGTAGTGATCCTGCATTTCGTCAATAGGGATCAGCTCGCCAACGTCCATTCTTATGCGTAGCTCGCCTTTTGGGATAAATCTTTCGGCGATCACGCGAGCGCCGCGAATAGGGCAGCTATCGATTACAAAAGGCATCTATTTACGCTCCGCAAAAAATCAAAAGCGCGATTTTACGCTTTTTTTAATATGAAAGTAAGAAAAAAAAGGGTACAATCGCGCCCTTTGTTTTGGGATAGCGGGATGTAGCGCAGTCTGGTAGCGCATCTGGTTTGGGACCAGAGGGTCGCAGGTTCAAATCCTGTCATCCCGACCATTGTCGGTGGGCGTAGCTCATTTGGTTAGAGCGTCAGATTGTGGCTCTGAAGGTAGCCGGTTCGATCCCGGTCGTCCACCCCATCGCATTCAGGGCGCTTGTAGCTCAATTGGATAGAGCATTAGACTTCGGATCTAACGGTTAGGGGTTCGAGTCCCTTCAAGCGCGCCAAGAACGTTCGCGTTTGGCGATCGGCTTTGGACGTTTTATAAGACTCCGTAGCTCAGAGGATAGAGCAACGGCCTTCTAAGCCGTTGGCCGCAGGTTCGAATCCTGCCGGGGTCGCCATAAAGTTTTTGCGTTATGATGTCGTTTTACGTTGCGGGAATGGCGAAACTGGTAGACGCACCAGACTTAGGATCTGGCGCCGCAAGGCATGGAGGTTCGAGTCCTCTTTCCCGCACCATATTTTCGTCCGCGCTTGTTGCAAATACGGTAGATTTAAGTTTTTTGGCGTTAGAATGCTATCCAAAGCATAAAATCCTTAATGCGAGACAATAAAATGAGCGCGTATAGTACGAAAACGGTGTTGGAATTATTACAAAACCCGCTTTTGGCATTTGTCGGTAACTTTTATTTTTTGAACGATATATACGAATTTGGAAAGGCGATAAAACAATTAAAAGAGGATGAGAATTATTCAAAAAGTAAAATATTATGCGCTATGGTAAAATACGCAGACATATACGAACGCTTTAGACCTCATCCGATAGTTTCAGGCGATCTATATTACGGAACGGTTACAATTATGGATTCTATATATGAAGTATTAGCTAATTTTTTAGAATTGAGATATATGCCTTTTATCTTTTCTAAATCTTCCGATAAATATTATATGCAAAAAAGCGAACACTGCGGGATTTATTGGGACGACATAATCGCAGATATTGATTTTGTCGATAACGCAATTATAACCAAAGCGGAAGATAAAGCGATTGAAATATACGGCATTATGAGAAAAGACGCTCCATATAGTATATCATACCTAATAAAAAATCGCATTTTAAGAATAGTAAAAAATATAACGGACGACGATATTAAATTCGGCAAAGATATTATAGTTAAGGGCATTAAAATATCCGCCGACAACACATATAGTTTTGAAAGCGATATTTATAAAAAGTTCAATGCCAAATCCGCGTAAGCGCTAAAAAGCGGCAAAAAGATTTTTTTTACGCCAGATCGCTGTTTGGGGCTAAATCTAGCAAAGCAAATCGGCATTAGCGCGGCTGTGTTGGGTAAAGACGCGGATTTTTTGCCTCCAAAACGCTAATCGAATACGACGGCTTTTGTTCGGTGCATCAGCTTTTTGCGCCATCGGATATCAAGTTTTACCGCGCCAAATACCTGAATATTCTGATCGCCGTTCATCCCAAATGCGATCCAAGCGTGGTCGATCTCGCCAATTTTGTCGGCTCTACCAGCCAAATAATCAAATGGGTAAAATCGAAACCGCTTGAACAGTTAGTCGCCGTAGGTACGGAGTTTAATCTCGTTCATCGCCTACGCGAAAAAAATACGTTTGTTCTTAGCGCTACAAAACCCGAGTGTCCCACGATGAATGAAACGACTTTGCGCGATCTGTTATGCGTTATGCAAAGCGTGGAAAACAAAACTTTTATGAACGAAATCGAGGTCGAAGAAGAGGAGTGCAAATGGGCTAAAGTCGCGCTAGATCGCATGCTCGCTTTGTAGCGTGGGGAGCATTATTAAATTAACAATAGCCCTTCCTCTTGCTTTGCTTATATAGCTTATCGCTTTGAGAAACTCGATCGTTGGCGATTTCATAAACTAAATGAATTTGACGATCGCTATTTTATTATTATTGTCTCGTTTGAAAAGAATTAATTGCTGGTCGTCGATTAGTTTTATTTTGTTTCCTATCGCAATCTTTGTTTCAATATTTTTTGACAATAAAGCCAAATAGTCAATTTTGTCGTTCACGAGATACCATGAGTTAGAATTGTTTTCAAAATGTGCCACGCAAATACCTCGATCGCTTTTCTTGATAATACGCGGGTCTATATGCGATAAATATAAAATTTGTGCCGATCCGCCGATGATTTTTATATTATCGTATTTATACTCGCCGCTATGTATCTGCGAATATAAGTATAACATAGGTATCCGTTTTTTCTTTTTTGCGCGTATTTTTGCATGCTCGATTCGTATTTTATCGATCGATTTTTTGCCTGCTTCTAGAAATAAATTAAAAGCGTTTATATATTTTTTTGCAAAAAGAGATTTGAAAGCCTCTTGAATAATATGAGGCTCTAATTTATATAACGCGAAAAGAAAAGGAGACAATAAAAGACATATCAATAAGCATATAATTAAAATAGTCCAAAAATGAAAATATATAATAGAATGTATTATATTCTGTTTCATTTTGTAATCATATATTACAAACTTGTTCTGGATCGCGTAGAAACGTTGCCGCTTCCGCGTTGGCGAACGATTTTGCTAGAGTAATCGCTATTATCTTGAAAATAGCTTGCGTTTGTTACGCTGACGCTTTCCCCTTCGCCAATCGCCAAAAAGTAATAACCCACGCACAAATTATAAAACCGACATTGCCGTTAATCGCGCGTTTTCTGCTCACAATCGACGATGATCCAGGCAAACCCGATCGCAATTCGACTATCTCGTCGTCCTTAAAAGCCAAAAGACTTACCGTGTAATTGATTGAGCAAGCAAACGCGCTTGCCGATAGCGCTAACGCCAACATTATTTTTTTCATTTTCGCTCCTTTTTTTGATTGACTTTAATTGTATAAAAGTTCGTCGCTTTTACAATTCGCATTTGCCGATCTCTTGCGCCTTTTTAATATCGGCGTTCGATCTCTTTAGATCGCCCAAACTTTCATAAACTTTGCCGCGATCGCAATAGGCTAACGCGAGTGCTTCTCGATCAATTGACGTAGCCGAGTTAAATATATCAATAGCTTTATCAAAATCAGCTATAGCTTGGTTATGCTTGCTTAACCCCGCGTAAGCCTCGCCGCGACTATGGTATGAGTGGGCAAAATTGGGATCAAGTTTGAGCGAGCGATCGAAATCGATAACCGCTTGGCTGTAATCGCCCAATTTAACATAAGCGTAACCGCGGCAATTATATGCAAAAAACGCCAATTTGCCATTCGGGTCAAGCTTAAGCGCTTGACCGCAATCGACGATCGCTTCTTTGTGATCGCCCAATTCGGCATAAATAGTTCCACGCATTACATAACTAAAAGCGTTATTGGGTTCGAGCTTGATAGCCTTATCCAAATCTATAATCGCTTTGTCGTAATCCTCTTGTCTAGCATAAGCGACGCCGCGTCTTGCATAAGCAAATGCGTTGTTAGGTTCAAGCTCAAGCGCCAATGAAAATTGTTCGATTGCGACGTTATAGTCGTTCCTGTCATACGCATTTTTGCCGCGAACAAATATTTGATTGACGGTTTTTGTTCTTTCTTTGTCCGCTGATCGCAAATCGGATTTATAATCTTTCACAACAACCAGAACCAACCCAACTATTATTGCGAAAATAGCCGCCCAATTGGTTTTTTTGCTCATCTTTTATCCTTTTTCATGGTTTGGACGCGCGAAAAAACAATTAACGTTTTCAAACTTTTCCCCGAAAATATTTTCATTATTTATTCCTTTATCCTTCCACCATTTGCACGACGACAAGTCGTCCGCCTTCGTTGCGATCTAACAATATCTGTTTGCCGTCGGTTAGTTCGATTTTGTCGCCTATAGCGATCGGCTTGGTTTCCCCGCCCGTTTTGTCGGTAAGATCGGGCAACGCTTCATTAACTAACCACCATGATTGCTTATGTAAAACGAAATATCCCACGCGCTTTTTGTGCGCGTCGGAAAGTTTTTCATTTGGCGCGATTAAACGATTTGCTTGCCACCAAAAAAGCGATTGTCCCGACCAAACCATAATACGATGATCGTCTGGTCTAAAAGCGCCTTTTGAGCGCGACGAATAGAGATTTAAAACAGGCAATTTTCTCTTATAAGGAGTCCCGCAAAAAGGGCATTTCGGACTAGTTGAGTTGTCAAAAACAAACCACTTTTGAGCGCATTTTGGATTTTGGCACGGTTGGATCAGATCGACGGTTTTGACCAATGCTATCTCCCAATCATTCGCGCTTGGACGCGCGGATGGATTGTGTAATCCGTCGATAAACGCGCGTTCAAAAAGCTTTTTAAGATACGGGCCGGTTAGCGAATAGGGCAATTTGGCGGTATCCGCCCAAGGCAGTTCCCATTTTTCCGCATTTTTCAGTCTTATATGGTTGGATTTGTCGGCCGGGTGTTCTACAAAAAGCGCTTTTTCACCCATGCTTAGAAGTTCGTCGCGTTGTTCGTCGTTAATATCATATACCTTGCCGCCGCGAAGCGGATGCCGATATAAAAGATACATATATATCAAAACCGCTAGAGCGTGCAGATCCGTTTCTCGTCGAGGAAGACAACGCGCGGGGTCGTCTTTTTTTAGATGGCTTGTTTTAACCACTTCGGGCGCGATAAAATCAGGCGTTCCCACAACGTCGGGCGGATATTTGCCCGGCACGACAAGTCCGTCGACATCGATCACGCACGCAAAACCGCCGGAAGGATCGACCAAAACGTTTTTATAACTTAGATCGGAATGCGCAAGTCCAGCCGCGTGCATTCTACGAGCCGCCCGCGCTATAAGAAGGCATATTTTTATGTGATTTAACCAATCGCCAAGCTCTTTAGGATCGACGTGTCGATTTCGCAGTTTTGGCGCGGCAAACCATTTGCCCTCTTTTTCTTTGCCTTTAATACCCAACGCATCGTTATTGATCGAGCCGTATTCAAAAAAGAAACGCTTAGAATAAGTTGGCGCGACAATCCCAAGTTTACCGTTATGTTCAATCATGGACGACGGCCAACAAAAAAGATCCTGCCAATATTTGCCGCCGTCTTGATTAAAAATACTCTCCTTGTATTTGCCCATGATCATCTGCAAACGTTCTTTTGCCTGAAAGTCTTGCGCATTTTTATAAAAACACACCACGTAAGATCGATCGGGCGAAAAATAAACGTCCTTCATAGCCCCCGAACCGATAATCTTATCTTCCCATTCGACGTTTTTTCCGTCAAACGTTCTACCTTTAATAACCGCCATCGTTACGCTTCAAACCATTGAACGACTATTGTGCGATCGTCGTGATAACCTCGCGCTTTGAAATCAAGCCATTCAAGCAATTTTTCATCCGGATTTTCGTTTTGTAAGGCGGGGGTGATAGCGCTCCATAATTCGTCCCATTTTGCAGAATCCTTTAATCCGTTTTCAAACATAGGATCGCTAACGCCGTCAGTCGTTAAAACGATCGCTTTTATGTCTGCGAAAAAACCTACCTTCATTCGGCTTGCAAAATCGTTTACTATAGCGCGATCAAGAAAGCGCGTCTGCCCCGCGTATTCGCCTTCGTCGGGCTTGCCTAAAATCCTGATCTTCTCTTTGTCGTTTCCGCTATACGCCGCGATTACGCCGTCGCCCACCCAAAACGCGGCGATAAAAACCCTGCCGTTAATTCTTTTAGCGATCGCCGCAAGCAGAGTCGTCGCCAAATCTCTAGGCTGGGCGTTATTGGATTTCGATTCGCTCTCTACGCTATTTATCGCGCGCGTTACCGCCTCCCAAAACGCGGCGCTTACAATAGAGTTGATCTTGTCTTGCTTTGTTGTTCCGTCCCAAGGTTTTATTAGTTCGGTCAGCTTGTCGCCATCTTCTTTTAATTTTTTAGATAGCGTTTTTCCTGCCGCGTTACTTGCCTCTTTTGAGCCGACTCGAGATAATTTGGCGCTTCCCGCGCCGTCCGCAACGACCAGAACGCTCCAATCGTCGCAACAATCGATAAAAAAATCGTCGTCGCGAAAACTGCCCACATGCGCGTGCGATCGCCCTCTTTTGCTTGCCGCCGCGATATAAACGCCGCTCTCGTTTTGCGTTATCTTTTTGCGATCCGAATGAGCCTTAGGGTGCGGTAGATTTTTGTCTGGTTCTATCTCTTGCCACATCTCCCATGAATCTTTATTGATAAGTAAAAAGACTTTTTCGGTGCGCGTTTCATTTAGCGATATTTTATACCGTAGATCAAATGTAAATTCGCCGCTTTTTTGCGCTATGCCGCTAATCGTTTGCGTTTGCGGATCAAACTTTAATCCAAGATTATCGTCTTTGATTGTAACGTCTGTAACCGTAACGTTTGGCGTTTCGACGGCTGTAATCTTTCCTTCGTATTTCTCGCCTTTTTTTGCATTCGGCAATTTAAATTGCACGCGCTTATACGGCTCTTTTGTCGTATTTGCCGCGTCAATTTTTTTAAGCGTATCATTAGCCGTTTCGGAACTTCCTTGATTCTCCGCGTATTGCCTTATCGCGTCGGCTTTCGTGTTGTTCATATTTGCCTCCTCCTTGTATTGTTTCCACTCAGACGCTATCGATCCTTTAAACGCGGTTGCCGCGTTGATCGCCTCTGGTCGTTTAACAAATTCGTATAGTTCGTTGTCGCTAACTTTGTCGTTGGCCAACAGTGATATTTGATTTTCCGTCAGCCTCAATATACTAAAAAGCGTATCCCCCATTGAAAAACCTATCCTAGCGATCTACCAACGTCGAAATCGCCGCCTCCAGCGCTAAAAAACAGTTCCTCTCCGCACCAAGGGCAAACTGCCGCGCCGCCGCTTGTGCAGGTTAATTTGCCACAACTGCAAACCGCAAAAGCCGTGTGATTACCGCAATATGGGCAACCGGGCGCTCCGTTTAGAAGCGAGGTATTAACTTTAATCGCGGAAGGTTGCGCCTGCGACCACTTAAAATACTCTTCGTCGATCATAAACGCGCCTACCGAATCGTAATCCACAACGTTCTCTTTGTGTTTTCCGCCGCCTAATTCGATTTGCGATCGTTCATATTTGATCAGATACGGCTTCTTGTTTTTTTGGCATCGCCCCGTCAGCACAACGCACGCTTCGTCGACGCTTGCGGGCGGATCTTTAACTAACGTAAGCGCAAGCTCGTCAAGACTTGGGAGCGCGTTATTCTCGACGCCTTCGCCTACGCTTTTACTCTGCGCGATCGTCGAATCCGAAATCCATTTGATTAGCGCGGTATATTCGTTTTTGTCCGCTTCCTCGTAGATAATCACATGTTCCGTTAGCTTTTTTAGCAACGTAAAGTCCGCGCTTTTGCCAAGACTAATAGCGATCAGGGTCGCTCTTTTAGCGTATTTCGCCTGCCAACGAGAAGCGGCGACGTCTGTTTTATCCGTCGATCGCCCGTCTGTGATCAAAAAGACAAAAGGTTTCCAATCGCCTTTTTGCTCCGCAGTCGTTTTGACGACCGCCTTATCCATTTCGTTCATAAGCGTATCTAACGCTAACCCCAAACTAGTGCCGCCCCCAAGCGGTAGTTTCGGAGGGTAAAACGAATAAAGCTCCGTAAGCGGCGCGATCGTCTTAGCCGTCCCCGCAAAGGCGATCACGGACATATAAACCGTCTCGAGCGCGTAAGGATTAGAGCGAAGCGCCGTTGCGATCGCGTTCATCGTTTCTTGCATCTTGTCTAACTTATCGCCGACCATAGATTCCGAACAATCCAACAGAAAAAAAACGGGAAGCCTTCTCATTGACACTCCTTTACATTACGACGTTAATTTCGGGGGGCGGAGGAGGCAAAGTTACCTGCTCCGTTAACCCGTTGCTACTCGAACCAATCGACACTGAATCTGAAACCCATTTGAAAAATCCGTTAAACGCGGCGCTATCCATAGTATCTAACGCCACAACGCGATCCGTAAGCTCCAAAAGCGCCTCTTTTTTCGCTTTCGGACCCGCCGCGCACGCCAAGATAGAACCAAAATTGCGCTTTTTGATCTCTACGATCGCGTCGCGATAGGCTTGCAGATCGCTAGGGCTGCCATCCGTCATCACAAACAATAATGGACGCCAATCGCCTTTTACGTCTTTGCTATTTTTCTTCACGTCGCGATCGACGCGCTCAATTAAAAGCCTCAACGCAGCTCCCAAAAAAGTCGCGCCGGATTGCGGCGCGGTTATTTCGCTTAGTTGCACGTCGCTTAGCGGCGTAAGCGGTATAAGCTCTCTAGCTTCTATGTCGAACGTAACGACCGAAAGATAGACGCTGTCTAACGCATACGGATCTTGCCGCATGGCGCTAAGAGCCGCCTGCAATCCGACGTTGACCGAATGAATCGGCTCGCCCCTCATAGACCCCGAAGTGTCTAGTAGAATATAAACAGGTAGCCTTCTACTCATTATGCTCCGTCCTTATCGTTTCACAGTTATGCTAATTTCGGGCGGAGGCGGCGGCAAATCATAGAGCCCGTCAAATGTGCGCATAGAGCCCTTAACGGAGCTTTCAATGAAATCAAAAGCGTCCCAAAAAACATTCCGCCAAGCGTCCGTATCCATAATATCTAACGCCACAACGCGATCCGTAAGCTCCAAAAGCGTCTCTTGCTTTGCTTTTGGACTTGCGACGCACGCTAAAATAGAGCGGAACTTGCGCTTTCTGATTTCGCCGATCGCCTTGCGATACGCCTGCAAATCGCTTGGATTGCCGTCCGTCATCACAAACAATAACGGATGCCAATCGCCTTTTGCTTCTGCCGCAGTTTTCTTTACGTCGCGATCGACGCGTTCAACCAAAAGCTCTAAAGCCGCGCCAAGACAAAACGCGCCCGATCGCGCCGCCGTAATTTCTTTTAACCGTATTTCGCCTAACGCGGTCAGCGGTATTATCTCTCGCGCTTCCACGTCAAACGAAATAATGGAAAGATAAACGATTTCAATCGCATACGGATCTTGCCGCATGGCGCTAAGAGCCGCCTGCAATCCGACGTTGACTAAACGGATCGGCTCGCCCCTCATAGAACCCGAAACGTCCAACAGAATATAAACGGGCAAACGTCTGTTAGCCATTTAGATATACCGCTTAACCCAATCGACAAAAGAATCGCTTGCATCGGGAGAGCCGATAGCGTTAAATTTCCAGCCGCCCTCTTCTCGAACCAACTCCGCAAACAAAAGCGATCGATATCGCGTAAAGCTTTCGCCGCCGCTTAGATCAAAGCGAACCATCTCCTTATTTTTGCCGTCGACGGCGCGAATAAAGGCGTTTTGGACGTTGCCGAAGCTCTGATGTTTCTGAATGCCTTGATAAATTTGAACGATAAAGACAATTTTCGCAAACTGCGCGGGCAGATCGTTTAGTTTTACGATAATCTGCTCGTCGTCGCCTTCGCCCGCGCCCGTTCGGTTATCGCCCGTAAGCCAAATAGAGCCGCTCGAATGACGCAAATTGTTGAAAAATACAATATCGCCGCCTACTAACATATTATTGCCGACATTATGTATCTTGCCGTCGCTATGACATAAAAACGCTACGACGTCCAGATCGTAGTCGTCGTCTTTGCCGCCGCCCAATAAGCTTGCGATAAGCCCCTTTTTTTCTTCCTTGACGTCCCAACCAAGCCCGATTGTTACCATCGAAAGATCGTTTTCGCTCTTTTTAAGACTTACGCCTTGCCCTTTTTTTAACGAAACAGCCATTTTTTTCTCCTTTTTTAGTTTAGAGCACGATATTGATTTCGGGCGGCGGAGGCGGCAGATCGTCTAGTCCGCCAATCTCTTTTTGCCCCTCCTCGGTTTTTTGGCTACCCGTTGTTACGGAAGAGCTGACCCATTTGAAAAACGCTTTAATCGCGTCCGCATCTGTCGTGTCAAGCGAAACAACAACTTCGGTGATTTGCTTCAAAACGTTCGTATCCGCGCCCGATCCCGCCGCGCAAGCGACGATAATTCCCGTTTTGACCTTTTTGATCGCGTCGATACCTTTTCTGATATCGTCTGTCGGCGATCCGTCCGTCATTAAAAAAACGAGCGGTTTCCAATCTCCTTTTTGTTCCGGAGTCGTCTTTGCCACTTCGCTATCGATCTTCGACGCAAGCAGGCAAAGCGCCTCGCCTAGCGAGGTCGTACCGCTTGCTCTAATGTTCGGTATTTGAAACGAGCTAAGCTCCGTTAGCGCGACAAGTTGTTTTGCGTCGCTATCAAAAGTGATCACCGATAAATGCGCCGTTTCAAGCGCATACGGATCCTGCCGCAGGGTTGAAACAAGTATTTGCATACCGTTTTTAACCGCTTCGATTGGCTCGCCGCTCATTGATCCCGAAGTGTCTAACAATAAATAAACTGGCAATCTTCTAGCCATTTTTAGCTCCTTTAGTTAATTGCAACGCCGAAGCGTTTGCATAAGGCTTCAAGACCGCCGCTATAGCCTTGTCCAACCGCTTTGAACTTCCATTCGCCCTCTTTTTTGTAGATTTCGCCGAAGATCATCGCCGTTTCCGTACCGTAATCCTCCGTTAGATCGAAGCGGGCAATCTCCGCGTTGTTATCGAGATTAACGATACGCATAAAAGCGTCGCTTACCTGACCAAAGTTTTGTTTTCTTTTATCCGCCTCGTGGATCGTTACCGTGATCGCGATTTTTTCGATAGCGGAAGGGATTTGGTCAAGATTGATTTTGATCGCCTCGTCGTCGCCTTCGCCCGCGCCCGTTCGGTTATCGCCCGTATGCTCGACCGATCCGCACGGCGATATTAGTTGACCATAAAAAACGAAGTCGCTATCGTTTCTTACTTTGCCGTTTATGGCAATCAAAAAAGCCGAAGCGTCGAGATCGAAATCTTCGCCGTCAGTCGATCTGGCTTCCCACCCAAGACCTACCAGTATTTGTTTAAGCGAGCCGTCCCTTGATATGGAAACGTTGCCGCCTTTAACCAGTGAAACAGCCATTTTATTCTCCCTGTTGTTGTAATTCGCGTCGTTTAAGACGAATTGACGAGATCAGCGCCAAAGCGATAAACGTAACGCCGATCAAACCCGTGATAATTTCCGGTATATGAATTACGATTCCCGCAAGCATGATCACGGCAAGCGCGCCGATAGCGTAATGCGCGCCGTGTTCAAGATAAATATATTCGTCTAGCGTCCCTTTTTTGACCAAAAATACCGTTAGCGAGCGGACAAACATCGCGCCTATCCCAAGCCCAAGCATAATGATCACGACGTCGCGAGTAACCGCGAACGCTCCGATTACGCCGTCGAAAGAAAAAGAGGCGTCCAATACTTCAAGATATAAAAAGCCTGCCACGCCGTTTCTTGTCGCGACTTTAGAGGAATGCTCCTCTTTGCTATCGCTTTCAAATAGGCTATCTATGCTGCTTACCGCTATAAACAAGATTACGCCGCCTATTCCCGCGCTAAGAATTGTTAGCTTTTCATCGGCGCTAACGGGTAGCCACAGATAAAGTCCCAAAATAACAAGAAGCGCCGCAAGAACGCCGATTGAATCGACTTTGCCGAGCTTTGATATTTTCTCCTCGATTTTGCCTAGCCAATGGATATCTTTGCCTTCGTCAAAGATAAACGAATAAAAGACAAGTAGCAGAAACGTTCCGCCAAAGGCGGCTATTCCAGCGTGGCTTTCCGATAGATGACGCGAGTATTCGTCTGGGTTTTCTAACGCCATAGCGGTTACTTCGCCAAAGCCAAGACCTGTAGCGACGGCAACAATTACGATAGGAAAGATAAGCCGCATTCCAAAAACCGCAATTAAAATACCGATAGTTAGAAATATCTTTTGCCATTTAGCGTCCATCTCTTTCAAAACCGACGCATTGACGACCGCATTGTCAAACGAAAGACTAACTTCCATAACGCCAAGAGTTAGCGCGATTAAAACTGCGTACCACCATCCCATTGCGTTTTGCGTTCCCCAATAAGCGGCAATCGCAAGGCATACAACGGTTACGATAATAGAAAGCCTAAAATCTTTCATTTGACCGCCTTACCGCAGTCAAAGAAAGAGGGTTATAGACTCTTTGACTATATGCTTGGACTAACGGGGGGGGGGGG
>JAISOU010000001.1 GCA_031275395.1 Helicobacteraceae bacterium | reverse complement strand
AAGCCGCTTAACTGCGATCATTGTAGCGCGACAACCTTAAAATCCGCTGGATTTTGAGAAGTTTTTATGAAAGTTTAAGGGTTTTTTGGGGGTTTTGGCGTTGAGCGGGGGAATAACCGAGTGCGGCTGGTTTTGGTTGCGGTATGAAAAAACGCCCGAAACGATAACGGAAAACTTCAGTATAATGGGCAAAAAAACGGAGTTTATAGATTGAGCGAAATTAAAGTCGCCGTGATCGGGGCAAGCGGTTTTACGGGTTTAGAATTGATCAAGATATTGTTAAATCACCCGCGCTTTAAGATCGAGTTTTTGGGCGGTTCGGACGGCGGCGCAGAGATAGCCAAACTCCACCCGTCGCTAGAGGCGATCTATTCGGCGAAGGTGGAAAAAAGCGAGATCGACGCGATCGCCTTGCGTTGCCAACTGGCGTTCTTAGCCGTGCCGCACAAACAGGCGATCGCGATCGCAAAGGAGCTGTTGGATCGCGGCGTGAAAGTGGTCGATCTCTCCGCCGATTATCGTTTGGCGCAAGAAACTTATGAAAAAACATACGGCGTAACGCATAGCGATCCGCAAAATCTAGCGCAAGCGGTTTATGGATTGCCTGAGCTTACGGGCAAAAGCGCGATCGCCTCCGCGTGGTTAGTCGCCAACCCGGGTTGCTATCCCTCCGCGTCGATCTTGGCGGCTTTGCCCTTTTTGCCCTACGCCGATCTAAGCGCGCCGATTATTATCGACGCAAAAAGCGGCGTTTCTGGCGCGGGTAAGCAGTGCGTCGATCGGACGCATTTTGTAAGCGTTAATGAAAACTGCTTTACCTATAGCCCGATCGTCCATCGCCACGCGCCTGAAATCAAAGAAAAACTATCGATCGCCGCGAAAAAAAGCGCGGAAATCCTCTTTGTTCCGCATCTTTTGCCAATCACGCGCGGTATGCTCGCTTCGGTCTATATGCGTCTAAAAAAACCGATCGACAATCCGACGCAAACCGCGCGGGAGTTTTACGCCGATCATCCGTTTATTCGCGTTCGGGAGGATAGCGTATCGATCAAAAACGTGGCGGGGACGCACTTTTGCGATCTTTTCTGCCGCGTTCATTCCGATACGATCTTTATTCAAACGGCGATCGACAATCTTTTGCGCGGCGCTTCGAGCGCGGCGATCGCAAACGCGAATCTTATGTTTTCTTTGCCTTACGAATTAGCGCTACCCGCGATTGCGTATGCGCCCTGATCCGTTTATCGGCGCTCCGTCGATAAAAAGCGAAGCGATCTTTCTAGCGGACTCGCACTACAACCCGCTTGGACGCATAGAGGTTCTTCCGTTTTTGGAAGCGATTGGGCGCGGCGAAGTAAAAACGCCGCAGCTTTTTTTGATGGGCGATATTTGCGACGCGCTGATTGGCAGGTTTCGCTACTGCCGCGAGCGAAACAAACCGATCATCGACGCGATCGATCTGATCGCAAAATCTGGTATCGAGGTTTGGTATTTTGAGGGCAATCACGATTTTTTTCTTGAAGGGGTTTTTGACAAAGCCGTCAAAATTGTCAAAAAGTCCGATCAGCCAAAGCGATTTACGTTTGAAAACAAGCGCGTTTGGCTTTTGCACGGCGATTACCGAGTCGAGCTTCGTTACGCTATCTACGCCGCCTTTATCAGGACGCGCTTGGGGCTTGTCTTATCGCATATTTTTTCGCTTAATTTTTGGGACAATCGGCTACTAAAATCGATGGAGAATCGGTTGTTAAAAAAGCGGTTGCGATACAATATTGTAGATTTTCAAAACGCGAGGATCAAGAAAATTGGCGATCTGATCGCTTCGTCGAATGTGGTCATGGAAGGGCATTTTCATCAAAATTGCCGATATAAGGTAGAGGAAAGTTTTTTTGAGGGGCGGCGATCTTTGTATTGCAATTTAGCTTCATTCGCTTGCGAAAAAAGTTATCTTCGGATACAATCAGAAGAAAAGGGCGCGTTTTTGCGCGAAGAGAGATGGGAGCGATAGCATGGCGAGCGCTAAGGCTACGGCGTTAAAAACTAACTCCAATGAAATGGAACTAGTAGATTTTCGTATTTTCAAGCAGATAGGCGATCGCGTATACGAGGGTATCTACGGCGTTAATGTGGCGAAGGTTAGGGAGATTATCAAGATCCCCGCGCTCACAGAACTGCCCGGCGCGCCCGATTATATAGAGGGTATTTTCGATCTGCGCGGCGTGGTGATCCCCGTAGTGAATCTTGCCAAATGGATGGGAATTAAAACGCCCGATAACGATCGGGAGAAATCCCGCGTGGTTATAGGCGAGTTTAGCAAGATTTTGGTCGGTTTTATCGTCAGCGAAGCAAAGCGTATTCGGCGGATCAGCTGGGCGGACATAGAACCCGCCACATTTTCCGGAGGCGAAGAGGCGCTCGATCGCAACAAGGTAACGGGCGTAACCAAGATTGAAAACGACGCGGTGCTTTTAATACTTGATTTTGAAAGTATCGTTAAAGATCTTGGGCTTTACCACCCGACAATTAACGTAGATCGGGACGTGGAGCAGTTTGAGGGTATAGCTATGGTAATCGACGATTCGGCGACGGCGCGCAGGATCGTTAAAACCACGCTGGAAAAAATGGGTATGCGCGCAATTGAAGCGGTCGATGGAGCGGACGCGCTCGAAAAGCTAAACGAGCTATACGACAAATACGGCGATCGACTCTCTTCGCAGTTGCGCGTGATCGTATCCGACGTAGAAATGCCGCGAATGGACGGCTTTCATTTCGCGGCGCACGTTAAAGACGATCCGCGCCTTCAATCGATACCCGTCGTCTTTAACTCGTCGATTAGCGATCGTTTTAGCGACGTTCGCGGTAAAGAGGCGGGCGGCGAGAGTTATCTAGTTAAGTTTGACGCGAACCAATTTGTGCCGGAGATTATTCGCGTCATTAAAAACCATATTAAGCATCAATAAGGACACGTTATGGACGAGTTACAGGAACTAACGCATGACTTTCTAGTCGAAGCCTTCGAAATGATTGAAAAGCTCGATCAGGATCTGGTCGAGCTCGAAACGCGGCCCGACGATCTTGATCTATTAAACGGCATATTCCGCGTGGCGCATACGATTAAAGGTTCGTCGTCGTTTCTTAATTTCGACGTTTTGACGCACCTAACGCACCACATGGAAGACGTTCTAAACCGAGCGCGAAAAGGCGATCTTAAGATCGACGCGGGAGTTATGGACGTGGTATTAGAATCGGTAGACGCGATGAAATCGCTACTGATCAAAATCCGCGACACGGGAAACGATCGCGATCACGGGCTTGATATTCCGTCGATCGTCGCCAAACTAGAGGCGATAAGTAAAGGCGAGGAGCTACCCGCCGCTACGCCTACGCCGGTCGCGCCGCCTGTGGCAAATAACGCCGCGCAGGAACAAGAACCCGACTACTCCAAACTAAGCGATAAAGAGGTCGAGGACGAGATAGCAAGGCTTTTAACGCTCCGACAGGAGGAAGATAAACGCCGCCGCGAAGCGAAAACCGCCTCCGCCGAGCCTCCAGCCGCCGAAAAGAGCGCGCCAAAACCCGCCGCTATTGCCGCCGCGCCGATAAAAAGGGCGGACGACAAGGCGGTCGAGTCGAATATGGAGCAGACGATCCGCGTCGACGTTAATCGCCTTGATCACCTTATGAATCTGATCGGCGAGCTTGTGCTTGGCAAAAACCGTCTTTTGAAAATCTACGACGACGTGGAAGAGCGCTACGAGGGCGAGAAGTTTTTAGAGGAGCTAAATCAGGTCGTTAGCTCGATCTCTATGGTTACGACCGATCTGCAAACCGCCGTTATGAAAACGCGAATGCTCGCGATCGGCAAGGTGTTTAACAAGTTTCCGAGAATGATTCGCGATTTAGCGCGAGAATTGAATAAAAAAATCGATCTACAGATTACGGGCGAAGAAACCGAAATGGATAAATCGATCGTCGAGGTTATCGGCGATCCGTTGGTGCATATTATCCGTAACAGCGCCGATCACGGTATAGAAAGTACCGAAAAGCGTATCGCTCTCGGTAAGCCGGAAACGGGCAAGGTGGAGCTAAAAGCCTACAACGAAGGCAATAGTATAGTCGTAGAAATTACCGACGACGGCAAAGGGCTTGATTCCGATCTGCTTAAATCCAAAGCGTTGGAAAAGGGTTTGATCAGCGAAAAAGAGGCGGACGTTATGAGCCAGAAAGAGGCTTTCACGCTGATCTTTAGAGCGGGGCTTTCAACGGCGGCGAAGGTAACGAACGTGTCGGGGCGCGGCGTGGGAATGGACGTGGTGAAAACCAATATCGAGAAACTTAACGGCATTATCGAGGTCGATTCCGAGCTTGGCAAAGGAACGATTATCAAGCTAAAAATCCCGCTTACGCTCGCGATCATTCAATCTCTAATGGTTGGAGCGCAGGAGGAGTATTACGCTATTCCTTTAAGCTCCGTGCTGGAAACCGTGCGTATTAGCGAAGATGATATTTTCAGCGTCGAAGGGCGATCGGTTATGCGCCTACGCGACGAGGTTTTGAGCCTTGTAAAACTAAGCGATATTTTCAAAGTAGAGCAGGTGATCGACGGCGGCGATTTTACCTATGTTGTCGTGCTTGGGCTAGCCGAAAGCAAATTGGGCTTAATTGTGGACGCGCTTGTCGGGCAGGAAGAGATTGTGATCAAATCGTTAGGCGAATACCTGCAAGGAATCGAGGGAATCGCGGGGGCGACGGTGCGCGGCGACGGCGGCGTAACGCTAATTGTCGATGTGGCGGCGCTGATGAATATGGCGAAAAAGACAAGACCTAGCGCTTCTAACAAAGCCTCCGCCAAAACGCAAAAAGTCAAAACAAGGACTAAATCAAGCGACTACAAGATATTGATCGTCGATGATTCCAAAACCGATCGCGCCATTATGCGCCAATCGATCGGCGCTCTTGGCGTAAGTATCGTCGAAGCGGCGGACGGCGTGGAGGCGCTAAATATCGTAAAAAGCGGCGAACACGAGTTTGACGCCTGCCTAATCGATATTGAAATGCCCAAAATGGACGGCTACGCGCTTGCAAGCGAGATTCGCAAATACAGCCGCTTCAAAAATCTGCCGCTTGTCGCAGTTACTTCGCGAACAAGCAAAACCGATCGAATGCGCGGCGTAGAGGTGGGTATGACCGAATACATAACCAAACCGTATTCGCCCGAATACCTGATGAACGTCGTCAAACGCAACGTCAATTTTAACGTGGAGCAAACGGCATGAGCGAGCAACTACAACAAGTTTTACAGAACCAACAGAGGCAAAAAAAGGCGCAGAACGAACCGCCGCGCGACGAAGGCGTGGTACAACTCGTTTGCTTTATGGTCGCGGACGAGGAGTTAGCCGTCCCGATCCTGTCTATTCAAGAGATTATCAAGCCGATCGTAGCCACTCGCGTCCCTTCCACGCCCGAATATGTGCTTGGCGTGTTTAATTTGCGCGGCAACGTTCTACCGTTAATCGATCTTAGGCGCAAGTTTAGCGGGCAGAAATCGACCTATACGGACGAAACGCGCTTTATTGTTATCAGCAACAAAAATCAGGTTAGCGGCTTTGTGATCGATAAGCTCACCGAAGCGATCAGATTGAAATCCTCCGACATCGATCCCGCGCCTGAAGGTATGGATAGCGACGATAATCATATCTACGGCGTAGGCAAACGAGAGGATAGCATTATCACAATCCTTCGTATTGAAGCCCTACTCAAACGCACTTTTTAATCTAGTGAGGAAAAAGTTATTTGGCGCGTTAATTAAAATGTAGGGAGAAGGGGGGAAAGTAAGGTGGAATATATTGTCTATATAACAGACGAGTGCAAAAAAGAGGCGGAAACCTACAGTTGCGGTAAAGATTTGGATAATCTTAAGCGGAGCGTTGAGGAAAAGCAAAGCATCGCTATGTTTAACAATTTTCCGCCTCCGCTTATAGTTAGAAAACAATTCGGAAGTAAAAGAGGGCGACTGATAGCTTCGGTTCAATCGCGCGAGGTCGAAGGCAACCAGTATGAGGTTGTCGTTTTTCTCGCTTTCTTAATCAAGAGCGATAGAAATTATGATTCATTTTCTAAAACGGGAAACAGAGAATGGGCGACTAGACGCGACGATAAAGCTAAGGAAAAGATAGACAATTACATAAAAAAATACAAAGAAGAACGTCCAGAATCGCCAAAGGCGGAGCTAAGCTCCCATGAAAAGTCTTTTCTGTTGTACCACACAAACAATTCTAGCTCGGCAGAAAATGATAACTTTGTTTATGAAACAGAGGAATGGATTGAAAAAAATCACAACAAAACCCTATTCAGATTATATGGAATCTTTATGCGACGGCATTTCGGATATTATAGAAGGCGGAAACGAAGACGAACAATGTAAAATTATTAATTCAAATATTAAAATAGTATATCGTTTAAATAAATCTAAAGGACATCTATTGCTCTGCGATCTTATTGATTTAAGGAACAACAAAAATAATCATAATACTATTGAATATAGCGAAGACAATATTTTGAAGCATTCGCGCCGTTCGTATCCAAACTACATATTAGCCGATTATGATTTCTGGATAAAAGTCGAATAGGATAGGCAAAGCAATTACACATTGTCGGCTGAAGAGGCGGATGTCTTAAAATCAACAAGAAATAAAGATGCGTTTCCAATTTTTATTAAAGGCAGAGCAGGAAGCGGCAAATCGACAATACTGCAATATATATTCGCCGACTTTTTTATCAGATATCTTCTATCTGATGAACAAGTAAAAAGACCGGCATATTTCACATATAATAAGCGATTGCTAGACAACGCCAAGCAAGTTGTAGAGAAACTTTTAAAACATAATACTGCTTTAAGTAATGATAAAATTAAAAAACGTCTAGATAGCGACAAAAAAGTGTTAGACGAATCGTTTAATGAATTTCAAGATTATTTGCTTTCGCTAATTCCAGATGATTCAAGTTTTAAATATAGTAAAAGCAAATATATTAATTATGCAAAATTCTGCTAGTTTTGGACAAATGGATATGGAAAAAATCGAGACATAAAACGCGATATTTCTGCCGAAGTAAGCTGGCATATAATTAGGACATATATTCAAGGAATAAATTACGAGGAATATCTTGAATTTGAAGATTACAGCTCATTGCCAGATAACCAAAAGAGCGTTACCGAAGATATATACAAAAAAGTATACGATAATGTATGGCAATCGTATCAGGAACACAAGAAAAAAAAGTTGCTATGGGACGATCAAGATCTTGCGCGTTACGTGTTGAAGAATAATTTAGTCAAAGCGTTATTTTCTGCTATATTTTGCGACGAAACTCAAGATTTTACTCGCATTGAATTGGAAATTATTTACAGATTATCAATTTATTCAGAGCGCAAAATGCCATCTAATCTAATTTCTAAAATACCGTTTGCCTTTGCTGGCGATGAATTGCAGACGCTAAATCCCACTGGGTTTAATTGGAACGCTTTGACCGCAGGATATACATAGAAGTTTATTCACTCTATGGCTGGGAAAAATTCTGGAATTAGACTTAATATACGCGAACTAAAACAAAATTACAGGTCTTCGCAAAAAATAGTTAAATTTACCAACGCTATTCAATTGTTTCGCTCATACAGATTTGACCTTGATAATATAGAGCCTCAAAGCCCTTGGAACAACGCTTATTCAACGCCAGTTGTTTGGTACTCGCCTGGCGACGCAAATTTTTGGAACGCAATAAAAGAAACAAACGCCGTTTTTATCATCCCCTGCGATAATGGCGGAGAGAAAGAATGGATTAAGCAAGATGAGTATCTGTCCAATAAGAACGTAAATTATATGACTATTAGTCAATCAAAAGGTTTAGAGTTTAGCGTAGTTGTTGCTTATCGATTAGGGTGTGGCGAAATAGATAAACTGATTAAACCTCCCGGCGATGAAAAAATAATAACTAGATTGCCGCTCGAATATCTTATTAACAGAGTTTACGTTGGAATCAGCAGGGCAAAGAAAAGATTGATTGTTGTAGCGGACGACGAAGAGAAAAAGCTATTGTGGCGCGTTACATACGACGCTGTATTGATCAATCAATATCTAGCCATTAAAAAGAAATGGAACAATTCGGACATTGAGCCATTGGTCATTAGTAATGTTAAGGAATATGACAGCCAAGAAATAAACGAAGCTAGCAGTCTTGCCAAAGATTTCGAATCTTCGGGGTTTGAACATCGAAATCCAATTACTCTTAAGCAAGCCGCTAATAATTATTCAAGATTACCAAATGAGAGCGGTAATGCTAATAAATGCTATGGCTTCGCGTCTTTGTTTGAGCAACGCTATGATACTGCGGCGGTAACTTTCGAAAAAAGCGGATGGTATGGTCAAGCTATTTGCTCATATTGGCTTGATGAAAACTATGAGAAGGTTGTCGATATAATCAATAAACAGCCAAATTATAATAACAATTTATTATATGATGTTTCTATAGCTAGAGCAAAAGATACGGATACCGACATACTAAAAAAAGCGATTGGTAGCGCCGCAGATCTGAAACTGCTTAAAAATGTTTTTAACGAAGATGACTACGAGTATTTCCCCAAAGATAAATGCTATGAAGTCTTAGATAAAGCGCTAGGAACTATTATCGGAGATATTATAACTCGCGATTTAGCAGATCGTGCTATTCTTGATAAAATTATCCAAATAGCAGACTCTGGCATAATATCCGTAGATCATTCTCAAATAGCCATGATAGCTTATGCGGTTCATGAGGATAAAACCGCTGTTTCGTATTGGGAGAAGAACTTAACCAATGAAATCAAAAAAAGCGAAGAATATCGCATGGCAAAAGCCAAAACTGTTTCTTTCCCTGAAAATGTCAAACTGTTTTATGATCTCAAACAATACGATATGGTCGTTAAGGCATATGAAAAGAGAAATAGCGATCAAATATTATCTAGCGATATTTACAAAATGATTATTTTAGTTTATTTGGAATTGGGTAGCGACAACGAAGCATTGTCTATTTTTCCAGAAAACATAAAAGTATTTTATGATCTCAAACAATACGATATGGTCGTTAAGGCATATGAAAAGAGAAATAGCGATCAAATATTATCTAGCGATAATAATAGAATGATCACATTTGCCTATTCTACGCTAAACAAATTAAGTAACGCATTATCTATTTTGGCGAACATTACTAATCCTATTGATTTTTATCTTATTAGGTTGGATTTAAAAAATTTGAACGATATTGAACGCAAAAAAGAGCTTTTGGATTTGTGTGATACTTGCGAAAAACTATCCAATATAATCTCTGAAAAATGGGAAGATATAATTGATCTCAATGAAAATAAAGATCGGGACACTAAATATAATGGAATACCGAAATTATATATAGCTCTGGCTCTAGCACAGTCTAATTTTCAAAAGTCAAAACTTTCACGTGATAAATGCAATGCTATTACTGGATTTTTAGAACGAGAATTTTTAGAAAATACGTCGTATATTGAAAAAAGATTCACGTTAGATATTGGCGTTGCTGTTGAGAAAGCTTGTTGTATGCATGATGGCGCGTTTAAACATACCAAAGCTTTACAATACTATGAAGACATAACGAGGATTTACAGCAAAGACATAGAGTTGGTAAGAAAATGCGAAGAGCGCTGGATCGTCTCTAAAGAACGACAAGCCTATCGCGACAAGAATACTGAAAAAAAGAATGAAATACTGGAGGAAGCCAATAGAAAACGAAAGCAATTCGACTTGGTTAATATCGAGTTACCCGAGTATTTGAATACCGAACACACTGGAAATACGTTGGCGTTATTTATTAATGATCAATACAAAGATAAAGTTCAATTTAATGATAAAAATAAAAACATAGCACAACCTACCATTCCCGTCCACCAAACGTCAATCAGAACTAAGGTCGAATTTAATTTTGAGGGTTATAGATTTGAGTATTTCTATGAAAAACATAGATTAAATATCACTAACGAGAACAACTCAAATCAGCTAACTATTACTGCCGATGGATCTCGCAGCGACGACTACAAAATTGAAAACCATAGTATTGAGGCTATAGGCGAATGCAAAAAAAAATGTCGATTCATCATCTAGCGAATTTGCGTTTCAGTATTCGGATATGCGTTTATCGATATATTTTATTGATTTAGCGCTTAGTTTCCACTTTGATCGCAGATAATCAGCTTAGGACTATCGGGGTGAAATACGAATTTAACCGCCTGCGATATAAATCGTTCAAAATGAACATAAAAAGCGCTTATGAAAACGCATATTGTAGGGTTTCTAAGCATTTTGAAAAAACGTCAACGAAATGATTGGCTTGCGCGGGAATGACTGTTTATAGCGACATCCCCAATTTATCCTACTTTTTCTCCAATACCAACCAAAACAACCCGCGTTGCAAGTATTATCGCTAGTATAGCGCAAATCCTTAAATTATGCAATTTTGTGCAAATCTAAGGTTAGTTAGTTTTTTGCCCGTTAAGCCGCTTGCATTAGCCTAGCGTCGTTTGATTTTCCAAAATCGTAATTATCTAAAAAGGAAGCTCGTTTAACGTGTCGTCTTGGAATGTATTTGGCATACACGCCTAATGTGATAGCTAGGTTCTTATGTCCTAACAT
>JAISOU010000027.1 GCA_031275395.1 Helicobacteraceae bacterium | reverse complement strand
TGTCGCGCATTGGGCGCTCCTTTACTAAAATATACGATTACAATAAACGCTATCATAATCGTTGTGAAACCATAGCAGAACAAACCTTAAATAATAATAGTGAGCATAAATATCAATCCGTAAAGCCGCGACGATCTTTACGACATAGCAAACCAGCCGTATTCAGTTATTCTCTTGTCCCTTCTCGTCGCTTCTCGTCGCTTGGTCGTTCCGCGAAGCGCCCGCCGAGAAGCGGAGCGCCGCAAAGCGCGAAGAAAGGCGAGAATGACGGCAAGCGGCGGATTTGCCGCGTTAAAGACGGATTTAGACGCGAGCGTTTCATTATTTATAGATATAATGCGTTAAAAAACTTACAAGGGCGGCGTATGAAGATTGAGGCGCGAATCTTTCGTTTTAACGCGAAACACGACTATTTGGGCGTTTATCACCCGTTTATCTACCAAGCTAACGGAGAATCTACTCTGCTCGATCTGCTTTACGCTTACAAGCAAAGCGAGCCGCTCTGCTCTATGCCTTTGGAGAAAATCGAAGGCGTAAAAGCAAACGGCGTAGGCGCGAAAATAACCGCGCCTTTAAGCTCGTTCGTCAAAAAAAGAGGGGACGCTATAGAGATTGCGCCGCTCGCTTTGGAACGCGCCGCTTGGGATCTCTACTGCGATCGAAACGATTTTGAGGAAAAACTTGGCGTTTTAGAGGAGTTTTGCGACAAGGGCGATCGCGACTATTACTACGAATTTTATATTCCCTACGCCGTTTCCCCTATGCGATCGCTAAACGCCGACTACTTGGGCGAAGCGCTATTTATGTTAGCCGATCGCCTTATTAGCAAAAATCCGCTAAACGCCGACGCGATTTTAAGACGGATCAGCCGCGCTGAAGACGGGATTTTTTGTTTTGCGGGGTTAAACGGCGTATTGCTAGAAGGCGCGGCGCATATCGCTATGGCAATCGAAGGGCTTCAAGAGCTATCTATTTCAGGCGGCTACGCGCCAAAAAACGCGAAAAGCGCGAAATACGCCGCGATCGATTACGACAAAACGCCGAAGCTAACGGGCAAAAAAACGGCGATTGCGACCGATTGCGGCGCGTTTGGCGTTTTGCCGAAGATCGACGAATACGAGGCGGTTTTGCGGCAAAATGGCGCGGATATTTTGCGCCTTGCAAACCCTTCGCGTTTTAGCGGCGCGGGCGTAGCCGATCTAGCGCCGCAGATCGCGTTTAAGGCGGCGAACGATCTGATTTTAGAAGCGCAGGATTTAGGCGCGGATACGCTTCTTTGCGCCTCTAGCGAAACGCAAAGTTTCTTGACGAAAAATATCAAATCGATCGAGCGCGTCGGGGGCTATCCGATTCATATTGAAATCGCCGCGATCGAATGAATCAAACTTGCGCGAAGTTCATATTTGCTAGGTTGAAAATATGAATATCTATACATACGACGTCGTAATTATCGGAGCGGGATTAGCGGGTTTGAGCGCGGCGATCGAGATTAAAAAAGCGGGATTAAAAACGTGCGTGATCACAAAACTTCACCCGCTTCGTAGTCATAGCGGCGCGGCGCAAGGCGGCATAAACGCGGCGCTAAGCGAAGCGAATACCAAAGCGCACGAGTTTGACACGATCAAAGGCGGCGATTATCTGGGCGATCAAGACGCGATCGAAACGCTATGCGAAAAAGCGCCCGAAACGATCAGGCGATTGGAGCGTATGGGCGCGGTTTTTTCGCGTAACGAGGACGGATCGATAGCGCAAAGAGCCTTTGGCGGGCAGAGCGAACCGAGAGCCTGTTACGCCAAAGATCGCACGGGTTTAACCTGTTTGCAGACGATCTACGAGCAAGCCGACAGGCTAGGCGTGGAGTTTGTCGAGGAGTGGTTTGCGGGCGATCTGCTCTACGATCCGCTTAAACGCAAAGCCTACGGCGTAGCGGCGATGAAACTAGCCACGAGCGAGATCGCGATTTTTAACGCCAAAGCGACGCTTTTTGCCACGGGCGGCTATGCGCGGTGCTACGCTATCAACTCCAACGCTCACGCCAATACCGGCGACGGATTGTCGCTCTTTTTGCGAAAGGGTTTGCCGCTTGAGGATATGGAGTTTGTCCAATTTCACCCGAGCGGTTTGGCGGGTAGCGGAATACTTATCAGCGAGGCGGCAAGAGGCGAGGGCGGCAAGCTTTACAACGCGTTAAACGAGCGGTTTATGGAAAAATACGCGCCCGAAAAATTGGAGCTTGCGCCGCGCGACGTGGTTAGCAGGGCGATTGAACGCGAGATTAACGAAGGGCGCGGAGCGGGAGAAGACAAAGATTTTATTTGGCTCGATCTGACCCATTTGGGTAAAGAGATTATTTTGAATAAGCTGCCGGAGCTTTTCGATCTGGCGAAGAGTTTTTTAGGTCTTGATATGAGCGTAGATCGTATTCCTATTCGCGCTACGGCTCATTACAGTATGGGCGGTATTCCCACCGATAATTTTTGCAGAGTTAAAGCGTCGATAGGCGAAATCGCAAGCGGGCTTTACGCGGCGGGAGAGTGCGCCTGCGTTAGCGTTCACGGGGCGAATCGTTTGGGCGCGAATAGTTTGTTAGAAGCGGCGGTTTTTGGCAAAATCGCGGGCGAAACGATCGTAAGCGACGCGCCAAAATTAGAGTTAATACGCGCGGAAGAATCCGACGCGGATACGCTGTTAAAAGAAACGCAAAAATTGTTGCGATCAAACGGCGAACAAAGCGTGGCAAGCCTTCGCGCCGAATTGCAAAACAGTATGACAAAAAACGCGGGCGTTTTTCGCGATCGCGATTCCTTAGAAAAACAGGCGGAGCTTATTAACGATCTGCGCCGTCGGTTTTCGCGCGTTCGCCTAAGCGATAAATCCGCGATTTTTAATACGGAATTACAAGAGGCTTTGGAGCTTGGACATATGCTGGATTATAGCGCCGTTATAGTCGCCGGCGCACTTTCGCGTAAAGAGTCGCGGGGAGGGCATTATCGGACGGATTTTACGCAAAGAAACGACGACGGATTTTTGCGCCACACGTTTGGCTATCTTTGCGATCGCGGCGAAACGCGGCTTGAATATTCGCCCGTAACGATTGGCGATTATAAACCGCAAGAAAGAAAGTATTAGATGAGTAAAATATATATAAACGCCGCGCCGCGCATAAAAGAAAAAAGCGAAAAAAATAGTTCTCGCGTTATTGCTTTCGATATATTTCGTTTTAACGCCCAATACGATATTTTGCCTACATACAAACGCTATGAATTAACGGTTAAAAAAAGCGAAGTTTTGCTAGACGCGCTTAATAGAATTAAAGCCGAAATCGATCCGAGTTTATCATATCGCAAAAGCTGTAGGCACGGCATTTGCGGCAGTTGCGCGCTAAAGGCGCAAAATCAAGCGGTTTTAGCCTGCAAAGCCAATCTTTTCGAGCTTGCCGATCGCTACGGCGACGTTTTAATGATCGACCCTTTAGACAAATCGTTGGCGATTAAAGATTTAATCGTAGATAAAACGCGCTTTTGGGATAACTATCGCGCCGTTTCGCCTTGGCTTGAAGCACCTATAGAGGACGCGCCTAAAAAAGAGAATCTCATAGAGCCAAAAGTAGCCGATCGCTTAAACGGCGCGGACGCTTGCGTAGAGTGCGGGATATGTTTTTATAGTTGTCCTGCGGTCGCAAAAAATAAAGAGTTTTTAGGACCTGCCGCGCTTGCAAAATCTTATCGATTTGTAGCCGACGTTCGCGATCAAAAAATAAACGATCGTTTGCGTTTTGTAGATAGTCAAAAGACAGGCGTTTGGGATTGCGCGAAATGCTACCAATGTTACGAAGTTTGTCCAAAAGAGGTTAGCCCGATCGATAAAATTATAGAACTACGCGAAAAAGGCTTTAGCGCGGGCGTAGCCAAAGATTCAATCGCTTCGCGCCACGCAAAGGCGTTTTTAACCTCGATCGCAAAACGCGGTCGTTTAGACGAAGCCGCCAACGTTCGCGCAAGTTTGGGGACGTTCGGGGCGCTCATGCGTATACGCGAAGCGTTTGTGATGTTTAGGCGCGGAAAATTGCCCTTTACTACGCCTAAGATCGAAAAACGCGACGAGGTAAAAAAACTAATCGACATAGCTTCTCGATCGCGTAAGGACGATCAATGAAATACGCTTTATTTATGGGTTGCGTTCCTTACGGCGCTACGCCGGAGGTGAAAACTTCGCTAGAAGCGGTTGCTAAAAAGCTGGCGATCGAATTGGTAGAGTTAAAAGAGGCGAGCTGTTGCGGCGCGACTCATTTGCAGGATTACGACGATTTTTTATCGCTTGTTCTTAACGCTAGAAATCTTGCTTACGCCGAAAGATTAGGGCTAGATCTAATTACCGTTTGCAACACTTGTCAATTAGTCCTCTCTCTAGCGGCTTCTAGGCTTAAAAACGATCGTAATTTATTAGCGAGAGTTAATGAAAAATTAAATCAGGTCGGACTAAATTATAGCGGTAAAACAAATGTTCGTCATTTTTTATATGCGCTACGCGACGATTACGGCTTTGAAAATCTACCGATCGTAGAACCTCTTAACGATAAAAAGATCGCGCCGTTTTACGGTTGCCACAATATTCGTCCGTCGGGGCTTTCAAGCAATGAAGATCCGTTTCGCCCTACGGTTTTGGACGATTTAATAACCGCGCTTGGCGGCGAGGCGATCGACTATTCGTTAAAAAGCGGTTGTTGCGGTTTTCATACTGAAATGCAAGCGAGCGAAACAACCTATAAACTTAGCGGCGAGGCTTTAAGCGAGGCGAGCGATCGCGGCGCGGAGTGGATCGTAACGCCTTGTCCGCTATGCCAACTTAGTTTCGACGCGGAGCGTAAAAACGCCGAACGCGCAGTCTGCCGCCCAATAAAAGCGCCCGCGCTTCATCTAACGCAGTTAATCGGAATCGCGCTTGGATTAACGCAAGAAGAGCTTGGGCTAAATAAAAACGTCGTCAAAATATCGTTGTAGTTAGCGATCTTTTAATAATTTTTCGATCGTAACGGAGCTTTCCGTCGGCTTTTCTGCGGTTATTTCGCGTAGCTTATCGCGCAAGACTTCATATTTGATCTCTTTTATCCGATTGGCTTCGCTTACTTCAAGCGATCGTTCGATCTTTTTATATATCTCTTTATTATTATTTGGCGGTTCTAATTCCTCTTGGCTAAATACGATTTGCGACTTTTTATCCGTTGGCTCTTCTATCTTGATCTCCAACGCTTTTTTGATAAAAGGTTTAATAACTAGATAGTAAAATACGATTAAAACGATCGCCGCGCCGCACCATCTAAAAAGCGCCGCTAAAGTCAATTTACAGCCCCATTTTGCCCGGATTTAAGATATTATTTGGATCAAGGGCTTTTTTGATCGTTCTAAATAAATTCATTTCGCTTTGACTGAACGCCATATCCATAAACGGCGCTTTGCTAACGCCGATTCCATGTTCGCCGCTAAGCGTTCCTTCAAGCTCGATCGCGGCTTCAAATATCTCTTTGATCGCTCTTTCGGCATTGTGGTAACGTAAAGCGTCTTGCCTGTTTGTCATCACATTAACATGCACGTTTCCGTCGCCCGTATGCCCAAAACACGGGATTTGGTGATCGTATTTTTCGCCGATAAGCGCGATTCTTTTTAATAGTTCGGGCAACGCGCTTCGCGGGACGGTAATATCTTCGTTTAGCTTGGTTGGTCCGTATATTTTTAGACTTTGGCTTGCGTTTCTTCGCGCAAACCAGATCGCGTCCCGTTCGGTATTATTTTTAGCGATTATAAACGCGCTACACCCGTTTTCTCTAAATACGCGCTCGACTGTTTCAATCTGCCATTTTATATCGGCTTCCGTGTTGCCGTCTACCTCCGCGATCAATAACGCTCCTGCGTCTATAGGCAACCCTTTTTTATATGCGCTTTCTACGGCGCGGATCGTTAGATTGTCTAAAAACTCCATAGCGACGGGAGTTACGCCGTTAATAAATGATTTATACGTGGCGTTCATAGCGTCCGATACGCTTGAAAAAAAGCCCATTGCGGTTAGCGCTAATTTTGGTTTTGGGATCAGCTTTAGCGTAATTTCGGTAATCACCGCGAGAGAACCTTCCGACGCGGTTAATAGACCTGCTATATTAAAACCCGCCACGTCTTTAATCGTTTTCTTACCCGCTCTAATCAACTCCCCATTAGCTAAAACGGCGCGAAGCGCAAGCACGTAGTTTTTAGTTATGCCGTATTTTGCGGCGCGCATTCCTCCGGCGTTTTCGCTGACGTTGCCGCCAATCGTGCTATATTCTTGGCTTGCGGGATCGGGCGGATAGAATAATCCCTGCGCCTCGACCGCGTTTTGCAACTCTTTATTGATTACCGCGGGCTGAACTCGCGCAAGCATATTTTCTAAATCGATCTCTAAAATCTGATTCATATATTTTTCAAGCGCCAAAACGATACCGCCCTCGACGCTAAGAGAGCCGCCCGTAAAACCGCTTCCCGCGCCTCTAGGAACGACGGGGATTTTGTTCTGATTAGCGTAGCGCAAAACTTGCTGAATGTCGCCTTCGTTTCTTGGAAAAACTACGGCTTCGGGCTCGAAAGATTGTCGCGTAGCGTCGTATGAGTAGGCTTGGCGATGAGCTTGATCAATATAACAGTTATCTGATCCGACAATTTTAACAAGCGCGTCGTAATGGTTTCTGGATAACATTAAAACTCCTTTATCAGCCGTTTGTAATATGCGTCAAAATCGCCTATTTCGTTATCGATCGCGCCTAAGCGGTGAAAAAAGGGCAAAATCGATTTCTTGGACGCGGCGGCGGAATAGGGCGCGATTTCAAGAATCGCGAAAGTTTGGCAATCGACCGTATAATCGCCGTCGTTAAACGCAAAAACGACCGCGCCCACCAAAAGGCGATCGCAAAATCGGCGAAAATCGGCGATCGTAGGCTTTGCTACGTCGTCCGTTACGAGTTGGTGCGCGAAAAGATCGGAATGAACGTAGGTAAGATCGGCGCGTCTTGCTTTGACGTAGCGATCGAGATCGGGCGCGATAACGATCGCGCTAGAGCCAAGCGGCGTAAAGATCGCCTTGTCGCCTTTGCGAATTGGAAGAGTTAGCGTCGGAGCGGAGCTTTGATCGTAAAGGTTAAACGGCGAGCATTTAAGAGTCGCCGTCGTTTTTTCAGCCTTGATCGTCGCGCAACGGGCGCTAATGGTCGAGTCGCTTTTGTATTCGTATAAAATAATCGCGCTCATACCCGATTTCGCGCCCTCTACCGAAACCAAAACGTCGTTTTGATCAACGGAAATCACTTTGCCTTGCGCGCCCGCAAACGCGATCGCCGCAAACGTTAAAACCATACACGCTGTTCGTATCAAAATCATTCCTTTATTATTAACGATAGAGATAATAATTTAACTCTGTTCCCTTATCATTCTGAGTTAAATCTATCTCTATAACGCTATCGAGATCTTCAATAACGATTCCTAGCTCTTTTCTGCTTTTCCATTTATAACTGATTTGCAATTCGTCGCCAAAACGATCGGTATAATCTTTGCCGCTTTCAAGGCTAGATCGCAAGCGTTTATAGCTTTCGTTTTCAGGATATTGATTAACGATTTGCGTTTTGAAACTTTGATATGTTTCTTCAATGTCTTGTTTGGCGAAAATGCAGTTATATCCAAGCATATAGCCAGAACCAATATCGTAATAAATTGCCTTTTCGCACTCTTTGTCTAAAAAACTATCTTCCGCGAAACTTATGGTAAACAACATTGCCGTCGCGCATAACGCGCGCAAAAACTTAACGCCCGCCACTTTTATCCTTTCCGTTCGCTTAACCGCGGACTTTTTGCCCGATTTTAGCCGTTTATTCTGCGGAAGTATAATCCGAGTTTGTTTATTCGTAGGCTTTTTGATCGTCAAAACGCCGCCGATCGCGGTTTTTACCTTCCAAATGCGTTTGCCGATAGCCCGATCGCGCCCATATTTGCGCCATATTATCACAGATCGCGACAAACTCAAACGCCGCCGTAAGCAAAAAGAACGTTTGAAAACCGCCTTAAGCTACTTAGTTATATAGTTTCGGTTTTCAATTTCATAGTCAGGAGTTCAAATGATCAGATCGTCAGGTAAGGCGATGGTTTTGTCCTTTGCTTTATGCGCGGCAATGCAAGCGGCAGACGAGAGCGCCGCCGTAGAGTCCAACGAGGATATCCTTGCGGCAAGCAATGATAGAAACGCGACGTTAAACGAGGAAACTACGGTTTTAGACGAGATACTCGTTACCGAAAAACGGGGGGGGGGGGGGTGAGTTTATTGATCAAAACAAACTAAGAAACCTCCCGACCCCCGGCAATTCGATCGCCGACGTTTTGCGTTCAAGTTCAAACATTCAGTTTCAGCAAAGCTCCAGAAGCTCCGCTTCGGGCGGAGAAATATCCCCTCCGAAAATCTCCATAGCGGGCGGGCGGCATTACGAGAACAACTTTATGTTTGACGGCGTAAGCGCTAACAACAATATCGATCCTAGCGGACTTAGCGTCGGCAGAACGACGGGGCGCTCGACCTCCGTTTCGGGCGAATCGCAGTCGTTTTTTGTAGATACTTCGCTGGTAGAGTCCGTATCGGTTTATACCGATAACGTAAGCGCCGAATACGGCGGCTTCACGGGCGGCGTAGTGGACGCTAAACTAAAAAACGCGAGAGCGGACAGATGGCATATCACGGCAAACTACAGATATACCAAAGACGACTGGGCAAAGTATCATCTGACGGATTCGCAACAAAATACTACGCATAGTACCGACGCGAGTTTTCAACCCGAGTTTAACAAATACGAATACAACGCGGCGCTAGACGGCCCCATAGGCGACTATCTCGGCGCGATCCTAAGCTACGGCAAACAACATTCGAGGATTCCGCTTTGGTCAACCTACGACGTAATCACGGTGGGCGGCGTCGATAAAGAAAGGCGCGTTCAGTACCGCGATACCGAGAACTTTTTGGCGCGATTAAACAGTAGAGGAATCGATAATCTTGACGCAAGTTTAACGTTTCTTTATTCGCCATATACGGCGGCAATGTTTCAGGATCGCTCAAGACATTCCAGTTACGACGTAGAAAGCGGCGGTTTTAGCGCTACATATGATATGAAGAACAATTTAAGCTTCGGGGTTTTGAAAAACTCGATCGGCTATCAGCAAACCGAGATTTCGCATAGCAGCGAAACCTCGCTTTATTACCGGTGGAACTACGATCCGACTAAACACGACTGGCTCAACGGAACGCAAAGTTACGAGGGCGCGTACGGGGATTTGGAACAGGAGAAGCAAAGTTTCGTTTATAAGGGTTCGATCGACTTTGACGACATTGCTACGGGTTCGGTTAAACACGGCGTAAAGCTAGGGCTAGAAGCGGAATTGGGCAAAGCGCGGTATAAAGACACGGGATCTACGACATACTATGGTATTACTATGGATCCAACCGTAACGGGCAGTAAAGAGGACGGCGTGTTGGAGGGTAGCCAATGGGCAAGAACAAAAGAGGTATATCTGCCGCAGGATCGCAAGAAAAACTACTCGACGTTTGCGGCGTTTTTAGAGGACGACGCGCATATAGAACGATTTACTATCCGCCCGGCAGTTAGAGTATCGAGCGACACGCTAACCGATAACGTCGATGTCGCGCCAAGATTTTTTACAAACGCGGACGTTCTAACGGACGGCTCGTTTAACGTGTATGGAGGATATAACCGTTACTACGGAGGTCAGATTTTAGCTTACGCTATCCGTCAGTCCGAAGGGTATCGATATAGTCGTACCATTTTGGGCGGCGCTTGGAATCAAATTGGCGTATTATCTAACGCGCGTTACGATCTGGGCGATCTGAAAACCCCGTATTCTGACGAATACAACGTAGGCGCTTCTTTGAAACTAGGCGGCGCTAAGTTTGGCTTAAGTTTTGTAGATAGAGATCACAGGGATCAGCTAAAGGCTAAAACGAGAACCGAAAGCGGCGTTACTTACAACGAGCATACAAACGACGGCAAGACGGACTATTGGGGCGTTACGCTTAGCGCGTCGAAGGAGTTTGAGCTAGGAGCGACTAAACACGTTTCGGAGCTTTCCGCAACGCGATCGGATACGAAGACCAACTTAAGAGGGGCGGGCGGTTACGCGACGAACGAAGGAGCGACCAACTCTTTGACGCACGTAACTTACGACGGCAAACTTACGTCGATGGACGAGCTTCCAGCTACGCAGTTTAACTCCCCTTGGGTATTAACCTATTCTCATTCCGTCGAGATTTTTAACGATCTGCGTATGAACGCGCTTTTGAGATACGAAAAGGGCGGAAGCGGATTAAGATCGGTTACGGGCGTTACGGGCATACCCGATCCCGACGGCGCTCCAACGGCGGTTTATGAAAAGAAAAATTACCGCGATACTTGCAACGTCGATCTTTCCATCAATTACGACATAAAAATAAGCGGTCATAAACTTACGCTTGGCGCGGAGATATTAAATATCTTCAACCGCAAGAACGATATCTTGTCGGCGGACGGCGGCTCTAGCGTAAATAGCGAATACTCTATGGGCAGGCAGTATTACGCCAACGCCAGATACGAGTTTTAATCCCGCTCGCGATCGCGGTTTAGCCGCGATCGCCTCTAAAATCCGCAGTTTTTGCGTTAGCGACGGACAAATCTTGCCGCCAAGTATCCCTAAGTTAAGTAGCTCTTATCGTTTGATCGCGCCTTGCTCTAATTTTTCAGATTGGCGCTTAAGGCGCGATCAAGAGCGCGGCGAACCTTTGCGGGATCGGCGGCGTTTGCTTCGATAACGGCGCGAACGCGATCGTAGCCAAGCGCGGCGACATACGAGGCGCAAAAGGCGAGCGAGTTTTCCAGTAGCTCGGCGCAACGATCGCGGTTCGCCTTGATAGTTTCAACGCATTTTTGACGAAAGATCGCGCAGGTTTTACACAACAAGGAGAGGCTTTCAAGCAAACAATCGGCGATTAACGGCGAAAAGGCGTTCAACTCGAACTCGCCGCGCGAAGCCGCTACGCTTATCGCGTAATCGTTTGCCATTACCTTGATTGAAACCTGAATCGTCATCTCGCATATTACGGGGTTGATCTTGCGCGGCATAGCGCTGCTACCCGCCTGCAACGGCTCCAAAGTAATCTCGGCGAATCCGCCGCTCGGTCCCGAATTCATCAGCCGCAGATCGCCCGCTATTTTAGAAAGATTGACCGCCAACGCTTTAAGCAATCCTGAAACTTCGACAAATACGTCGTTGTTTTGCGTAACGTCCATTGGATATTCGGCGGCGGCAAGTCCGATACCCGTTAGCTCGCGCAACTCCTCTATAATCAAATGGCGATAGGCGCGATCGGACGGATCGGGCGCGCCAACGGCTACGCCGCCGATATTGACCTGTCTTAGTCGCTCTTCGGCTTTGTACAGCCGCCAACGATCGCGCGCGATCGCTTGGGCGTACGCGCCAAATTCGCCGCCAAGCGTTACCGGAACTGCGTCCATAAGCTCGGTGCGTCCAAGTTTGGCGATCTCTTCAAACTCGATCTCCTTGCGCTGAAGCGCCTCTTGCAACGCGGCGCAGCGATCGCTTAACTCTCGCAACAAGTCGATCGCGGCGATTCTAAGCGCCGTAGAATACGCGTCGTTGGTCGATTGTCCGCGATTAACGTCGTCAATCGGACTGATCGCCGCGTAATCGCCGCGTTGTAATCCTAGTTCCGATAGCGCGAGGTTGGCGATCGCCTCGTTTAGGTTCATATTTAGCGACGTACCCGCGCCGCCTTGCAAAGCGTCTATGATAAAAGCGTCGTCGGCTTGTCCGCTTAAAACGCGATCGCAAGCGGCGATAATCGCCTCAAAAACGCCCTCGCGTCCGCTAAAGGCTTTTGCGCCCGCTTTCAGGCGGCAGATTGCGGCGGCTTTCTTGACTGTCGCCAGCGCGTAAATTAGGCTTTTATCGCTTCTTTTATAATCGAGCGCGAAGTTTTCGGCGGCTCTTAAGCTGTGAATACCGTATAGCGCGTTTTTGGGTAGCGTCCGCTCTCCCAAAGCGTCGCGCTCGATTCGCGTTTCATTCACGATCGACTCTTTCAAGTAGCGGCGCTAAATGCGGAAACATCGCTACGCTACGCTTCAAAATCCCCTGCATATGCGCGATCAAAACGCCGTAGTTGGTAATCGCCGCGCCCTGATCGACGGCTAAACCCCGCCGATAACGCATTTCGCGCTCGTTAAGCATACACCCGCCGCAATGGACGATCAGGCGATAGCCGCTTAGATCTTCGGGAAACTCGCCGCCGCTGGTAAAGTCAAACTCCGGTCGTTTGTTGGCGTAGCTTTTTATCCAACGCGGGAGTTTGACCCGTCCAATATCGTCGCATTGGCGATGGTGCGTGCAACCTTCGCTAATCAGTATCCGATCGCCGTCTTTTATGCGATCGATTGCAACCGCGCCTTCAAGCGAGCGCGCCAAAAAGCCCTTGTAGCGGGCGAATAGGATCGAAAACGAGGTTAGCGGAATATCGCGCGGAACGTCGGCGGCGACTTTGGCGAAAACCTGACTGTCGGTTACGACGAGAGCGGGCTTTTTGCCTAAACTCGCCAACGTCTGTCTTAGCTCAAACTCCTTAACGACGATCGCGACGGCGTCGGCTTCCAAAACGTCCCGAATGGTCTGCTGTTGCGGCAGAATCAGTCGTCCTTTGGGCGCGGATTTATCGATAGGCGTTACCAACACGACAAAATCGCCCGCGCCGATCAGATCGCCCGCAATGCGTAGCTTCGGATCGCCAACTTTCGTTAGCGCGGCGATTTGCGCTTTTAGCGCGTCGATATTTTCGCCGGTTTTGGCGCTCACCGCGATCGCGTTTTCATCCGTTTGCGGCGGTAGATCGAGCAGATCGCTTTTGTTATGCGCGACGACGTAGGGAATATCTTTTGATCGAAGAAGGCGCAGCAGATCGCGATCGGTTTCGTCCAAGCCTATGGCGGCGTCGATCGCCACAATCGCCGCGTCGATTTTATTGAGCGTCGCCATCGCTCGCTTAACGCGAAGCGATCCCAGCTCGCCGCCGTCGTCTATGCCCGGCGTGTCGATTAGCGCGATAGGTCCTAACGGCGAGAGCTCCATCGTCTTATAAACGGGATCGGTCGTCGTTCCTTTCGTATGCGAAACAATGGCGACGTTTTGTCCGCTTAACGCGTTTATAAGGCTTGATTTGCCCGCGTTACGCTTGCCAAAAATCCCGATATGAACGCGGTTTGCAAGCGGCGTTTCGTTTAGGCTCATCTCGTTCTCGTTAGCTCGCGGCAAGGCGGTCTATAAACCGCTCGCTGTCGCCGTTTGTAGCGGATACGCCTCTGCCGATCGCCATAATTTTGCCCGTTATGCACCCTCTGCAATGGCGCGGCGTATCGTCTAAGCATATCTTGCCGGGGTAAAGGCGATAAAGCTTGCGATATTCGCCCTCCGTTACGACGGGCATAACGACGTTTGCGCCGCGCTGAAGCGCCTTGATTCGCCCGTTTTTATCCAGAGTTTCCATAGCGGTCGTGGCGGGGATATTTATTTTCGGTAGCAATAGACGGACGATCGCCATTACCTTTAACGCCAAAATAAAATCGCCGCCGCGCTCGCCGCCAAGCGGCGTATGCTCGTTTGGTATAAACGGCCCTATGCCAATCATATCAAAGTCGCTCTCCTTAAAAAATAAAATATCGTCGGCTATGGACGCAAGCGTTTGATTAGGCAAACCAACAAGCGATCCGCTACCCGTTTCATAACCTAGTTTTCTTAGCGTTTTCAGGCAGTTAAATCTGTTTTGATGACTCATCGACGGGTGTAGTTTTTTATATAGCGCGGGATCGGTGGTTTCAATGCGTAAAAGATAGCGGTTTGCGCCCGCTTGCTTATACGCGGCGTACTCCTCTTCGCTCTTTTCGCCAAGACTTAGCGTAACGCGCGCTTGCATATCTCTTATAGCTTTTATTACGCCGCAAAGCTCGTCTAATTTATACGCGGAGCTCTCGCCCGATTGCAATACGATCGTTTTATATCCGCAAGCGATCGCTTTTTGCGCGAGTTTTATTATTTCGTTTGGCTTTAAGGCGTATCGCTTAATAGCTTTATTTTGTCGCCTAAGTCCGCAATAGTAACAATTTCTGGCGCATAGGTTTGAAAACTCCAATAGTCCTTTTAGATGTACCTCGTCGCCGTTATGCGTTTTTCTCGTTAAATCGGCGTGAAAAAAGAGAGTATCGTCGCATTTATCGTCCGATAAGATAGCGACGATCTCTCTATGCGTAAGCGCGTTTTCGTAAAACGCTTTTTGAACGGCGCCGATCGCGATCTTGTTTATATATGACAATCGCTTTCGCCCCGTTCTAAACCGTCGATCATTCTTTCAACCGTCCCGACTACTTGCGGCAGATTTTCGCGCAACATATTCAGATATTTTGGAATGATCGTCTTTTCGCCTATACTTTTAACCTCGCTGGAAGCGTAATCTCTTATATATTCCTTGAAGGTTAAAATGCCGTTTGGAATACAGAGATATTTGATCGTCGCGCCTTTGGCTAACGGCATAAAACTGCAACCCGTACGCCCTTCCCGATAGCAAGAGGTGCAAAACGAGGGCAGTTTGCCTTCTTTTACAAGACTTAAAATAAACGTGTCGATACTTCTGTGATCGCCGATCGAAAACTGCTGTTTTTTGAGATTATTACCGTCTTTATTTTCGGAATAACCGCCTATGCCTATATTTGTCCCCGCGTCGGTTTGGGATACGCCGCATTTTTGCAGTATTTCATCTCTAACGTTGGGATCTTCTCTAGCCGTCAGAATCGTTCCCGTAAAAGGACACATAAGGCGAATAACGGCGGCGATCTTTACTATCTCTTTATCGCTTACCGCATAGGGCGATTGGAAGCCGTCGCTATTGGAGGTCGGCTTAATGCGCGGAAAAGAGATGGTGTGAGGGCCAACGCCAAATACGCGCTCTAAATCCATAGCGTGATAGAGCATAGCCAATACTTCGTAACGCCAATCGTACAATCCAAATAGCGTTCCGATCGCCACGTCGTCAAGCCCTGCTTTTAAGGCTCTGTGCAGAGCGAATAAGCGCCATTTATATTCGCCCTTGATCGTGCCTTTTGGGTGAACTTTTTCGTATGTCGCTCTGTGATAGGTTTCCTGAAAAACCTGATAAGTCCCTATCCCTTCGCTCTTTATGCGTTTATACTCCTCTTCAAACATCGGCGCGGCGTTGATATTTACCCGTCTTATTTCGCCCTTGTCTTTTTTTACGGAGTAGATCGTTTTAACGCTATTTGCGATATATTCCGCGTCGCTTTTTGGGTGCTCGCCAAATACCGCGATCAAACGCTTTTGCCCAGCCTCTAACAGCGCTTCTATCTCGCCTTTTAGCGTATCCGGTTTAAGCGTGATCTTCTGCATATTTTTATTTGACGATCTAAAGCCGCAATAGGCGCAATCATTAACGCACGGATTTGAAATGTACAGAGGCGAAAACAGAACTATTCTGTTGCCGTATACCTCCTCTTTTACAAACGTCGCGGCGCTAAATATCTCCTCCCACAAATCGTCGCCTTGCGCGTTCATAAGCGTCGCGGTTTCTTCGGGAGAGAGCATAGCGCCCTTGCTCGCGTTTGCCTTCGCCTTTTTTATTACGGCGAGCGTTTCGTTTTTCGATGGCGCGCTCGCCGCTTTTAGTATGGATTCTATTCGACTATCGTCGATAAAATCATCGTATTCGCAAGCGTTTTCCCATTCGATAACGCGCTCAAGTCTATCTTTTGCCCAAGCCATATCAGCCTCCCTTTATGCCGCCCTCGTTTTCGATTTTTATCAGATCGTTTTCAACCCATTTTGGCGCGCTTTGTTTAGCTTCCTCAAGCGATACGTAACCCTCGCCCTTGCCAAACATCGCTTTGAAGTCGCCAAAGTTCATTAACGCCATCGGCGCGTGTCCAAAAACGACCAGCGCGGTAACGACGATCGATCCCCAAACGTGAAAATAAAAGAGAACGGTTACAACCTGCTTTCCTAGCGCGGGCGTTAAGGCGTACAAAAGCCAACCTGAAACGATCAGCGCGAATATCGCCGTTATAAATACGGGATAGAGCAGCTTTTGTCCGGCGTTGAATCTTCCCTGCGGCGCTACTTTTTCAGGTCCGAAGTTTATGCCGAACAGCTTTTTTGGATAACCGCCCATATTTTTGAACCAACCTAGCGTATCTTTGTCCCATGTCGTCAGGTTTTTAAGCAACAATATAAACCTGTCGTAGTTAATGATCGCAAAACCAAAGAAGTTTGCGGTGGATACGACGGCGGCTACGATATGTATATCCATAACGATCGCCGCGCTTGCTTCGCCTATTAACTTGAAATACGCCAAACAGCCCGTAACTATTAAAACCGTCCAGCTTAAAAGGTTTATGTTATGAAAAACCTTTTCGCATACGGGAAATTTTAATACTTTTGCGTTACGCATGATCGCCTCCTTTTAGCCCAAGATTGTTGCGATCCACGTAAGTTTTGGTATGCAACAACTCTTCGGCTATTTCGTCCATAGGTTTTGCGCCAAGATCTTTATATACCTTTAGCGCGCTAGGATTTTGGTGCGATCCCGTCAGGTTTTGCCGTTGCAGTCGTTTGTCGTCTTTGTAAAGCCCCTGCTGTCTTAGTCTTATATAAGACTTGCGCCGCTCCACAATATCGGTGATCGCGTAGCCGCTTATGGCTACGACCGACACGGAAACGCCCGCGACTTTAAGAAAATCGCGGCGGCTTATTAACGATCGCGAAGGTTTTTCCGCGTAATATTCTGTTTCGCTCATTGTTTTCTCCTTTTAAGCTCTAAGCGGTAGCGGCAAAAGCGGGTGAAGCCACGAAGTTCCCATTGTTCTAACCGGTTGTCCGCCTCCATTTACGCATCCGCCCGGGCAGTTCATCACCTCTACAAAGTGATACTTATTACGATCGTCGATTAACCTTTCTACGATCGCTTTTATGTTCCTAGACGCTCCGTTCACAACGGCTACTTTTACCTCGATAATTTTGCCGTCATACGCTTTTAGAGGTATGGGAATGGTAGCCTCGACAATATCCGTTTCATATCCTCTAACGGCGATCAGATCGGGATTTGACAACTCGTTTCCAGAGAGAATAAAATACGCGGTTCTTAACGCCGCTTCCATCACGCCGCCGCTATTTCCAAATATCGTCGCCGCGCCCGTATAGACGTTCATCGTTTCCGTTGCTCGCTCGTCGGAAAGCTCCAGCGGATTTATATGTTTTCGCCTAAAAACTTCGGCTATATCTCTCGCCGTTAAAACCGCGTCGATATCTTGAAAACTAGGCGTATCGCTAGGAATCTCGCCGTTTCTTATCAAGTATTGGCTCGCGGAGTTAAATTCGGGTCTGCTCGCTTCGAATATCTTGGCGGTACAGGGCGTAACGGCGACCATATAAACATTTCTTGGATCGACGTTCCACACATACTTTGCCGCCCACGTTTTGGCGAGCGCTCCGCCCATCTGTATGGGCGATTTCGCGCCAGAAATATGAGGCAGCAGTTGCGGGTGAAAGGTTTCGGCGTTTTTTATCCACGCGGGACAACAGCTTGTAAAGTGCGGAAAAGGGTGCGCCGCCATATGTTCCAGATCGTCGCCGCGTTCGCCAAGCGCCCAATATCGAACCTTTCTGATAAACTCCGTCCCCTCTTCCAAAATGGTCTGATCGGCGGCGAAATTCACGTCGTAATTATGAAAACCCGCTTTTTCAAAGGCGTTGTAAAGCCTATTGACCGTCAGATCGCCCGGATTTCCGCCAAACTCTTCGGCGATCGAAACTCTGACGGAAGGCGACGGGTGAGCCACTACAAAGGCGTTTGGATCGTCTAACTTTTGCATTACGGTATCGACAAAACTCATCTGCTCGATCGCGCCAAACGGACAATTCGTCAGACACTGCCCGCAATTGACGCACCGATTAACGCTGATTTTGTGCGCAACGCCAAGCGATCCTCGTATAGCGTCGGTCGGGCAAAACGCCGTACAGGTATCGCACCCTACGCAGTTGTTTTGGTTGATCTTGATTATGCCTCTTAACTCGCCTCGTCGGCAAGTTCCCTCGAACGCCGCGTCGCCGCCCCATGCGTCGTTTGGCGGATTGAACGTGGCAACCCGCGTTACTTTGGACATCTGCTCCCTCCTTTTTGGTATTACATTTTTTACATTGGTAATACTACGCCGATCAACCTTAAAATAAAATTTAATAGCAAAAATAAAGGAACGAATCTGAAAGTTGAAGCGGCGCGGGATATGGTAATAACTGAAAAAAAACGTTGCGATCGCGATTATAGACGACAAAACTGACGTTTTTAGCCCGATTTAGCGCCAAACTACGACGCGGATTTATATTACCAATTCGAGCGATTCGTATCCCTACGGCGCGACGCTTGATTGCGCGCACGCTGCGATCGCCTCTAAAATCCGCAGTTTTTGCGTTAGCGACGAACAAATCTTGCCGCCAAATATTCCTAAGTTAAGGATTTGCGTTTGGCAAAGAAAAGTTTAAGTCTAGTTGTTGTAATATGCATTATGAAAATCGTTATTTTCATAATCCAAATCAATAAGGAGAGCAGATGGGGACAAGGGGGAATAAGAGGGCGATCGCCTTCTTTTTTATGTTGTGCGGGATAGCTTTCGCGCAAAACGACGCAAACGACGAGGCTAACAATGCTGGCTCGGGCGTTTCGGACGAAACAAATCAGGCGACTTTGGGCGCGCCAAACGACGCGAATCGAACGGCTCAAGACGACGTAATGGTCTTGGACGAGATATTGGTAACCGACCAAACGGGGGGGGGGGGTTCGCCTCTTCAACTAGGTCTATAACCGACGCGCTTCGGCATAACTCAAAAATCCAGTATCAGCAAAATGCCAGAAGCTCGGCGCGAGGCGGCGAGATAGCGCCTCCGAAAATCTCCATTCGCGGTTCTCAACACTACGAGAACAACTTTCTAATAAACGGCGTTGGCAACAACAACAATATCAGTCCGGGCGGCTTTGAAAGCAACGATCCTACGGGTTTTGCATCGGGCGAAGCGCAGTCGATCTTTGTCGACACAAGCCTTGTCGAGAGCGTCGAGGCTTACACAGAAAATATCTCCGCCGAATACGGCGGTTTTACGGGCGGCGTTGTGAACGCTAAACTGAAAAACGCCAGAACGGATAGATGGCATATTATGACGAACTTCCGATACACGCAAGACGGTTGGGCGAAATTTCATCTAAACGACGCGCAGAAAAATACCCAATATCCAACGGACGCAAACTACCAGCCAGAGTTTAATAAGTACGAAGGCGCGCTAGCTTTAGACGGGCCGATAAACGACTATCTTGGTCTTATGGTCAGTTACGGGCGGCAATACTCAAAAATCCCTCTGTATTCGGGATATAATTTGGTAGATCCCAGCAGTAACGCGTATAAAGAAAGACGCGCGCAATACAGGGAAAACGAAAACTATTTGGTTAAGCTGAATATGGCGGGATCGGAAGGTTTTGAAGCCGATCTAAGCGCTATTTACGCGCCATATACGCAGTCGCTTTTCAGAGCAAACGTCAGAAACTCGGATTACGACGTTACAAACGGCGGATTGGACGTTATCTACAATATGCAAAACGCGCTTAGTTTTGGAATGTTGAAGAACACGGTAAGCTATAGGCAAACTCATTCGGGTATAGATAACGCCGAGTATTACGCGTATACTTGGTGCGCGACCCCAACCGGCGCTATAGATTGGAGTAGCGGCGGTACCTCCGCCGCGTGCGGCGGCAGTACCGCGCAGGAGGGATCGAGAGGCGTTTCCGATATAACAAAATCGGATATTGGAATAAAAAGCGCGTTATATTTTGACGAAATCGTTGCGGGCGAAACCGAACATAACCTAAAAGTCGGCGCGGAAGCGGAATATACCAGCGCTAAACTAGAGTTTGACGGCGGCATTACTTTTTCTAACCCTTCGCTAGATATTACCGCGCAAGGTTCTAAAGAGGACGGCATAATCGAAGGCGAGCAGTATGCGAGAAATAAAATGGATTACGGGGCGGTTGAGAGATCGAAAGATTACTATACGGCGGCTCTGTTTTTGGAAGATGAAATAGCCTACGACAGATTTACTTTTCGCCCGGGAGTAAGAGTTTCTACCGATAGTTTAACCGATAACGTAGATACCGCTCCAAGATTGTTTGCGAACGCCGACGTTTTTAACGATCGGTTCTTGAATTTCTACGGCGGATACAACAGATATTACGGAACTCAAATATTAGGCTACGCGGTTTATAAGTATCAGGCGGATAGTTATACCAGAACTGGGTGGAACGCTCCTTGGGTACTCGGACAGGCTTATCCTTCCGTTTATGAGTATAAACATCTAAAAACGCCATATTCGGACGAGCTTAGCGTGGGCGGCTCTGTGAATGTCGTCGATACGCTCTTTAAGATCGATTATGCGAACAGAAAGCATAGGGATCAGATTAAATCGAGATACGAATACGACACGGCGAGCACGACTTTTAATTATCGAAATACAAACGACGGCAAGACGGACTATTGGGGCGTTACGCTTAGCGCGTCGAAAAATTACGATATAGGCGCGTCAAAGCATATATCCGAACTATCCGCGACGCGATCGGATACAAAAAGCAATCTTATGGGAACTAACGCGTTTAGCTCGAACGTATACGAACACGGAGCGAATCCGCAATCGGCTACTCACGTAACCTATAACGGCGAAGTTATATCGGTAGACGATCTTCCCGCTTCGCAATTTAACTCTCCTTGGGTCGTAACGTACTCGCATTTGGCGCGGATAGGAAACTCTTTGCGCATAAGCGGCGTCGCGTGGTATCAAAAAGGCGGTAGCGGATTAAGGCGGATTTCAGGAACGGGAGCAGACGATCCAGCGGGTTTAGCAACGAGGATTTTTGAGGAAACAAAGTATAAGGACGTTTTCAACGTCGATCTATCGGTTCATTACGACGTAAAATTCGGCGAACACGTATTGACGTTTGGAATGGAGATACTAAATCTGCTAAATCGCAAAAACGACGCGAGTATGACGGGCAATTCAACCGCTTTTGCCACGACGTATACCGACGAATACTCTATGGGCAGACAGTTTTACGCCAGCCTTAGATACGAGTATTAAAAGCGCGTTTGCTTGAAAAGATTTCGCGTTAGAAAGGTTCTGTACTACGTTCATTTGGCATTGGGGCTTGCGTTTTGCGTAACGATATGCGCCGTCGGCGTTACGGGAGCTTTATACTCCTACGCCGACGATATAAGAGATTACGAGAGAGCGCAATATATAAGCTCTTACAAAACGTCAAGCTCCGAAGCGCTTAGCGTAGAGGAGATAAGCGCAAGGTTTTTAGAGCAAAAGCCAAACGCGTCGATAAGGTTTTTCAGCGTTAAAAACTTAAAAGACGATCTGCGGCATATAGGCATATCGGCGGCTGAAAACGGCAAGTTTGGTTTTTACGAGGTAAATGCGTATTCGGGCGAAATAGTAACCAATAGCTTAAAAACCGATAAGTTTTTTGCCGCCGCGATGATATTTCATAGGTTTTTGAACTTCGACGGGGTAAGCGCCGCGGGCAAAAACATAGTCGCCGCGACGACGATAGCTATTATAGTTTTGTCTATAACGGGAATTATTTTGTATCTGCCCGCGTTAAAGCGAAACTTCTTAAAAAGTCTTAGGATAGAGTTTAAGGCTAAAGGATATAAGTTTTTGTATCAGCTTCACTCTGTTTTGGGAGTTTTTACGCTCGTTTTTGTGTTGATTATGTGTTTAACGGGTCTTTGGTGGTCTTACGAGTGGTATAGAAGTTTCTTAAGCAAATTAGCGGGAGCGGATACGGCGCTTTTCGCAAGAGGCGAACGAAGAGAGATGGCGGCGGGCGATCCAAAAGAGTTGCAAAGGACGATCGATATAGCAAAAGAGGAATTGAGCGGCTGGCGTTCGTATTTTATTCGCGTTCCGTTTAAGGACGCGCCTTATGAATTGTCATATTCAAACGTTAAGTACGGAGCTTATAATCTACTAAAAATCGACGTTCAAAACGAGGCGATAGTTTCGCGGGAACTATATCGGGATAAAACGGTTGGGCAAAAGTTTATACAAAACATATACGCCTTACACAGCGGACAATTTTTTGGAGAGTTTGGCAAAGCGGCGATGTGCGTATCTTCTCTTGCTATGGCTCTGTTTAGCGTAAGCGGAGCGATGATGTTTTACAGAAGAATTAAAAACCGCAGAAAAAGTAAGATAAAGGGCGCTCGAACGCCAAGCGGCGACTATCCCGCTCCGTCGTTTTATTCGTAACGTTTTTCTGCTATCTCGGCGGCTTAAATTGCGCCGCCGAAGCGCCCCACGCGCTTAAAAGATCGCCTTGCAAGCAAGAAGTTATTTCTTTGTAAAGTCCTCGATATCTACTATCATTAAACTCTTGGAAGCGCCAACAAACGCTTTTGTATTATCCGACGAAAGAGCGATAGACCAAGCGCAAGTTTTCATCGACGCGAAAAGTCGAAGCGCTAACCACAGGCGGCAGATCGGGAACATTATTCACATTTATCGTCAGATTGACAATCGCGCTTGCGGCGAAGCATGTGGCGAAACTCTAAAAAGATCGCGGCGTTTTGCAAACGATAATAAGCCGCGCCGCATTTTACAAGCGCGACGCGTGGATTTTGCGTAATTTAATTTGACCGTTTTTCTTTGCGCCCGCTACCTTTATTTTTCGCGTTGGGCTTTAACCATCGATCTGGATAGCGAGATAACAGCGCGTAGGGTATTACTTCCGCGAAACTAAGCGCTCCAAACAGCGCCATAGCGATTCCCGTAGACAGGGCGACGATTACGGCGGCGGCGTAGAACAGGAGCGGAATGCTCGCGAGGAATAGCGCTATCCATATTAAGCCGTTTGGTTGTTCGACAACGGCGTCCCGCATAGATACGTCAAGCCAAGTAGCCAAAAGCTCGGTTACTACGGGCAAAATAAGCGCTATGCACGCAAATACCGCCGCTAAACGAATGGCGGCGTTCAGCCAGAAATATCGCGTTTGTAACCGATTTGCGTTCGTCACGCTTGTGTTTTCAATAAGCTCGCGGAAATAACCCATATATTAACTCCTTGGCTTTGTTTGGCAGTTTCAGAGCTTCTTTAAGCGCGATCAAGCGGCGTCCTTACCGAAATATACGCGGATTATAGCGCTACTATGCCAAACCCTTTGACGGCGGTTTTAACTATGCTCGATCTAAATCGGTCGCTCTTGTTCCAGCGCCGCCCTTTTGCCGTTATTTTAATTCGCGCAAGTTAAAAACGCGGGCTCAATCTCAAACGGATACGATAAGCGCAATACTTACGATCAATATAACCGCCGTCTCGATCGCGCCAAAAATTAGCCCTAAAATACCGAGTATATGACCGCGACCAAAAACGCCAAGCCCGATCGCCGCGATCGCCGCCGCCAGCGACGCGAAAAACATAAATTGCATTACGCTCGTTACAGTTTGATCGGGCGCGACGCCCGCGCCCGCAAGCCCCGCGATCATAAGCGTTAGCGCCGCCAAAACGAATAGAACTGCGACGGCAAGGACAAACGACGCTACGCCTAATCCAGAATGTATAAGTTGCGCTTCTTGCATTGGTTTTCCTTTTTTTTAGTCGAATCTGCGCTTTTGGTTTGTGGGCGCGTTATTTTGAAACCCGTTTTGCATAATAGCGCCAAAACGCCTTTATCGCCGCCAAGATGAAGCGCGCCGATCGCAACAAAAATCGGCTTTTTGCGATCGATACGCGTTAAAAGGCGCTCGGTCAGCCGCGCGTTGCGATTGGCGACTACGAGCCAAACGTCGACTATTCCGTTTCGTTGTTTTATTCGTAACGTTTTTCTGCTATCTCGGCGGCTTAAATTGCGCCGCCGAGCCGCTTGCGGGCAAGAAGTTATTTTTTTGTAAGGTCCTCGACGTCTATTATCCTTAAACTGTAATAATCTCCCACAAACGCTTTTGTATCATCCGACGAGAGAACGACAGAGTAAGTAGAGCCATATGTGCCGATTGAGCCGATCAGTTCAGGCTTAGTCGGATCGCTAACGTCTATTATCTTTAAACTACCCAGATCCCCCACAAACGCTTTTGTCTCATCCGACGAGAGAGCGACAGAGTGAGTATAGTATGATGTGCCGATTGAGCCGATCAGTTTAGGCTTAGTCGGATCGCTCACATCGATTATCTTTAAACTACCCAGATCCCCCACAAACGCTTTTGTCTCATCTGACGAAAGAGCGATAGAGTAAGCATAGCCCGAAGCGCCGATTGAGCCGATAATTTCATGGTTAGCCGGATCGCTCACGTCTATTATCCTTAAACTACTATAATCTCCCACAAACGCTTTTGTCTCATGCGATGAGAGAGCGATAGAGTAAGCATAGGAAGCGCCGATTGAGCCGATCAGTTTAGGCTTAGTCGGATCGCTCACATCGATTATCTTTAAACTACTATAATCTCCCACAAACGCTTTTGTCTCATCCGATGAGAGAGCGATAGAGAAAGTATCTCTTGATGTGCCGATTGAGCCGATCAGTTTAGGCTTAGTCGGATCGCTCACATCTATTATCTTTAAACTACCATAATCTCCCACAAACGCTTTTGTCTTATCTGATGAGAGAGCGATAGAGCGAGTATAGTATGATGATGTGCCGATTGAGCCGATCAGTTCAGGGTTAGCCGGATCGCTCACGTCTATTATCCTTAAATCAAAATGATCTCCCACAAACGCTTTTGTCTCATCTGACGAAAGAGCGACAGAGTAAGTATAGCCTGATGTGCCGATTGAGCTGATAATTCTATTTTGCGTATCTATCGTTAAGCTAACGGTAGCGCTATTGCCGCAAGCGCTCTTAGCGTAAACGCCAATGGTATAATCCCCGCCCGATATATTGGTTTCTGTATAAACCTCGCCGTTATCCCTAACGCCAAAGATCGAGCTATCGTTTGATACATACCCCGTTATATCGCAGTGCATAGTCGAGCTTATCTTTATAGCGCCTATCGTTTTACCCGCCGGAGTTATTTTATAGATACTAAGATGAGTATTCTGTAAAACGGGCGGGGTATCCTTTAGGTTATTCAAAACAATATAAAAATAAGCCGTATTACTTTCGCCAAAGGCGTTAACGGCTTTAGCGGATAGATAATAGTAGCTTCTGCTCTCGTAATCCAGCTTTGCGCCTTCAGCCACAACTATCGTTCCATTATTATCGACTTTGAAGTTTTCAACTCCCGTTTCGCTTAACGTTACGGAGGTTACGGGCGATCCGTCGTCGTTGATATTTAACTTTCCAACAAACGTTCCGGCGGGCGAGTTTTCATCAACTTGAAAAGTCGCGTATTGAATAACTGGCGGCAGATCGGGAACATTATTCACGTTTATCGTCAGATCGACAATCGCGCTTGCGCCATAATCGCTAATAGCCTGCGCTTTCAAAGCGAAGCTCTTTTTGCTCTCGTAATCTAGTTTAGCCGCGTCCGTAGTAACAATCTTACCGTTCTTATCCGCGCTAAACCAATCGCTGTTTGTTCCCGTTATGACAAACGACGTTATCGCGCTATACCCTTGCGCGAATATCGTTATATCGCCTACGTAAGTTCCGGCGGGCGAGTTCTCATCGACGCTTAACGTCGTAGGTTGCAACACGGGCTCTTGATCGGGAGCGTTTATAACGTTTATCGTAACGCTTGCTTCCGCGCTGGTATCGTGAGCGTTTGTCGCCGTCGCTTTAAGATTATAAACGCTCTTTGTTTCATAGTCGATAATCGCTCCAGCCGCCGTTCTTATGTTGCCGCTGTTATCGATCGTGAAAAGCGCCGCTCCGTCGCCTTTTAGATCGAAACTCTCTATAACGCTTCTGCCGTTTGACGCTATGCTAACGCGCCCGATATACTCCCCGCCATAAACGTTCTCCATAACGCTAAACGTACTGGCGCTTAACGTTGGCGCGTCGTCTATAACCCTTACCAAAGCGGCGCTTTGCGCGGTTTTGCCTATGGCGTTGCTCGCTTTGATTGTAAACGTATAAGAGTTTTTAACGTCGTAGTCTATAATTACGCCCTCTTTTATCCTTATCGTTCCGTCGCTATCGATCTCAAAATCGTTAGCGCCTATCAACTCAAACTTAGTTATCGGTAAAACCCCGTAGCCGTATCCAACCTTGCCTATAGCCGTCCCGCTCGCCAAGCCGTCCATAATTGAAACGCTAAAATCGTTTAATCGCGGCGTATCGTCTATTACCGTTATCGTTACCTGCGATCTAGCGCTAGATACGTATTCGTTTGAAGCGTTTGCCTCAAGATTAAAGACCTGTCCGACGCTTAGGGCGCTATTATCTATCAAAGTTATAACGCCGTCGGCGCTTACGCTAAATCGTTCGCTTCCCGCGCCGCTCAAGCTAAACGCTTGAGGCGGAACGTAGCCGTAGCCGTAAGATATTTTTCCCACAATAGCGTTGGCGTTTGCCGTAACGTATATATTCGCGCCAAAGTTGCCTAGCGATATATAGTAGTTATAAAGCGTCGTCTCGTCGTCCGCTACTTGCGTTGGTATAGGTATAACGTTGATCGTTACTAATCTAGGCTCGCTTACGCCGTGATCGTTTTCGGCGTATATGCTCAAGCGATAAGGCGAGCTTTCTACCGATATATTAGCTTCGTTAGCGATCGTTATCGTTCCGTCCGCGCTTATATTAAAGTTTTCAGCGCCGCGTCCCTCCATAACGAACCGCTTCACGTTTGAAAGCCCGTGATAATACGAAGGTTTGGCTACGCTCTTGCCTTTTGCCGCGTCCTCTCTTATCGTCGCGGTAATATCGTATAGTATAACGGGCGCGTCGTCGTAAATCGTAAACGTAACGGGCAAAGGCGCGCTAACCCCTTTAACGTTCTCGGCGGTAGCCATAAGCGAATACGTTTTATCGCTTACTTTGATCTTGGCGCCTTGCGCTACGGTTACTTTGCCGTCGTTGTCTATATTGAAGTATTCCGCGCCGAATCCTTCCAGACTCATACTTGTTACGGGATAGCCCATATTATTTACGCCCACCTGTCCTAGCGCCGATCCGTTTGGCATATTTTCAAAAACGTAGCTTGTAAGCGAGTTGGTCAAGATAGGCGAGTTATCCGCCGTTACCGTAATATATACGTTTTGGCTTGGCGAAGCGCCGTAAGCGTTTATGCCCGTAACGCTTAGGTTGTATATTCTTTTTTCCTCATAAACCAGCCGTTTTGCGATTTTAAGATTGCCGGCGCTATCTACCTGAAATCTATCCGCTCCGTCGCCGCTCAAGATAAACGAATGTACGGGACTTTCGCTAACGCAATCGGTTTCAATCTTGCCGATCGTCGCTCCAACGGAGGCGTCCTCCCTTACGCTAAAGTATCCGCCCTTTACCAGAGGTCTTGCGTATAGATTAAAACTATCTTGGTATATATCCGATCCGTTATGAATCTTGCGAATAATAGGCATAAACTCGCCGTTATAATCGGCGTATAATTTATGCTTATCGGAATAGGGCGTAAAATACAGAGCGTCAATAGTATTCGTAACGCCGTCAAGATTAATATCGCTGTTTAGCAGGCATTTCACGGCTTCGTCGCTTTTATTTGCGAGCTTTGATAGATCGCTTATATCGTAACGCTTTTTAGATATTTGATACGCCATTTCCGTCAGGATATTCACCTTAAAGCCTATGTTTTTAAGCGCGCTTCCGCTTGAAAGCGCTCTGATCGTTCCGTAGTTATTAACGGGCGTAGCGTCGGTTATCTTGTCGTCGTTCGCGTCTATATCCATTCCGCCTTTTACTTCGATCGCGTAGATTTTTTCATCGTCCAAAGCGTCCATTATCTCTCTTGGTATATTGATAACGCCAGCCGTATATACGGACGAGCCGTAAGAGGATACGCCGGAATATATAGGATTCGAGCCTTTATCCGTATTAACGTCGTAGTTTTCAATGGCGTAAACGCTGATATTTGCTCCAGCCAAAGGTCCAAGTACTATTTGCGAAATATGCCAGATAATTGAGTAAATATAATCGTTTGTTGCGGGAGGCGAAACGTACGAGTAGCCCCAGCCGCCGCTTCCGCCGCCTCCGCCTCCATAACCGCCGCTGTAGCCTCCGCCGCCGCTTCCTCCTCCTCCTCCAGAACTTTCGTAGTTGCTATATCCGCTTTCGGGACGATTGTATAAAACGACGCTACCCGTTCTAAACTCGTCTCGCAAAACAATCTCTACATTTTGGCGCTCGACTTTGATATCGGCTATATGACCGCCTTTTGGCAAAGAATCTATAGTTTTAAGATTAACCGTTCTTGCTTCCGTAGCGCCCGGAACTTTAATGGTTACCACGATATTTTGAATCTCTTTCAAGGACTCGTCGTCATAACCGTCTCGCCAACCCGTATAGGTAATATACACGGGATAGAGTCCGGGCGTTACTCCCGTGTCGTTCAAGGCGTAGAAATGCTCCATAAGCTGACATTCGTCTTGGACGTCGTGTTTGCCGTTGGGAAACTCAACCTTCAGATTCATATCGATATAGGCGTTTTCCCACGAGAGCGTTACTTCCACATAGCCGCTTGTAGGCGTTGTGGGAGTTTCTACCGCGCCGTTCATTTGTTCGAGCGTTTTCTTGTTTTCGTCTTGCAGCTCATAGCAGATCGTATCCTCGCTTGCGTAAGGCGGATCAAGAGAGATAATCTCGTTTCCGAAAGGGCTTTTGGCTTTAACGTAGTCAAACTTGCCGTATTCTGTCCGCCGCTCTATCGGATAGATTTTGCCGCTGTGAGCTTTGTAAAACGGATAAACCAATATCTTGTCCA
>JAISOU010000012.1 GCA_031275395.1 Helicobacteraceae bacterium | reverse complement strand
ATCGGCTTTGCGGGAGGTCTTTACGATAAGGATACCAACCTAATCAGATTTGGTTACAGAGATTACGATCCATTTACAGGACGTTGGACCGCCAAAGACCCGATTGACTTTAACGGAGGTAGTTCTAATCTTTACGGGTATGTTGGGAATGATCCGATCAATTATGTGGATCCAACTGGGGAGTTTTCAATATTCGCAGGTATTGGCGTTGGATTTTTGACAGGTTTATTAGTAGGAACAGTAGCCTCTCTTATTAATGGCGATTCTTTGCTAGATGCATTAGGTAATGGATTGATATATGGGGTTGGCGGCGCTCTTATTGGCGCTAGCGCTTCTACGGGCGGATGGGGAGGCGCAGTTATAGCGGCTATCGCCGGACTTGGATATGGCATTGTATCTGCAACATGCACGGCGGTTGATAATGGCGGAAATCCATCGGTAGCGCCAATAGGTAACCGTCTTAGAGATACGGACAAAGCAAGGGAAGGGTTGGGGAAATGATAAATAAACTTAGAAAACTTTTAATTATCCTCGCCGTTTATAATAGCGTGGTATTATCTATCATTATGTATAATGGCATATTGACCGAAACAGACGACCTCCTATACGCTATTTTTGCCGCTTTGTTAATTGCAATAGCGTCTATATCTTTTATACCTTTTACTAGCGAGAAAGTGTTTTATTCTGGTTCTAAAAAATCAACCGAATGGCTTTCATATCCGGTATTTTTAATTTTTATGATTGCAATACTATGTCTAGGCGTGATAGCTACTTTTCGTGTTATTTTAATGGGCGAACCTAACGTAAAATAGTTGAAGCAAATGGATCAAGAAATAAACCCTGAAAATAAAGCCTCTATTAAATCTAAGATAATTAACGCAATTAGAAACAAGCATATTTCTTCTGGAATCTTTTTTACTCTTATTTTTATATGTATATTAACCAAATCTTTATATCCACTAATTTTATTATCTCTATTTCTAGCGCTTTACGTAGGAGTGGATAGCAAAGTTAAACGAATATTTAAAATCGTCGTTTGCATATTTAGCGTATTTTGTATATCATTATTTACCGTAACGCAATTATATCCATGTTTTATTAAAAAAACCTATTTAGCTCTTATAAACGGACAAACGATAGAGCTAGAACAATACACCGTTAATCTCCCCTTTCCTGAATGGTTTATCTACAAACGCGATGCCGGCGCTTATACGATTATGCCCGACTTTAACAATAAAGCGTCTATTATCGTCAATAGCGACGCTATAGAAAAGACTGATAGCGCGCCTGCGGAATGCGATTTCGCAAACGTCGCTATTAAAAGGTATGCGCAAATCGAAGGAAAAGAACTTGATTGTAAAGAAGGAGAAACTAAGTTTTTATTGTTTTTATCAAACGACGACCGCTTTTTGCTTCTTTCATTTTTAGATCGTAATGATCAGGAACTTATGCGAAAATATGAACTACTCCTTAACTCCGTTGAAAAGAAACCTTGATGCGCAAAAAACCTTTATTCTTTTCTAAAACCTCTAATAAACTTGAACTTTCATCGATCGTTTTGAACGACCGTTAAATAAGATTATCGCTTTAATTTTGATCGGGCTATTTCTATTTTTGCGCGAAGTATGATGGTTTTTCCATAACTAGAGCAGATTATTTGTTGCCTGTATGCGAATTTGCCAAGCGAGGTATTTTTTGCAAATGCGAGATTAAAAGACGATAAATTAGGAACGGCGCTAACGACGGGAGCGGACGTAGAGCGCCAAGCGCTAACGCAACCTGAAAATAAACGACGTTTAGCGAATTGACACGGGTTCTTAAACGAGTAAAGAAGCCTTTTATGGATATAGCGGCTGCCGTTCTTTTATCGCCGATCGTTTTGTTTTTACGCGTAATTTCTACCGCCTAGCTTACAAAGCGAACATTTTGAATAAATCGTTAGCTATAATCGGGAAAAACCTTTTGGGGAACAAAAGCGTGAATTACAAAACCAAACTCAATCTATGCGGGCTAAAGGCTACTCCGCAAAGGCTAATGCTGATGAGCGAGCTATCCAAGCGCGGTCATCTGACGATCGAAACGATCTATCAGACGCTTAAAGTTTTGCAACCAATGCTCTCTCTTTCGACCGTCTATAACAACCTCGCGACGCTGACGGAGCGCGGGCTTGTTAGGGAGCTGGCGATCGCGGGGGAGCGCCAAGTTTTTGAGCTGGCGCAAAAAGAGCACGCGCATTTGATCTGCCGCAAGTGCGGCGAGATTTTGGACATAGGCGCCGATTACGCGGCGATCAGAAGGGCGTTAAACGTTCCAATCGGCGCGAAACTCGAAGATGGCGATCTGATCTTTAACGGCGTTTGTCCGAATTGCGCGGCAAAAAAGAGGAGCAAGACGCAGAATGCCAATGTCGCCTGAAGCCTACCAAGAGGCGGTAAAAACATTGGCGCGGTGGGCTAGCGCCTACTACGTTTTCGACGCGCCCGAAGCGACCGATAGCGACTACGACGCGCTTTACCGCGAAGTTTTAGCCTACGAAACGGAGCGCCCAAACGAGATTTCTCCATTTTCGCCCACGCAGCGAGTCGGCGACGCGCTTTTGGAGGGCTTTGAAAAAGCGGCGCACCTTGAGCGAATGTGGTCGCTAGACGATCTTTTCGATAACGGCGAACTTAACGCTTGGATTAAACGAATCGTAAAACTCGCCGAAACCGACGATCTAAGTTTCGTTTGCGAACCGAAGTTTGACGGCGCAAGCCTTTCGCTGGTTTATGACGGCGGCGTTTTGGTTCGCGCCGTAACGCGGGGTAACGGTATCGAGGGCGAAAACGTCTTTAACAACGCAAAGGCGATCCGAACCGCGCCGCTTTCGATCGAGCATAAAAAGCTAATTGAGATTCGCGGCGAGGTCGTGATCTACAAGAGCGAGTTTGAGCGGATCAACCGTGATCGCGCCGAAAACGGCGAAACGCCTTTTGCAAATCCGCGCAATGCGGCAAGCGGAAGTCTGCGGCAACTTGATCCAAAAATAGTCGCCGAGCGCAACCTTGTTTTTCTCGCGTGGGGGATTGGGCGCGGCGCGTTGGGCGTAAAGAGCGGCTTCGAGGAGATGAGGATAATAGAATCTTTTGGATTTCGTCCGATACCTATGCGATGCGTTTGCAACTCGGCAAGCGAGATAGAAGCGGCGTATCAAGATATGCAAAAAAATCGTAATAGTTTAGAGATGGCGCTTGATGGAATGGCGATAAAAATTAACGATCTATTTATACGCGATCGGCTTGGTTGGACGATCAAAGCCCCCCGTTGGGCGGCGGCATATAAGTTTCCGGCGATCGAAAAGAAAACAAGGTTAATAAGCGTCGATTGGCAGGTAGGGCGAACGGGCGCGTTAACGCCTGTGGGCGGCGTGGAAGCGGTCAATATAGAAGGCGCGACGATCGAACGGGTAACTTTACATAATTTTGATGAAATTACGCGCCTCGATCTGCGTTTAGGAGACGCGATCGCGCTAATCAGAAGCGGCGACGTCATTCCAAAAGTTACGTCGGTATTTTCCAGCGTTAGAAGCGGAAACGAAAAGCCGATCGAAAAGCCTGCCGTTTGCCCCTCGTGCGGCGCAAAACTTTTCGAAGACGGAGCGATTTTAAGATGTCAAAATCTCGATTGCGAAGCGCGTATATTAAATTGTTTGATCCACTTTGCCTCAAAGCGATCGATGAATATCGAAGGGCTTGGAAAAGAGATTATTTTGGCGCTATACAAGGCGCAAAAGATTCGCAGGATCGAAGATATTTACGCGATAAATGAAGATAGTTTTCTTAATCTTGAAGGTTTCAAAGAGCGCAGAGTTTCGCTTTTATTAAACGCGATCGAAAATAGCAAAAAAAGCGAATTATGGAGGTTTATACACGCGCTTGGAATCGAACATATCGGCGAGGCGGCGGCAAAAAAGTTAGCGAAAGTTTTTGGAGAAGAGTGGGATATAAAAACCTTTGAAGACTATGCGGCGATCGACGGTTTTGGCGTAGAGATGAGCGCGTCGCTTGCGGAATTTTTAGATATTAACCGCGATCGGATCGACGCTTTGAAAGCGGTTATAAAGCCGCAGTCGCCAAAGATTAAAACAATCAAAGATTCGCGTTTTAGCGAAAAAACGGTCGTTATTACGGGAAGTTTTCCGATCCCGCGAGAAACGATTAAAGAAAAACTAGAAGAGCGCGGCGCAAAAGTAAGCGCGAGCGTTTCTAAAAAAACCGATTTTGTATTAGCGGGCGAAAGCGCGGGGAGCAAACTGCAAAAAGCCGAAGAGTTTGGCGCGACCATTTTGCTTTGGGAAGAGTTTAACGAGGAATTGGGATTATGATTAGAGCGTTTATTTTTTTCGCGTTTTTGGCGATCTACTCGTTTGGCGCTCTGAAGGACGACTATCTAAACGATCGCAATATATGGATCGCCACATATAAAAACCATATCGAATACGAATCGTTAAGAACGCGAATCGACGATCTAAATAAAAAAATCGCGCGCGCTTCGCTTAAAGGGGCAAGAGAATTAAACGACGAATTAGCTCTTTTAGAAGCCCAGTTAATCTCTTATGAATCTCTGCCGAAAAACTTTCCGGACTTGCTTAACTTTCCTATGCCGCAAGTAGAAAAAATACGACTTAATTTGATCAGTTATATCACGCAAACCTATCAAAGAGAGCTTGAGCGTTCAAACGCGCATTTTAGATCGCTTGAAAAAGAGTATATTTTGGCGATTGCCTACTTAGACGAATATGAGTCGCAAGCCGAAAAAGAGGACGATAGCGCTTTTTTAGAACGCATACAATCCGACAAGCGATATTTTGAGATGGCGCGAGCTTTGATCGAGCAAAAAAAACGCGCGTTAGAAACGATCGGCGGTTTTATAGAATCGAGCGCGCAAAACTACAAAGAGCAGGATCTAACGAGGATTTTAGCGACGATCGTCGTAGCGTTTATCATTATACTCGCCTTATGGTTTGCGCCTAGAGCGATACGACGTTATGGAAGCGACGCGGAAAGCGCGGCGTTTTGGATCAGAGCGCTTAATTTGGCGGCGGCTGTGATCACGGCGCTGTTTTTGATTTTTAACTATATAGATAATCTTCTTTACGCGCTAACCTTTGTAGGATTTGTGGCGGCTGGTCTTACGATCGTGCTTAAAGAAGCCGTATTGAACTTTGTCGCGTGGATAAGGCTTGTTTTCGGCGGAGCGATCGCGGTTGGCGATCGTATTTTAATCTACGATTCGCAACCTGTGATCGGCGACGTGATCGGCATTTCGCCTATGTCTTTAACGCTCTATGAAAATATCACGCATAATAACGCGATAGAGATCAAAAGAGCGGGGCGCGTAATCTTTATCCCTAATAATTTTTTATTTACAAAAGCGGTTTATAACTACACGCACGATACGATGAAAACGTTATACGATCTTATAGAGATACCTTTTGAAATTAAAAGCGATTTTGAAAAAATTAGAGCGATCACAGAGGAGTCTGTATTGGCTTTAACGGGGCGTTATATCGAGATGGCAAGATTACAATACGACAGATTGCGCAATCGCTATACAATGCGCGGTAAAAAAATGCGTCCAAAGATACAATTTATGCTCCAAGAGGACGGCAGGGCGATTAGAATGTATCTGTGGTATATCGCGCCGTATAGAGATATACTTAATATCAGGAGCGCTATAACGCTAGAGTTATTGCGACGCTTTAAAGACGAACCAAATATCGCGTTAATAGGCGAAGAGAAATGAAAGCGGCTGTTTTTGATAGCGGAATAGGCGGTTTAAGCGTCGTTAAATCCTTGCTTGCAAGAAGGCTCTTCGACGAGATTATCTACTATGGCGATTTGGCTCGCGTTCCCTACGGAAGCAAAGATCCAAACACCATTATTCGCTATTCATTGGAGGCGTTGGAGTTTGTGAATAATTTTGACGCGGATATTTTGATCGTCGCGTGTAATACCGCTAGTTCATACGCGCTTGAAGAGCTTAAAAAAACGGCGCGTTTTCCCGTTTTGGGAGTGATTGAACCGGGGGTGTTGGCGCTAAAAAATAGCGGGGTAGATAAAAATGATCGCGTTCTTGTGATCGGGACGAAAGCTACGATAAACTCCGATAGCTATCAGCGTTTATTATTTAGCGAAGGTTATAAAAACGTTACCGCGATCGCTACACCGCTTCTAGTCCCGCTCGTAGAGGAGAAAATTTTTGAAGGCGCGATCGTCGACGAAGTATTTAAGTACTACTTTGGCAAATTGGACGGATTTGACGCGGTAATTATGGGCTGTACCCACTATCCGATGATAAGCGGTTCGCTTGCGAATTGGTTTAATAACGCGAAATTAGTTCATAGCGGCGACGCGATTGTAGAGTGGATAGAAAAACAGGGCGTATTAGCACCGATAAAAGGCGAAACAAAACTGCGGCTTTTTGCCAGCGAAAACGTTAATCATCTAAAAGAGGTCGCCTCGCAATGGCTAAATCTGCCTTAACCAAATCTAAGAGGTTTTTGCGATGAAAATAATACTTTTTGCGCTTTATCTTTTTGCGGAAATTGCTCTTAGCGTACCTTTGGCTTCAGCTATCGGAGTTTTTGGCGTTTTCTTGGAAATAATATTAAGCGCGATCTTAGGATTCTTGGTCGTTATATATATGCCTTCGGCGTTTAGGGGAGATAGTCTTTGGCTGGTTATGCAAAAATGGCTTTCCTCCGACGTTTTATCTCGCGCGTTTATCATGAGAATAATTGGCGCGTTTTTGCTTATACTGCCCGGATTTTTAGGCGACGCGGCGGGCTTGGTTTTGCTCGCGGCGTCGATCGTTACGGCAAAATGTTATAAGCCGCCGCTAGACGACGATATAATAGACGTTGAAGTCGTTAAAGATAAAGGATAGATTGTGATTGTACTGATCGACAATTACGACAGCTTCACCTACAATATCGCGCAATACTGCTGGGAGCTTGGCGCGAACGTTAAAGTTATCAGAAACAACGAGTTAAGCGTCAAAGAGATCGCCGCCCTAAAGCCCGAAAAACTTATACTCTCTCCAGGCCCAAGCAGCCCGAACGAAGCGGGCGTAACGCTAGAGGCAATCGACTTTTTCAAAGACAAAACGCCGATTTTTGGCGTATGCCTTGGACATCAGGCGATCGGGCAGGCATTTGGCGGCAAAGTTATTCGCGCCAAAAAACTGATGCACGGTAAAGTCGATAAAATCGGCGTGATCAAACCTCATAGCGCTATATTTAAAGGCGTCCCAAGCGAGTTTAACGCTACGCGCTATCACTCTCTTGCGATCGAACGCGAAACGATTAACGAAAATATCGTCGTTACGGCGCTAAGCGCGGACGGCGAAATTATGGCAATTGAAATCAAAGATCGCCCTATTTACGGCGTTCAATTCCACCCAGAAAGCGTTATGAGCGAGCATGGACGCGAGATTCTTGGCGCGTTTCTTAGCCTCTAAAAAAGCCCTTGCGCTCTTTTTGGCGCTTGACGGAACGCTTCTTTTTCTTTACGCGCCTTCGCTTGGGCTTAGCGCGAGCGAAGCGAAACTATTTTTTAACGATTCGGGAGCGCTGGGGGATCTATTGCGTTTTAGCGTTTCGCTATTTGGGCAAAACAATTTCGCTATTCGCGCTCCGTTTATTCTTATGCACCTATTTAATACGGCGATGATCTATATAATAGCGCGTCGATCCGCGCGTCCGATCGACGCTTTTTTTTCCGCGCTTCTTTTCGCTTTATTACCGGGGGTTAATAGCGCGGCAATTCTGGTAAGTTTAGCGCCTTTTGCAATGGGCGTTGCGCTAATTTATCTATGGCTTAACGATCGTTGCGAACCTCTGGCTATAGCCATTCTTTTTTTAGCGGCTTTAGCCGACAATCTTTTTATCGCCTTAATCTTTGCCGCGATCTGCTATTATCTTTATCAAAAGCGTTTTCTTATCGCGGCTTTGCTATTAATTTTTATCCTCGTTTCATACGCGCTTTACGGCTTTGAGCTTGGCGGCAAACCCAAAGGATATTTTTTAGATATTTTCGGACTATACGGCGCAATCTTTTCCCCGTTAGTTTTTGGATATTTTATCTATGCGCTATATTGGGGTATTTTCAAGCGTTCGGAAAAACTTCCTTTACTATGGTTTGTTTGCGCCACGCCTTTTGCGCTCTCTATCGTTTTGAGTTTGCGCCAAAATCTGCCGGTCGAAGATTACGCGCCCTTTGCGGCGTTCTGCGCGCCGTTGTTGATAGACGCTTTTATGAATTCGTTGCGTATTAGATTGCCGCAATTTCGTAAAGCGCATATTACGCTTGCATCGATAATAATTGTTTCGCTTCTGTTTATTTTGGCGTTAAGTTTTATTCATAAACCTCTCTATGCGCTAACGAGTGGTTCAGGCAAACATTTCGCGCGTAATTATCACTTCGCGGAGGAGCTTGCGCAAATACTAAAAGAACGCGGCATAAACGCGGCGGAATGTTCTTCAAAAAATCTTGCGATTAGATTGCGCTTTTATGGAATTGAAAGCGGCGACGATTACGTTATATCGTTAGTAAAACCGCCCGAAGAAAAAGAGGTGGACGCGATAGAGTTTTTTGTTTTAGGAGTTCGCGCCGCCGTTTTTTATCTTAGCGTTAAACAAGACGCCAACAAGACAGAAGAAAGCGTAAATATCGACAAAGCGGACGACGAGGGCTTAGAACGTTTTGACTTATGAGATTATGCGTAAAAGTCAAACCTGTTTAAGATCGCGCGTTTTGTCCCAAGCGATAAAGAGCAAAATCATATTTTACGGGATCGCTTTGGTCAAACTCTTTTAATTTTTGCGTTAATTCGATCGAGGCTAACAAATCGGCGCTTTTGCGTTTGAGCAGCCCCAATTTGCTTGCCTGCGCAAAGCTATGCGTATCGAGCGGAATTAAGAGATCGCCCGTTTTTACGCCGCGCCAACGCCCAAGATCGGGAAACTCTTTACGAACGACCCAGCGCAAAAACATAAGATAACGTTTAAGGGCGCTAACCCCTTTTGGATTCTGATAATCAAACGGCTTCGATAATAAAAAATCTATGCCATGCGTTTGCGAAGTAATATAACTTTGCAGAAGCGCGATCATATTTGAAAGCGCAAATAAAAAACCGTTTTTATTATACGCTTCGCAAAAGCGCTCTTCCAAGATAATTTTTTCTTTGCGCATTTTTGCAAAAGCGATAAATATATTTTGCGTATCCTCAACGCTTTGAAATCGGTAATAACGATCGGTCAATTTTTCTTTAATAGCGTTTTCATCGCAATCAAGCAGGCTAAAATCAAGCGATCGTAGAAACTTGATCATCGCCTTTACGTTGCCGTAAGCAAACAAAGCGCAAATTAGCGCCGCGTCGTCGGGTAGATCGCGAGCGATCAAAAGGGGATCAAGATTGTTCTCGTCTAGCTTGCATTCCGCAAGCAAACTATCAAGGTAACGTTTCACGAGCGTTGAGCCTTTTTTGCAGATAATCGCTGAAAGTCAAAAGGGCAAAAGTTACAATAAAAATAAACAAACCGGGGAAAAAGCTAACCCACCACGCCACGTCGATTAGCGCCTTGCCTTCGGCTAATAAGCTACCCCAACTCATATCTGGCGGCGCAATGCCAAGTCCTAGAAAACTTAACGCGCTTTCGGCTAAAATCGCTCCGCTTGTTCCAAACGTAAAAGCGATTAAAAAAATCGGGGCTAAAAGCGGCGCGTAATACTTAAATATAATTTTCCATAGCGGCGCGTTAGCGATTTTTAATATCTTAATAAAAGCCTTGCTTCCAATCGAAAAGGCTTCGCTTCGGATCATTCTTGCCGTTCCCATCCAGCCCGTGATCGATATAACAAGTATCAGCAGAAATAGATTCGCGTCCATATAGCTAACTAAGATTAATAATAAAAAGAAGGTAGGAAAGGTTAGAAATAGATCGATTGTTACGACAACTGCTTTATCGACGACGCCTCTAAAATAGCCTGCGGTTATACCGATCATCAAACCGATAAAACTTGAGATCGCCGCGCTTAAAACGCCGATCGTTAGCGAGTTTTTCGCCCCCGCGACGACGCGGCTAAAAAGATCGCGTCCTAAACGATCGGTGCCAAACCAGTGCGACGCGCTAGGACTTAACAAAATCTCGCTTTTGTTAAACGCGAACGGATCGCTATATCCCGTAAAAACAAGCGTTACAAACGCCGCGCCCAACGCCAAGCAAACGATTATTTTAATTTTCACGCCGCAATTCTAGCCACTTTGCGCTAAGCTCGCTTTTGCGCGTTGATCGCTTTGACATATACCTTATCAATAGCCGTTTTCGTCATCGCGTTGAGCTTTACAAAATCAACGTCAATCGTATTTTTTATAGAACGCTTTTCTTCTACGCAAAAACATATATACGATCGCGCATTAACGGCGAAAGCTCTTAACCCGTCAATCTCTGAGCGATAGTGTGTCGAATTCATAGCTTTTTCTCTAGCTTACCGATTGAATCGCCAAACCTAATTTTTCTGTTTGACTCTATCGTAAATTGCGCCGCCCCTTTTTGGCTAATTGAAACGACCGTCGATCCCATTTCAAACCAACCTAGCAGATCGCCGCGTTTAACGCTAAGGTCTATATTAAACTCTTTAATAACCATAGCGTTTATATTCGTCTGAAAACTCTCCTTAAACGCAAAGCGCATTTTACCTACGTTTAGAGCGCCTACAAAAACTAAAATCCATCTTTTATCGTTAATATCTATTCCTTCTAATATGGCGCGTTCGTTTCCGCAAAAAAGGTTTACTTTATGTCGCAAAAATGGCATATTAACAGGAAAAAGTTTACCCGGTATATGCGTTAATGTTGTTAGTTTTAACGCAATTGGCGCGTGGTAGCGATGATAATCGCGGGGAGATAGATAGAAATTGGCGTAATATCCGCCTTCAAAAGGCGTCAGATTTTCTTTGCTAATATAGGGCAGAAGCTCGCAAAGAGAATATGGCATACCTTTGATCTGAAAAAGCGTATTGTTTTCGATTGCTCCCGCTTGAGTAATAAGCGAATCGCACGGCGAGATTACGGCGTTTTGATCGTCTGGCATATTGCGCGGGGCTTTAAGGGCGCGGGTAAAAAGCGCGTTAAGAGTAGGATAGGCGCGCGGCGCTTCAAATTCGCCCATATCTATGCGAAGCGCTTTAACATATACGCCGTTAATAAATCTCTGAATCCTTTTATTATGCGCTTTGGAAGCAAAACGCCCAAATAGACGCGATATACCGCTACTAATGTACTTAAAATACATAGTTTTCTTTCCTCTCTTCTAGTTCAAAATAGGTTTCAATTTTCGTTTCTAAACACGTTTTTAACCCTTCGAGCTTTTGATTTAATTCGACAAGCTCTATTTGCGAATAGCGATCGTCGATCATATCGTTTTCTATCCGTTTAATCTCTTTTTCTAATTCGTCGATTTCGATCGGCAAGATTTCGTAAAGCTTTTGTTCTTTATACGAAAACTTGCTTTGCGATCGTTTGCGTTCGGTTTTTGACGCTTCTTTATCGCTTGCTAATTCAAGTTTATCAATTTCCTCAAAAAGCGCTTCGTCTTCAAGATAATCGGAGTAGTTGCATAACTCTTCGCTAATGCTTTGATCGTCTTTAATAATCCATAATTTTGCGGCGATCTTATCAATAAAATAGCGATCGTGGCTGACAAATAGCAACGCGCCCTGATAACTTTGCAAATACTCCTCTAATATATTGATCGTCGGAATGTCTAAATCGTTTGTGGGTTCGTCTAAAATCAAACAGTCATATTTCTTAGAAAATAAAAGCGCCAAAGCGACGCGGTTTTTTTCGCCGCCGCTTAAAGAGCCGATCTTTTTATCCAAAAACTCTTTAGGAAAAAGCCAATTTTTCATATAACCGTAAACGTGTATATTACTCCCGCGAACGTTAATACGATCGCCGCCGTTTGGACAGAAGGTTTCTAAGAGATTTTTATTATCGTCCAGCGACGATCTGTTCTGATCAAAATAGCCTATCGATTCGCAACCTATTTTAATTTTGCCGTTAAGCGAATCTTGTCGTCCCAAAAGCGTTAATAAAAGCGTCGTTTTTCCGCTTCCATTTTTGCCTACGATCGCAATTTTATCTTGCTGTAATATACGCGCGGTTAATGTTTTTATAAGAGGTTTATTTTCGATCCCGATAGATAGATTTTCTATTTCAAATAACGCTTTTCTGCGATTTACGCTTTCCTCCCAATTAAACGCCTTTTGCTCGCGCTCCAATTCCAAGCGAACCTTGCGGATAGCCGACGGATTTTTCTTTGCGTCCTCCTTCATCTGTTTAATGCGTTCCACTCGCCCCATATTGCGTTTTAATCGCGCTTTAACGCCGCGATTTAACCACTCTTGTTCGTATCGCAACCGTTTAACCAAAGTTTCGTGGCTTTTCATCATAGATTCAAGCATAATCGCTTTTTGCTCTAAGTAAAGATTGTAACCGCCGTTAAACGATCGTAATCGCCCGTTTTCTATCTCGATCGTACGCGTGGCGATCCTATCGATAAAATAGCGATCGTGAGAGATAATCAAAAACGCGCTTTTGCTTTCTAATATCAACTCCTCTAAAAATCTAACCATATAAACGTCTAAATGATTTGTCGGTTCGTCAAGCAATAGTAAATCGGGGTTTTTTAACAGCAAAGCGCCGAGCGCTACGCGCCGCTTTTCGCCTCCGCTTAACGCGCCGATCCGAGAGTTTTCTAACGCTTTAAGATTAAATTGCGTTAAAACCCGCTCGATTCGATCGTTTATATCCCAAGCGTTAAAAAAATCAAGCCTAGAACCCAATTGCGCGAGTCGATCAATGTTTGTTTTATCGTCAAAACCTTCCGATATTTTTTGCGTTAGTTTTACATATTCCTCTTTGAGTTGCATAATATAAGTTAGAGAGTTTTCGATCGCTTTTTTTACGCTTATAGTTTCGTCCAAAATGGGATTTTGATCAAGCGTTTCTATCGTCAAGTTATTTTGCGTCATTCGTTCGCCGTCGTCGGCTTCCAATATGCCCGCTACAATCCTTAAAAGCGTCGATTTTCCGCTTCCGTTTCTGCCCACGATCGCTACGCGCTCGCGTTCGTCGATCGCAAAATTAACGGCGTCCAAAATCTTTTGCGCTTCGTATTGTTTTGAGATCGCTTTAAGATCGACCAGCGCCATTTTTCTCCATTATTCGACAAGCTCGCCCGCGACTTGTCCGTTTATTCCAGCGTTTTGCGGGCGCATTGTATCAAGCCGAAGCTCTAAAATAATAAAATGGGTTCTAATTTTACTAAAAAGGGGCGCTTTTGGGTTTTGTTTGGATACTTGTCGCCTTTTACGCGACCTATATCGCGGTCGATCTGGCGATAACGATCGCGCAAATTGGCTATGTCAAAAGAACGCGCGGAGAAAAAGCCGCGCTGTTATCCGACGAGGATTGGCTAAAGGCGGCGGATTATCAGATCGAAAGTTTGCGGTTGGGGATTGTTGGGCGTATCTACTCGCTATTTTGTTTGGCTTTGTGGGTTTTTTGGGGCTTTAATCAGCTTGACGCGCTAATTAACGATAGCGGATTCAAAGCGGCGCTTTTTATCTCGTTTTATTTAATAATTAACTCGATTTTACATCTGCCTTTTCGCTATTATGAAACCTTTAGAATAGATCAAAAATTCGGTTTTAATAGATCGACAAGAAAGCTATTTTTTACGGATTTTGTTAAACAATTAGCTATTGTTTTTATTATAGCGTTTTTAATTACTTTTGCAATTCCGGATAATTTTAGTTTTCAAGGATATTGGTGGCTTTACGCCTTTACTTTTTCTATGCTTTTTATTGTCGCCGTTAATCTTTTGTTTCCGCTTTTTGCAAAGCTATTCAACAGGTTTGAGCCGATCGACGATACGCCGCTTGGAGAAAAGATTAAAATGCTTTTAGGTCAAGCCGGCTTTAGCGCAAAAGGAGTTTTTAAGATTGACGCGGCTAAGCGCGACGCGCGGCTAAACGCTTACTTTGCCGGACTTGGCAAAACAAAACGCGTGGCTCTTTACGATACGCTGATCGAGAAGCTAAGCGAAAGGGAGATATTGGCGGTTTTGGGGCACGAGCTTGGGCATTTTAAGCATAAAGATATTTTTAAACGTATTGGCGCAATTGGAATTGTTTTGTTTAGCGCCTTTGCGTTTTTGGGAGTTATCGACGAATATTTCTACCTCGTTTTTGAAGCGTTGAATCTGCCGCAAAAAATCTATATTCTTTTCGCGTTTTTACTAATCGTTATAGAGCCGATCGTCTTTTTTGCTCGTCCGTTTATTAACGCTTTTAGCAGGCGCGCCGAGTTTGCCGCAGACGCCTACGGGGCGAAGCTAACCGATAAAGCCGATCTTAAAAGCGCGCTTATCAAACTTGTTATTGAAAATAGATCCTATCCAAGAAAATATCCTATATACGCTCTTTGGAACGAATCGCACCCAAATATATTAACGCGCATCGAGAGGCTAGGAATTGATGGATAGAGAGCTTGTAGAGTGGATCGCGTTTGGCGTTTTGGGCGTTATGGGATTGATCGCGCTGTGGGCGGCGATCGAGCGAATATTTTTCTACTACGGCGTTAAAATCGGCGATTTTACAAGTCGAACGCGCTTTGAAATCGCGCTGAATAAACGGCTAACGATCATCGCCACAATCGCTACAAACGCGCCTTACGTCGGTTTATTAGGAACCGTTTTTGGCGTTATGTTCGCGTTTATCGACATTGCGAGCGATATGGCGGGCTTGGACGCTGGGGCGCTTATGACGGGTTTGGCTCTCGCGCTTAAAGCGACCGCGGCGGGGCTTGCCGTAGCGATCCCCTCGTCGATCGCGTATAACTTATTACTTGCGAAAGCCGAGTCGCTACTTGCCGAATGGGAAGAGATCGATGCGTCTAAAACGAATTGATTCCATAAACGTTATTCCGTTTATCGATATTATGCTTGTTTTATTGGCGATCGTATTAACAACGGCGACTTTTATTTCGCAGGGAGCAATTAAAGTCGCCCTGCCGGAGGCAAAAACTACGTTGCCGCAAACTCCGGCGCAAGGGCAGAAGCGCGCCGAGATCGCAATTAACGAAAACGACGAATTTTTTATGGATAAAGAACCCGTTAATTTTTATACGCTTTTAATGCGGCTGGATAGTATGAATCGCGCCGATATGATCGTTATTCGCGCCGATAAAGAGAGCCGTTTTTCGTCTTTTATTAAACTTGTGGACGCGCTTAAAGAACGTAAGTTAGAAAACGTTTCGATCGCGACGATTAAGAGCGATCTAAATTAAAGCAAAAATACGCGGAAAAGAGAGTGGTAAATTTGGTTCGGCAAAGCCGTTGAAACGAGCCGTAAGGTTATCAAATAAAAGAGGAGCAAAAATTATGAAACGTTCAATGATGTTGGCGCTTTTAGCGCTCTCAGTCGGGTTTTTCGGCGGTTGCGCCGATAAAGAAAAGGGCGAAAAACAGTTTAAAGAAGCCGAAACGATTTTGAAAAATAAGGGCGAACAAAAAGAGGCTTTTAAGCTTTTTGAAAAATCGTGCGGCAACGACTACGCAAAGTCGTGCTGGGCAGTGTCGGTCGTCTATGTAAAAGGCAATGAAAAGTTAGGAATAAAACCGGATCATAAAAAATCCGTCGCTTTTGGGCAAAAGGCGCACGATCTTAACGCTGAAGAAGCGTGCAATTTTAATAAAGAGAGCGCCGCATGCACGCAGCGAACGGAAACCGCTTCTAAATTCAAACGCGCTTGCGAAAACGTCGAGTCCCAAGAATGTTCGTTAAGTCTCATTTTTGGCGCTATGTCGCTTTAAATAATAGCTCTCCGTTTCGCCGAAGCGCGGCGGAGAGCTATTGATATTCGGCAAAAGCCGCAAAAAGCCCTTGAGTTTGCGCTAAAAGCAAACAACCTTAGCGTTAAAGCGGCGCGCGAAGACGATAAAGAGAGCGAATTGTGCAAATCTTGGACGCAACGCGTATCAGATCTTAACAAAATGTGCGAAGAGCCCGAATCGAGGTATTGCAACATAATTATTTACGAGAAATAAGAAGATTCAAAATAGCGCTAAGCGTTATCGTTTCGCCTTTGTTAATCCCATAATTCCTCTTGGGAATGTTCGTCAATGGCGCTCGCGAGGGTTTAACTAGATTTGAATACGACGCATACAAATTCGCTATGCGATTACGATCGCGCTTAAAAATCCCGCCTTTTGATCGCTTCGCTTTCAAAATAGAGGCGACGATCTTTATCGCCTGAGCGCTTAAAAATTAAGCGCCAAAAATCGCAAAAAAGGCATAGGATCGCGCCTTATGGCGAGCGAAGAAGAGATCTTATCTTTACAAATATGTAGTTGCGGCGAAAAATCGGTGCGCGAGGCGATCGAGATTTTCATAAACAACGATCTGTCCTACAAAAAGGCGAAAAAACTCGTTACGGGTTGCGATCGTAGCTGTTGCCGCAGAGCGCTGACCCGCCTTTACGATATGGTAGAGTTCGGCAAAATCGATCTTGGAGAGATTGCAAGACTTATCTATATGTTCAACAATCCCTTTGAAAATATGATCGATCAGCTTGGAAGTAAGCAGTAACAAACGGATCTGGCTATTTTTTAAGCGCCTAAAGCGAGGAAAGTTATTCTATCATTCGCCTATATTTTAACAAGGGAGATGATATGACGACTCGCGTCGAGGTGATCAACGATTTTTTGGCGGTCAACGTCAAACCGGGGGAAACCCTCCAAGAGGTAATCGAGAAGATGGGTAGCGGGTTGCCCTTTGGTTGCAGGGACGGGCAATGCGGCACATGTATTGTCGAGGTGCTTGGCGGTATGGATTTTCTATCGCCCAAGACGGAAAAGGAAAACGTCGTTTTGGCAAACTTTCCGGACGCAAGCCCCAACGCGAGGCTGACCTGTCAGATGAAAATCCAAAAACACGACGGGCTTGTGCGCCTGAAGTATTAAACCGCGCATGATCGACGTTTTGATTATCGGGACGGGGCTGGCTGGTTTGAGCGCGGCTTTGGAGGCAAAAAGGGATAATCTAAACGTCGTTTTAATAACAAAGAGCTTTCCGTTTCGCTCCAATAGCTCGCTTGCAAGCGGCGGAATTAACGCGGCGCTTGGATACGCCGAATCGGACGCGCCCTATTTGCACGCGATCGATACGATTAACGCCGCCGCCGGACTTGGCGATAAAGAGGCTATCAAGATTCTTTGCGAAGCCGCGCCGCCGCGCGTATTGGAATTAGACGCGAATGGAGCGCAGTTCGATCGCGCCGAAAACGGCGAGATCGCGCAAAGAAGTTTTGGCGGCAGCGGCAGAAAACGCGCCTGCTACGTTCAAGATCGCGTAGGATCGTCGCTAGTTCAGGCGCTTTTGAAGATCTGCAATAGCGCGGGCATAACAATCCTGCACGGACATTTTCTGCTCGATCTGATAGTAAAAAACAATCGTATAGCGGGCGTTTGCGCGCTCAAACTTTCAAACGGCGAAGTTTTGGCGATCGAGGCAAAAAGCGCGATCCTTGCCGGCGGCGGTTTTGCGGGAATCTACTGCGGACGCGCCACAAATCCCGTTTCCACAAACGGCGATTCTATCGCGGCGGCGTTTCGTAGCGGTCTAAGGCTAGTCAATATGGAGTTTGTTCAATTTCACCCGACCGGACTATTGGGATCGGGCGAGCTTGTTAGCGAAGCGGCGCGGGGCGAAGGCGGTTTTTTAACCTACGAAAACGGCGAAAGATTTACCAACGAAATGCAAACGCGGGATAAACTCGCGCGGACGATCGAACGCGAAATACGAAACGGGCACAAAGTTTTTATCGACGTTAGACATTTAGGCAAAGAGTTTTTACAAAGCCGACTGCCTAATTTTTGCAAAGCCGTAGCCGCGAAGCTAGGGCTTGATCCCTCTTGCGAGCTTGTTCCAATCGCTCCAGCGGCGCATTATACGATGGGCGGAATCGAGGTTGATAGCCGAGCGAGAACCGCGATTGCAGGGCTATTTGCCTGCGGCGAGTGCGCTTATAGCGGCGTTCACGGCGCGAATCGCTTGGGAGGAAACAGCCTTTTAGAGGCGGCGGTTTTTGGTAAAATCGCGGGCAAAAACGCGGCGCGGTTCGCAAAAACCGCCAAACCTTTGAAAACAGGCGCGATTTGCGATGAAAAAGTAGCGATCGAACGCAAAAGGATAGAGCGGATTTTAGAGGGCGAAAGCCTTTATAACATCAACGCTCTGCGTAAAAGTTTGGGCAAAAAGCTAACGGCAAAATTAGGGATTTTTCGCGACGCTTCGGGGATTTTGGACGCGATCGAATACGTCGAATATTTGCAAACCCTGATCGGAGGTTTGGCGTGCGTCGATAAAGGTCGAAATAACAACGTAGAACTGACGATGATCTTGGAGTTTTTGAACGCTTTAGAGGTTGCCGAAATATCCGCGCTTGCCGCGCTAGGACGCAAAGAATCTCGCGGATCGCATTTTAGAGAGGATTACCCTTTAAGCTCCGATCGTTTTGTAAAAAACAGCTATGCGACGCGCAAAGCGGGCGGCTTTTTTGCGATCGAGTTTTTGCGCCCGAATAGCTTCGCGTGGTATCTCGACAAACTTCGCCGCGCCTTTAGCGTCTAGGCGATAAGCCTCTTAAAACCAACTTAAACGAAAAGCGGCGGCCGCTAACGTCATTCTAAAGCGTTATAGTTATTGGACAAAAAGCGGTCGATCTGCGGCGCTTGGCGCTCGATAGCCGTGACTAAACTTTAGTAAAACGCGCGAATAAGGCGTATAAAACTATAATCGCGCCGCTTATAAGCGTTAAAAAAGACGAAGACGGCTTGAGCGGCGGCTTAAAATCAAGGAGTATCAATGAAAACGCACATTTTAGGTTTTCCTTCTATCGGAAAACAACGAGAGTTGAAGCAGGCTCTTGAATCGTATTGGAAAGGCGAGCTGTCCGAAAAATCCCTCTTGGAAAGCTGCGAGCAATTAAAACTGCGCCACTGGAATATACAAAAAGAGGCGGGACTCGATTACGTCGTTACGGGCGATTTTTCTCTTTATGATCGTATGCTGGACGTAACTTTTGCTATCGGCGCGATCCCTCCTCGTTTCAAACGCGACGAATCGCGCTTAAAACTCTACTTCAGCCTTGCGCGCGGCGACGCGGGACGCAATATCTCCGCTATGGATATGACAAAGTGGTTTAACACAAACTATCACTACATCGTTCCCGAGATCGGCGAGGAGGAGTGGGTAGCCAACGAACACCCGATCGTAGAGGATACGCTTCTAGCGAAAAAGAACGGATTTAATCCAAAACCGGCGCTCATAGGCCCGTTTACTTGGCTGGCTCTATCCAAAGCGCAAAACGGCGCGGATAAGTATAAACGGCTCGATCAGGTCGTTTCAACCTACGCGAAGCTACTTGAAACGTTGCGCGATCATTGCGATTATATTCAGATCGAAGAGCCTATTTTATGCGCCGAGCCTACGCCAAAAGAGGTAAGCGATCGATTTGCCGAAATCTACGCGAAGCTAAACGCGGCTTGCGGCGGAGCAAAGCTGATATTAACGACCTATTTTGGAACGCTTGGGCAAAACATTCCCCTTGCGCTTAACGCCGACTGCGGAGTTTTGCATATCGATCTGGTTAACGGTAAAGAACAGCTTGAAAATATTTTGCCGTCGTTTCCAAAAGAGAAATCGCTTTCGCTTGGTTTGATCAACGGGCGCAATATATGGAAAAGCGACTACTCCAAAGCCGCGAAGCTAGTCGAACAAGCCGTTCGCGTTTTGGGCGGCGATCGCGTTTTGCTATCCTCGAGCTGCTCTTTGGCGCACTGCCCAACCGATCTGGCGGAGGAAACCGCGTTGCCCGAACATATCAAAAACCGTATGGCTTTTGCCGTGCAAAAATGCGCCGAGATCTCCTCTTTGCGCGATATTATCAAACGCGGCGATACGGCGGCGCTGGAGAAAAACGCGGCGCAACTACTGGAAGCGGCTAAACTTCCCGATATTTTTGTTTCGTCCGTCAGAGATCGCGTTAAAGCGATCGAGCCGTCTATGCTTTCGCGCAAATCGGCGTACCCCGCGCGCCGCGCCGCGCAAAAATGGCTGAATCTGCCACCGCTACCGACGACCACGATCGGTTCGTTTCCGCAAACCGCCGCTATTCGCAAAACGCGCCTATCCTACAAACGCGGCGAAATAACGCACGACGAGTATATCGCCGCTATCAGAAGCGAGATCAAAGTTTGCGTCGAAAAACAGGAGAAGCTGGGGTTGGACGTTTTGGTACACGGCGAGTGCGAGCGCAACGATATGACGGAATACTTCGGCGCTCAACTAGGCGGATTTTGCTTCACGCAGAACGGCTGGGTGCAAAGTTACGGTAGCCGTTGCGTTAAGCCGCCGGTAATCTACGGCGACGTCTATCGCAAAGCGCCTATGACGATCGATTGGATAAGCTACGCGCAATCTCTTAGTTCAAAACCTCTTAAGGGAATGCTTACCGGCCCCGTAACAATGCTTTGCTGGAGTTTTGCGCGCGACGATCTCGAACCAAGCGAAACGTGCAAACAGATAGCGCTTGCTATCCGCGACGAGGTTCAGGATTTGGAGAAAGCGGGGATTCGCGTCATACAGATCGACGAAGCGGCTTTGCGCGAGGGAATGCCTTTAAGCGTCGAACAGGCGCAGAAATATCTGCAATGGGCGACAGATTCGTTTCGTTTAGCCGCTTCGGGCGTAGAGGATAAAACGCAGATTCATACCCATATGTGCTACAGCGAGTTTAACTCTATTTTCGCGTGGATCGCCAAAATGGACGCCGACGTTATCAGTATCGAATCCAGCCGTAGCGGTATGGAGCTTTTAAATGCCTTCGCCGATTTTCGCTATCAGAACGAAATTGGCCCGGGCGTTTATGATATTCACAGCCCGCGCGTGCCTACGCAAGAGGAGATGGCGGAGCTGTTACGCAAGGCGCTAAAGCATATTCCCAAAGAGCAGTTATGGGTAAATCCAGATTGCGGTTTGAAAACGCGCCAGTGGGAAGAGGCTTACCCGTCGTTAGAAAATATGGTCGCCGCCGCAAAACAAATACGCGCCGAACTTAACAAATAGATTTAAGGGTTATAAACTCGCGGAAACGATCAACGCCCGCGAGGCGACCCATTCTTAATACGCGCAAGTTATTCCCGCTTGCGAAAAGCTTCCGCAGGAAGCGTCCATTGAGGAGAAACACGGAAATCCAAACCATAAACCCGTCGTATTCCGAAATCTTACGCATTTTCAGTAAGTCCTCCAAACGCCGTCATTCCCGCGTAGGCGGGAATCCAAATACGGCGAGCCGTGAGTATTCAAAATTTGCAAACGATGCAGGATCAGCGCTTTGCGCCGTTCCGCTCCCTCCGCGTCTGCGCTCCTCCGCTCCGCGAGCGGTCGCTCCGCTTTTCGGCGGGCGCTTCCTACGCGCCTTGCGCTCCTCCACTTTGTTACGGAGCGGGCGCTTCGCGGGAATGGCGGCGTTTGGAGGATTTACTGAAAATGCGTAGGTTTTAGCGCCCCGTTACCAATTAAAACCGAAAGAAGCCATATAGCGGCGATCGCGATCTTGTCCGGAATACGCGCCAAGCTCTTCGGCGTATGTCGAGAAAGCCAGATCAAGAAAAGATAGGCGAAAACTCGCGCCCGCCGTCCATGCGCCCTGATACAAGCCTGCTTGCACGGCAAAAGAGGAAAGCCAGCCCTCCCATACGTTCAAATCCGCGCCAATTCGCGTTCGCTTAACATAGCTATCGTCGGGATATTTTTTTGCTATATCGATATAATCCGCGCCGATTCGCACTTGGTTAAAAAACGATCGATCGCCTATACGATAAACGTAAGAAGCGCCAACGTTGATCGTCGTAGGAATCTCCGTTTCGCCTTCGCCGATCCCGCCGATATTAAGCGCGCTTAAACCCACCGAAAAATGCGGAAAAATATCGTAAATAACGCCAAGATCCCAAACGACGCTCGTCCCCTCTTTAAGCTCGTCTTCTATATTGTCAAACTCTTCATTGGCAAGATCGACGGCGGAGTAGCTTCGGCTTAACGATCCGTAGCGCAAAACCTTTGCCCCGACCCCGACGGAAAGCGTATTAAGCTCGTATGAGCCGATCGTTAGCTCGTTAAAATTATGAGCGATCCCGCCCGCTACGCCGCCAAACGCCAAAATATCGGCTTCTAAAATGCCGCTTGCGCCAAAGCCTTGATGAACTCCCGCATTGACGTTTACGCTAGAGATAAGCCCGATTCCAAAAGCGGTTTCGTCAAACATTTTGGCGATCGAAAAAGGCTTTACGGACGCGCCTATCGAATAGCGATCGCCGATATGTTCTTTAAGCGTTTGCGCGGCTTTTGAATCGCTCTCTTCCGCGTCGTCTATAATATCTTGCAGATCGGTTATGTCCTCGTTGATAGAAACGCCAATATGCAAAACGTCTATCTCCCAACCATACTCTAGCGGGATTTTAGCCAAGCCCGCAGGATTACTAAAAACCGCGTTAAAGTTGCCGCCCGTAGCAACGTTCGCGCCGCCCGCTCCCATTATTTTCGGATCTTTATAAACTTGCCTATATTCGTAATTTAGCGCTTGCGCAGAAACCGCAAGCGCTAAAATCGCCGCAACCGATAACGTTGTTTTTCGCATAATTTTCGCCTATCTGCTCTTTATAATATACTGAAATATATTGTCAAGGTTGGCAAGAATGTCTTGTTTCGAGCAATTATTACCTAAATTGGAGCAAATATCTCCTTTGATCTCTTCGACCTTTCCTTTAACGTCAGAATCGCCAACATTGATCATATCAATCAAAACGTTCGATTCGTCCCAAATCAACCCCGCCGCGTCTTTAAGCAATTCCCTAATCTCGCCGTTAGCGGCGCCAGAAAAACAAGTGTCGATCGTATTACCGCAACTACCGCTTAGGTCGTCGTATAATTTTGCAACCTCGTCGGCTATAACGGCGCTGCTGCCGATCGACGTTAATCCGCGATTAAAGCAGGCGCTATTTTCGTATGAGTTAAGCGAGACTCCAGAATCTGCGCAACTGGCGACGCTTTTGCCTCGCGCCTTAATAACCTCCCCGTAAGTAACGTTCGCGTCTTTAAGACGTTCGTTTGCGTCCGGTTTGATCTTGTCCGAAAGTAGCTCGAAATAGCGTTTATCATCCTTTTCGTCCGTTACCGCTTCAATAATCGTGGGCGCGTCAAATCCTGCCAAGCCCATATAAGCCGCGCCTCTATCCATCAAGCACGCCTGATCGCCGCCGCAATTTTTTGTCAGCTCTAAAACGTTCGCGTAGTCGCCGTCGTCGAGAGATTTTTGCCGATCGTAAGCGCGGGCTTCGTCCGAACTATCGCTTTCGCACCCAAAAAAGCAAAACGCCGCCGCAAGAGCGATCGCCGTAAATAAATTAGTCGTTTTCATCGTTTTTTCCTTTATTCAAGTTAGCAAATATACAATAAAAAGCGCAAAAAGCGCTAGATATAACGTAAATCGGCAAAAGATTTAACGTCAAGAGTTTCAAAAGCGCGCCGAAGCTGATCAAAAAGTCCCGAGCGCTTGCCTTCAAGCTCTTTTAGCCACGTTTTAGTTTCGTATCTAACGCGCGGCATTTTTACGTTCATAGCGAACGCGGGGCAGTTTTCGTCGCCTACGATCGGAAAACCGTTTTCTTTAGCGCACTCGGCAAGCTGCGCCTCCCGAACTTTGATAAGCGGACGAATAACTTTCACATTATGTTCCGAAGCGCGATAAACGGGCGGCATTGATCTCAGTTTGCCGCCGTAAAATAAGCTCATAAAAAAGCTCTCCGCCGCGTCGTCTAAATGGTGGGCGAGCGCTAAAGTTTTATAGTTTAGCCGCTCGCAAAAGCCGTATAACGCGCCGCGGCGCATACGCGAAAAATAACTGCAAAAAGAGCTGCCTTCGCGAATATGATCCTTTGCCGTTTTGAAAATACCGGTTTTCTCTATATGGTATGGAATACCAAATTGTTCGCAGTGCGCGAGAGTTTGCGATAAATCCTCGCCCATTCCGTAGTCGATCGTAACCGCCAAAAACTCAAACTTAAACGGAGCGCGTTTTTGTAATCGCAAAAGCAGATGAGCGAGCGTCAAGGAATCTTTGCCGCCGCTTAAACCGAGTAAAACGCGATCGCCCTCCTCTATTAGTTTGTATTCCGCAATCGTCTGCGCAAAAGTTCTAACAACCCGTTTCGGCATTCTGGCTATGTTCCGATTCATAGTTTTGCGACCATATCTAACGTAAAACCCGTACTGATCACGACGCTGGATTCCAAAAACGCGTCAAAGTTAAAGCCAGCGTCCATATCCGCCGCGTCGCTGATCGTCCGCAAAACGAAAATCGGAACGCCAAACGCGGAGCAAACGCACGCCGCCGCCGCGCCTTCCATTTCGACCGCGACGGCTTTATAGCGTTCGGCGATTTGCGCTTTTTTCGCGTCGTCCGCGATAAACTGATCGCCCGTAGCGACTATCCCTTTTTTTAATTTTAAGCCGCGTTCGATCGCCACGCTTTCGGCTAAACCATTCAAAAAAGGATCGGTCGCGAAAAAATCGCCCGTTTCGGGGATAAAACCCACCGCATAACCAAGCGCCTCTATATCTACGTCGTGCTGAATAAGGCTGGTCGCGCAGACGAGATCGCCTATATGAAGCGATTTATTGAGCGCGCCGGCGACGCCGTTAAAAAGGATCGTTTTCGCGCCGAAACGCTCGATTAAAATCGTCGCTCTGATCGCCGCGTTTACCTTTCCGAAACGACTATGAACGACGACGATCTTTTTATCGCCGAATAGCCCTTCGTGATACTGATTGCTACCAATAAAATGGGTTTTGACGCTACGCATTTTGTCCAAAAACGGGCTGATCTCCTCATTTCTGGATACAATAATTCCAATCATCGTTTTGCCTTTTCGCTCTGATCGCTATTCGGATTATATTTAGCGAACGCTTTGTCGCCTATTCGTTATAAAAATGAGTTTAATATGCGAAGAGTTTTAGCGCTTACGGCGGCGTTTTAGCGCGTTGCGATCGCGCGCAAATAAAAAGCGTTTAAGAAAGCTCTTGAATCGTTTTATCGATCATCTTTTGAACGCTTGGCTCTTTTAACGTCGTTTCGAGAGCTTCGGCGGCTTTTTGGCTTTTAAGAAGCTCTTTAAGTAGCTCCAAAGCCTCTTTTGGCTCGCTTTGCGCTAAAGAGGCGACGTGTCGCGCAAAGTGCTGGCAATCCTCCGGTTTAGGCTTGGTTTTTAGCCGTTCGATAAACGCGGTTTCATAGGCTTTGGCGTTTTCGTCGGTCGAGGCGCGGATATGTTCGAGCGATTCGATCGGCGCGGCGATAAACTCCGCTAGCGTCGATCTTGCCCCCAAATCGTCGCCGAGTATAGAGCCGATCGTAGCTTCCAGCGTTTTTATAGAAGGTCTAGCGCTAAGAACGCGCGACAGAGCTTCGATCGAGCGAAAATGATGGCGGCTTAAAAACGCGGGATCGTCCGCGGCAAGCGAGATCAGCGCGGGGTGAATATGCGCCGATCTAGCCCATTTCAACCACTCCTGTGGCGCGATCGCCTCGAGGCTAATCGTAGCGATCGCGTCGATAGCCAGATTTTGCCGCGCCGTAATGATAAAACGACATTCAAACGGCGTTCCTAAGATCGCCCTAACCGATAAAAGCTCCTCTAAAAATAGCGCGTTTTCCTTCGCGGCGTTTTCTATAATCGCAATATCCGTGCCGATCAGAAGCGATCTAATCGCGCTTAGATGTTCGTTTGAAACCTCGCTTGCGCGTAAGATCGGCGCGGCTGGCGCAAGCGATCTGGCGAGCGCGGTTTTGCCGCTTTGCGCCTCGCCGATAATCGCGCAATCCACGCCCGCTTTCAAAAATCCTTTAAGTAGCTCGTAAGCTTCGGCGCGGTTCATACGGCGATCCTTTTATTTAACCAAACGAGCTTAAATCGGTATCCAAAACGCGGGTGCGAAAACAGCAGTTTCAGGCGGTGCGCGAAAAGCTCTTCAAAGTAGAGTCGTAACGACCAAGGGGAATCTTCGTAGATTTGCGCGATCCACGGAAGAAAAATATCGCGCCCAAACGCCTTTTCAAACCAGTTGATAGCGCATTGACGTATCTTCTCGTTCGCGCTGTCGAGCAGATAAAAGATGAAATTGTGCGCGTCGTACTGATCGCTGAAATTAACGAACGAATCGATAATCAGCCCGCGCAGCTCCGCGTTTTCGTCGTAAAAGGCGCGGGCGAGTTTGAAATGCTCGCTCTTGCCAAAACTGCAAAGCGATTTCAAAGCGGCGACCCTTACCTCGTTTTGCTCGTCGAGCAGAAGGCGGATCAGCGATTTTTCGTAAATGTCGAATTGAAAATGGCGAATCGCCTTGATCGCCGCGATCCGAACGCCAAAATCCCGATCGTCTAGCATACTCCTTACGACCTGCGCGGCGGATAGCTTGCTTAGTTTCAGTGCCGTTTGCGAAAAGGCGGCGCGCTTATCGGACGACATAGCGTTTAGTTGCGACAAAAATGTTTCGGCGGTCATAGGTCGCATTTTACGCCATTGCCCTTGAAGCGCGTAAAGGTTAAAATCGCAAAAAAAGGAATGGGGAATGAAAAAAATAACTTGTATTTTTTCCGGTCAGGGATCTCAGGCGGTCGGTATGGGCAAAAGTTTCGTCGATCGCTACGACTTCGCCAAAGAGGCGCTAAGCGAGGCAAACGACGCGCTTGGCTACGATCTAAGCGAGATTCTTTTCGTCGAAAACGATCGCTTGGGGCGCACAGAATATACGCAGCCGGCGATTTTGTTCGTTTCGTTAATCGCCTACAAGCTCTTTGAAAACGAGTTGTCGATCAAGCCGCTTTACGCGCTCGGGCATTCGCTGGGCGAATTAAGCGCGATTAGCGCGATGGGCGGTTTGACGCTTGGCGACGCGGTAGCGATCGCCGCAAAGCGCGGAGAGTTCATGCAAAAAGCCTGCGAGGGCGCGGGGGCTGGTATGATGGTTACGCTTGGTTTAAGCGACGAAGCGGCGCAAGAGCTTTGTTTAACGGCGCAAAAAGAGGGCAAGCGCGTTTGGGCGGCAAACTACAACTGCGACGGGCAGATCGTTTTGGCTGGAATCAAGGCGGATTTGGAGAGCCTAGTCGATCGCGCTAAAGCTATCGGCGCAAAACGCGCGCTTCTTCTGGATATGTCCGTCGCCAGCCACTGTCCGCTTTTAGAGCCGGCGCGCGAACCGTTAAAGAATCTTTTAAGCCAAAAGCTAAACGATCGCTTTATCGCGCCGATCGTATCCAACGCGACGCTAAAACGCTATCAGACCAAAAGCGAGGCGATCGAGGCTTTGGGCGATCAGCTTGTCAAGCCCGTTCTTTACAAACAGAGCATTTCGGCGATCGAAAACGAAACCGATCTGTTTATAGAGTTTGGGCACGGAAACGTTTTGAAAGGCTTAAACAAAAAAATTACCGCAAAAGAGAGTATCGGCGTATCGAATGCCGACGATCTCGAAAGCGCGATAGAAATCTTAAGTAAGGACGAACAATGATAGGAATCATCGGAGCTATGAGAGAGGAGATCGATCCGATCTTGGGCAAATTAAGCGGCGTAAAAACCTACCTTGTAGGCGACAACAAATACTACGAAGGGGTATATGGCGAAAAGGCGGTTTTTGCGGCCTACAGTCGTATTGGGAAGGTCAATGCGGCGATTACGGCTACGATCTTAATCGAGCGTTTCGGAGTGAAAACGATCCTTTTTAGCGGCGTGGCGGGGGCGATCAATAACTCTTTGCATATTGGCGATCTGATCTACGCGACGCGCCTTGTTCAGCACGACGTAGATATTACCGCGTTTGGACACCCGCTAGGTTTTATCCCCGAAACGGGCGATTTTTTCGCCACCGATCCTAATCTGAATAAAGTCGCCGAGAGCATTGCGTTTGAACGCGGCATAAAATTGGGAAAAGGGATAATCGCTACGGGCGATCAGTTTATCGCGGACGGCGCGAAAAAAACGCAAATCGCCGAACGCTATAAAGCCGACGCGGTTGAAATGGAAGGCGCGGCTGTGGCGTGCGTATGCGCTAGTTTCGGCGTTCCGATCTTTGTTTTGCGTTCGATTAGCGACGCGGCGGATATGGACGCGGGCTTTAACTTTGACGCGTTTTTGGAATCCAGCGCGAGAATTAGCGCCGATTTTGTCTTGGATATAGTCGCAAAACTATGATCGATATGCCGCTTCGCCCGATTTAGCGCAAGCGGCGTTTTTTATCATTCCAGCCCTTTCTCGTTATGCCCGCGAAGCGTCCATTGCGGAGAAACGCGGGAATGAAAGAGATCGTAGGTTTTAGCAAATAAGGTTGGTTTAGAAATCGTCGATTGTTTGTTTATTTTGCAAAACTTAAAGGATCGAGCGAGGCGATATTTTTACGATTTAATTCGCACTCCCAAATGCGTAAAACCCGCCAACCTTTTTTTTGCAAAAACTCCGTAACAAGTCGATCGCGTTTGATATTTCTAGCCCTTTTAGCGTTCCAATACTCCGCGTTATCTTTTGGCGTAACGTTGCGGCAGTTATGTCCGTGCCAAAAACAACCGTCCACAAATACGGCAAGTTTTATCTTTGGAAAGGCAAAATCCGGTTTGCCAAAGAGCTTAAAACTTCTGCGCCAACCTATGATTTTATTCGCCTTAAAAAACTCGATCAATTTTAATTCGGTCGATCGATTTTTAGCGCTTTTTACCTGCCGCATTACAAAACTACGAAGCCTTTTATCAAAAACGTCGCTCATCGTTAGAACCTTTAATAATATAGGGCAAAACGCTAACGATCGCGGCTTTAACGATATTGATCGGCGCCGCGTTTCCCGCTTGCCTCTTGGCTTGATGATCATTGACGACAATCTTATAACTATCGGGAAATCCTTGCAGCCTGAACATCTCTCGCGGCGTTAATCGTCTTTCGCCATTGACAAGCAAATAGTTATGCGACGCGCCCGATCGAAGCGCGCACGAATAGGGATAGGAGCTGATATTGCCCGATTTATTTTCGTGCCATATCGATAGAGGATAATTGGACTGATGTTTTACTTTGCGTTTATTTGTAATATATTGCGAAGCGTAATATTTTTGATCGACCTTTTTTTCAAGAATCTCGCAAAGCGGTTTATAGCTTTCGATCTGCGGCGGAAAAGAAAAATCGTTTCGCTCTTTGAATCCAACGATAATAACGCGTTCTCTTTTTTGCGGCAAGCCGTAATCTAAAGCGTTCAAAACGGCGTATTGGGCGTAATAATCCAACTCTTTTAACGTCGCTAAAACGACCTGTAAAGTTTTACCGCCGTTATGAGTTACAAGCTGTTTAACGTTTTCTAGTATTAGCGCTTTTGGAGCTTTATGTTTTAATATCCGCGCAATATCAAAAAACAGCGTTCCTCTCGTATCCTCGAAGCCTTTTTTTTGCCCGATAATACTAAAGGGCTGACAGGGAAAACCCGCGAATAGAATATCGTGATCGGCAATGGCGTTTTCGTCTATTTTTGTAATATCCCCGTAAGGGCGTTCGCCAAAGTTTGCCTCGTAACTATCTTGGCAAAATCTATCAATATCGCAGGAAAACACGCATTGCGGCGCGATCGCGTATTGTTGGCAAACCTCGATCATCGCTTGGCGAAAGCCGCCCATACCGCAGAAAAGATCGATAAAACGGACTTCTTTCATAACGCTCTTTTAGATTTTCTCGCCGCTATCGTAGCGCCTATCGCCAAAATCGCCGCGATTTTCGGCGCTCTATGGCGGAGCGGGGCGCAAAAACGCCGGTCTGAAGCGGCTTTGCGCCGTAAAATCAAGATAATTCATTTTTTTTCTAAAAAATTATTGACAAATAATTATTTTAGCGCTAAACTATTTATCGCAAAAATCATTTTTTGCAAAATAATCCAGTAGGAGAGCGTTATGAACAAGAGAAAGGTCACGGAGCTGTTTGAAAGAAACCGCAACGTTATGCACAAACTTGCGGAAAAAATGAACCTTTCGTTTGGACAACACCCGCGTCGGATATTTTCAATCCTTGAAAGACTTAGCGAAAAAGGCAAAATGAGGCTAAAAGATATTGCCGCTGACTTGGAAATGTCCTCCTCCTCGCTGTGCGTTCTTTTTTCGCAGATGGAAAAGAAGGGGTTGATAGTCCGAGAGATCGACCAAAGCGATCGAAGAAACACGTTCTATTCAGTAAGCCAAGGGGGGGAAGAGGTAAGAAACGAGATGATGGAACAGTTAAGAGTTCGCATTATGAAACTCTTTGAGCCTCTTAGCGCCGGCGAGCTTCAAGAGGTATGCGACGCGATGGGCGTCGTTAATAGGATTTTAGAAAAACATCTCTAAAAGATGATCGATAAGGAAAACAGATGAAAATCGGTAAAAAATGGGCGGTTATTTTCTTAATCGCGGCAAGCGCAAGCCTCTGTTTTGCGTTTTTTTATAATTCGGACGAAATAAGGTACATAACCGATAAAGCTAAAATCGGCTCGATTAGAAAAACGGTAAATGCCGCGGGAGAGATCGGCGCGATAAAATTGGTTAATGTAGGCGCGCAGGTTTCAGGGCAGATAGAGGTAATCAACGTCAAGATAGGCGACGTCGTAAAAAAGGGCGATCTAATAGCGCAGATCGATTCCGAAACGCAGCAAAACGAAGTCGCCGTTAGCGCCGCTAAGGTTAGATAGTTATAAAGCGCAGTTAAAATCCGCCGAAGTCGCGTTGAAAATAGCAAGCTCCAAATACGAGCGATCAAAAACGCTTTTAAAAAATAGGGCGATATCCGAGCAAGAGGTTGAGGTTACGGAAAACGAATACGAATCGGCAAAAGCAAAAGTCGCCGAGGGCGCTTCGCTGGTAAAACAGACCGAAATATCGCTTGAAAGCGCCAAGAAAAACCTAACCTATACCACGATAACCGCGCCGCTTGACGGAACGATCGTATCTTTGCCGGTAAAGGTAGGTCAAACGCTAAACGCCTTGCAAAACGCGCCTACGATTGCGCAGATTGCGGATTTAAGCAAAATAGAGATACTAATTGAAATATCCGAAGGCGATATTTTAAAAATTAAAGAGGGACAAAAGGTAAAGTTTTCCGTTCTCTCCGAAGACGCGGTTTATGAAGCGCCGTTAAAATCTATCGATCCGAGTTTGACGATATTGACAAACGATCAATATAGCGGCGTCGTAGGCGAAAAGCAAGCGATATACTATTACGCTAGGGTAGAGTATGAAAACGCGGACGGAAAGTTTCGTATAGGTATGACGACTCAAAACGAAATAGATATACAGAGCGCGGAGAACGTTTTAATCGTTCCGATAACGGCAGTTAGCGAAAAAAACGGACGCAAATGGGTTAAAACAATCGCGGATAAAAAGACGCAGGAAAAAGAGATAATAACCGGACTATACGACCATCTATACGTCGAGGTAAAAAGCGGACTTAACGCGGGCGAGGAGCTGGTAATAACTCAAATGTCCAAAAGCCAAATCCAAGCGAAAGAAAACGAAGTCCCAGAAGGGGTAGACGCGTTATAAACCTATGAAAATTATAGAAATAGAAAACATAAGCAAACATTTTGGTTTGAAAAGCGCCGAAGTTTATGCGTTAAAAAACGTTAGCCTATCGATAGATAAGGGCGATTTTGTAGCGATTGTAGGGCAATCTGGCTCTGGAAAATCGACTTTAATGAATATTATCGGTTGTTTAGATACTCCTTCTTTTGGATCGTATAAGATAAACGGCGTCGAAGTTTCAAAAATGAACAAAAACGAGCAGGCGGAACTTAGATGTAAAACGTTTGGATTTATTTTTCAAAGATATAACCTTTTAAGCGCCCTAAGCGCGGTTGAAAACGTCGCTTTGCCCTCTATCTATTATGGCTTGGACGGCAAAACAAGAGCCGAAAAATCAAAACGCTTATTAAGCGATTTAGGACTTGAAAACAGATCGCAAAACAAACCTAACGAACTATCTGGAGGACAACAGCAAAGAGTTAGCGTCGCCCGCGCTCTTATAAACGGCGGCGAGATCATATTAGCGGACGAGCCAACGGGCGCGTTGGATAGCAAAAGCGGCGAAACGGTTATGCAAATTATTAAAGATCTGCATAAAAAAGGGCATACGATTATTTTAGTAACTCACGATCAAAAAATAGCTTCTTACGCAAATAGAATAATCGAACTCAAAGACGGCGCGATCGTATCGGATACGAGAAACGGCGGCGAAATATACGAGATAAAAGATAAAGAGATCCCAAAGATCAAAAGTAGATTTAACTATTTCAAATACCAATTTTGCGAGAGTCTTGGAATGTCTATTCAGGCTATTTTAGCCCATAGAATGAGATCGCTATTAACTATGCTTGGAATTATTATAGGGATTGCTTCCGTAATATCGGTATTCGCGCTTGGCGAGGGATCGAAAGAGCAAATTATGGGACGGGTAAAAGCGATAGGAACAAACACGATTACGATATTTCCGGGCAAAGGATTTGGCGATAAAGACGCGGGCAAGATAAAAACGTTAAAGCAAAGCGACGCGGAGATTTTGTCAAAACTAAGTTATGTCGATAGCGTAAGCCCGATCGTCGCCCACGACGGCTTGATCGCCTATAAAAATATCTCTCTATTGTCGTCGTTACAAGGAGTTAGCGCCGAGTTTTTAGAGCTTAACTCTAATAAAAAACTTCAGGCGGGCAGAAAGTTTAGCGCCTCAGAGGTCAAAGAGGCGGCGGCGGTTGCGATCATAGATCACAACACGCAAAGAGAACTTTTGGGCAAGCGCGATTCAATCGGGCAGATTATCCTTTTTAATAAACAACCGCTTACGATCATTGGGATTATGCAAGAAGAGGAGGTTTTCGGTCCTCCTAACAGCAGTTTAGAGATATATACTCCATACACAACCGCTATGTATAAAATAATAGGAAGTCAAGAAATAGCGGGTATTACGATAAAGATTTCAGACGATATTAACTCGTATATAGCCGAAGAGAATCTAATCAAAGTCGTAACGGCTCTTCACGGAACGAAAGATTTTTTCACGTTAAATAGCGATAGCGTTAGAAAATTGGTGGAAGATATGTCAAACGTTTTAACGCTTTTGATCTCTTCCATAGCGTTTATAGCGCTTATTGTCGGCGGCGTGGGAGTGATGAATATTATGCTTGTATCCGTAACGGAAAGAACTAAAGAGATTGGTATCAGAATGGCGATTGGCGCAAAACAAAATAATATATTGCGGCAGTTTTTAACCGAAGCGATTTTACTCTCTTTAATCGGCGGAATGATAGGCGTTTTATTCGCGTTGTTATTCGCGCTTATTTTTAATAGCCTGATGAGCGATTTTAAGATGATACTCTCTTTAGACGCGGTTTTGATCGCTTTGATCTTTTCGTCGGCGCTTGGCGTAATATTTGGCTACGCGCCCGCGCGAAACGCCTCTAACTTAAACCCGATCGACGCGCTGGCAAGAGATTAAGCGTTTTGCCGTCGCTTTGTGGTAACGTAAAACCTACAACCGTCGTTATTCCCGTATATGTAATATGCGAAAGCGGGCGGCGTTTGGATCGGTTATTTGACGAATTTGATCGAGCGTAAGCGTTAAGGCAAAACGTTTGCTTTTGTTTTTTGTAACGGATCGCCTTCGTTTTGGCAACGAAGGCGATCGAAACGTTATTTTAGCGCGATCGTTACGCCTAATTTTGCTATCAGTTTAGCGATAGCGGGGCGATTTGTCTCCTCCTGAAACTCGATCGAATTATCCGCTAAAACTGCGGGCGCGATTTTGGTTTTGGGCGGGAGGTTTAGATCGCTTAATAGCTTTTTGCGATTAACGGCGCCGCTTAGGGCTGAACATTTAATAACCGCTTTTAGCAAAGTTTCCGACGGCGTTTTTAGCGCGATAACCGATAAAACGGCGGCGTTTGCGTCGTATCCCAACAAAACCATATTTGGATCGTTTTCGTCGCCGATATAGGCGACGGCGATAATTTCGCCCGCGCCGATATACGTTTGCCCAAGCGCGACTTTGTATTCGTCCGCGATCTGTCGATCGGATTTTCGATAAACTCGCTTAAAAAAGCCAAGCGTATTTTTATGCTTGTTTGCAACCAAACATAACTTTGCGTCAAGTTGTTTGTTCGCGACAAAGTTAGCGCCCGCCAAAAGACGTTCGGCGGTAATTTCGGTAAGCCGTTCGCCTTCAATTTCTCGATTGACGTTAACGTAATTTGAAATCTTAAAATACAGATCGCAAAAGTCGCTTTTATATCGCGAAATAACGGCGTCTATATCTTGCTCAATACAAATCCGATCCGGTTCATTTGAAGGAAGCGCGCTTAACGGATTAGCGCCTCTTGTAACGCCCAAGCGATAACACGCGAACCCAGAGATCGCGAAGGCGTAAATGCTAGCTTGTCCGTGTATTGAAACGCGTCCATATCCGCCCCAACCAGCAGCGAGCTGCTGCGGTACTTGATGCAACATTGGCGTACCGTCAGATTTTTGCGCAAGCTCATGCACTAAAAACAGCGCGGTTTCGTCGGTTAGCAGCCGATAATTCAGCGCCAAATTCAGCCGCTCTTTCGCGTCGTCCGTTTGCTTTATCCTGCGCGCGGCGACAAGCCTTGAGACGATACTATCTTGCGATAAAACGATCGGCGCGTCGATCGCTACATTTTCGCCGCTTTGCGCGTAAGACAAACGCGGCGTTTCGCTCGGCGGCGCTTTTAGCTTGGCAAAAACGCGCAAAGTTTCTCCGCCATAGACGCTTCGCGGCAGATCGCTACTCCACGCGGGCGTTTGAAACCAATCGATCGCGGCGTTTTTCAACGCGCCGCCGCGCATTCGATAAAACATTCTGGCTATCGCGTTCTCGCCGTCCTCGTTTGGCGCGATCGCCTCGTACGAGCCGCCGCTTTGCTCGGCTAAATCGCGTAAAAACGTTTCTGCCGCCGCCGCGCCGATTCCCACGACAAAAACCCTGTGCGCGGACTTTTTCGCCGTTTTGATAATCTCCTTTACGTCCCATGTTTCGCCGTCCGTGATCAGCAAAACGTTTGACGACTCGTCGTCTTGAGCGCCCAGCTTAAACACTTCCAACAGCGCCGCTTTTGTTTCCGTGCCGCCAAGATCGGCGTTTGTAGCTTCGATCGCGGCGTTTAACGCCCCTAAAACCTTAGTCGAGCATGGGCGCGGCGACGAAAAATCATGAGCCGTCGTAGAACCAAAACGGCTGTAAGAAACAAAATCGGCTTCGTCAAGCTCGCTTGCGATCCGCCTTAGCGCGCGCTTTGCCGACCTTATGCTATCGCCGTTCATCGATCCCGAACAATCGACGAGTATTTTCAGCCGAACGGGTTGGGAGGCGCTTGACGAACGCGGATAAAAGGTGGCGATCGCCGCGAATTCGTCGCCGTCGGGCGCGACCAAAACGGCGGAAGTTTGCTTGATTTCGTCCAAAATCAAAATAAAATCGCGATCCATAAACGCTTTGTCGGCTAGGCTCGCCACAGTCGTTTCGCCGTCGCGTTTTATACGCAAATTATGGCTTGGCGAGGAGATCGCCGCGTTTGCCGCCTCGCCAATCAGCTCGATTCTTATGTTCAGCGGATATTCGACCAGCGGATCGACGCCGATCGCGTTATGCTCCTTCAAACCGCCTTGTGCTATGGGATCGCCGTAGCGCGGCGCGATCGTAGAGGGCAGCGTTACGCGAATTTGCTCGCGGACAAACCGTAGCGCGACGGCGGATACAATCTTAAGCGATACTTCCGCGCCCGCCGCGACTGAGCCAAGATTGACCGACGCTATGCCGTCCGCTATGATTTCGACCAATATCGGCGCGTCGCCCTTTTCGATCGCCTTTTCGTAGCTCTCCGCCGCCTCTTTTCGCTCCATAATTTGCGCTTCGAGCCGCTTATCGTCAAGCGTCGCGTTCATAGACAACAGCGTTTCGTCGTAAGCGAGCGGAAACGAATAGACGACCTCCAGATTGTTTTGCGTATCGTTGCGATAGCGTTGGCGAAGCGTTTTGATTAGTATCCAACCTTCGATACGAACGTCGATTTCAACCGATTTAAGCGCGATCGATTCGCCGCTCGTTGTTCTAAGACCGCATGCGTTATTGCTCATTGTCGTTTTCCTTATTGAAAGTTTCGGCTAGCGCCGCAATTTGACGGATCAGTTCTCTAACCTGTTCGGGCGTAAGTTCGGATTCGTCGGGAGCGATTGAAATCTCCACGCCGGAGCAGACGGCGATATGACTGCGCGTTTGTATTTCGCCCCGCCGTCTGCGCGTTGGGGGCGGACTGTCGCCGCGATCGCTAAGAACGTCGGCTATGCGCTCCAGCGATAACCCCGCTTCGCGAAAGTTTTTGACGCGCAAAAGGCTTTTTACGTGCGTTTCGTCGTAGCGGGCGGCGCGCGTTTCGCCGATCGGACGCGCAATCAAGCCGATCTGTATGTAGTAGCGAATCGTGCGCTTATCGATATTGACAAGCCTACTAAGCTCGTCCAGTGAGAACGTTTTTTCGCTCACGTTCGACCTCCTTTGTATCGTTTTGCGCCGTTATTATATATTATGACAGCTGAATTGTCAATATATACTGTCGCAAATATCGCTTATTGCGATTCGATTGCAACGTTTTAATCAATAATTAAGAAAGATTAGCGTTTGATTTATATCGCTAGATCAATTGAGTGGGACTTGCGTAGGAATGATTCGGTTGCCTGTTTCGCTAACAAATACGCAACTCTTTGAACCTCTATAGTTTTTGATTTTCTATGTCCTCGTTAATTAAAATTAAATTGATCTTGAATTTATTAGGGATCGGATCGATCCGATCCCTAATATAAGCTCGCTTGAATAGGACGCTTTTATCAACCTTAGCCAATCAGTCCTCAACCAAGTCGTTATTACCGCCCCAACCTATACGGTTCATAATTTTTCGTCGAATTATCGTCGTAATGACGTCCGTCGTCGCTCTCGCCTATACCGCCCCATCCGTCTATAACGGGCGTAAGAAACTCGATAACGCCGCAAGGGTGTTCAAAGCAACCTCTGCGGGTTTGCACTTCCAAAGGAACGACTTTTTGATAACCGTCGTTTTTACCAAAGGGGTGATACCACAGATAAGATGGGATATCTAAGTGCGAAGTAAATCTGCGAGGTCTAGGTTCGTCCGCGCTATACTCGAACTTCGCTTCAACGCCGTTAGACGTATTAGGCTTATTCACAGTCCCCTCTCCAAGATCCGCGCTTATCGTTCCTTTCGTATCGCCGTCTATGTACTGCGGTATGCTATACCAACCCGCCCTAGAGGTTAAAGCGCTTGGAATCTTAAACGCGGAAACGCTTCTAACGCCCCCGCTTCCAGTCCTATCGCTAAAGTAATCGATAACGTAGCTAACGTTTGCCTCGTCTGTCTTGGTACTAACGTCTCTTAGATGCGCCCTACCGTAGATAAAGTCGATGCGTTTGAACTCGTCGGCTAACCCCGCAGTCCATGCGGCGCTTCCATTAACGTCATTATTTAACGTTTCCGTTAACGTAAGGTTAAAGTCTGGATTAACGTCCTTAGCTTCCATGAACAAGACGGGATTTGGCTTATTAAACTCGCGTCCAAAGTTAAAGACGTATTTAAGCCCTTCCGCCTTGCCTCTTTGCCATACGCTAGGAGGAGTAACAGTATCGGCGGTTTCGTCCGTCTCGTTCCAGTAGCCGCTCCAAAGAGCGTCTATGACTGCGGTAGGCATATCGTTTTCGGAGAAGCTCGTTAAGATCATATCGTGCGTAATCTCTTTGCTGTAGTTGCCATCCGAGTATAGATCGGTAACGCCGCCTTTGGCGTTTAACGCTTCGGCGTTAATCTCTACTATCGCGAACTGCTTTTTATCGTTAAGAGGGTTTGCGGATAGATTTACCTCGCCGGTATTGGCGTAATAAACATACGAAGCGTCGCTCTCATACAATATAGAACCCTTGATCGTCATCTTGGTTACGTTTAACTCATAGGGGTTTATCTCTACTTCGCCAATCTTATGTCTGACGACGCAACCGATCTTGCCCCAGTTGGGGTTTTTATCTTTAGAAAGCGTGAAGTTGATCTCCGTAGAGTCGCTGCCGTTTTCGCAGTCGTAGTTAGAGCCGCTCTGATCGATTATCGTCCATTCGTTATCCAACAGCCACAGTTCCACCTCTCCCACGTTATCGTAACCTAGTTTGTGAAAATTCGCTTTCGTAGCGCCGCCGATATCCGCGATTCCCGTAAAGGATATATTTGCGTCCGCTTTATCGCTTACGTCGCCTACGCTCGGCTTTTTATCGATCGCTTGAACGCAAAGCCCGTTTCCCGCGTTGCAGGGCTGCGCTCCGGAATTTCTTTTATATCCTATCGTAGCCGAAGCGCTAATACCGCCGGGAAGCGGATTGATAGGAGGAGTAGCCAAAGGGTAAGACGGATCGCCGTATAGCTTTCCAGAGATCAGCTTGCCTTCATATACGCCCCCTTCAAACGATGGACGCAGACTAAAATTAGAAGCCGTAGAAGGGTTTGTATTGCACCCGCTTGCGCTTTGCATTTGCTCGATCGTCTTGCAATTAGACGTTAAGACCTCTACGGATACCTCTGGAGAGGCGATAAAGTCGTCGTTCCAACTAAAGACGATAGGATTGGTTTTAAGGTTTTGGGTTTTGATAACGGCGGCGCATTTATAACCGTCCGCAGTTTCGTTGGAAGTTAAAACGGGAGCGTTAAGATCGGATCCGCTTATAGAGTAAGGCTTGGAATAAACGTTTTCGTTAGTTAAACCCTTTTTAGTTAAATCTTTGATCTTTAATCTAGCGCATAGCAAACCATCGTATCCTTCTACATCTGCGGGAGCGATCTTAATCTGTATATCATCCCGCTCTAAGATCTTTTTAGTAACTGGGTCTTGGTAAGTTTGCTTAGCCATTTTCGTATAGGTTGCGGGATCGTCCTTTGCGGGTTCAAGCGTAGAGTCCCAAGCGAGGGCGGCTACGGGCGGATCATCGCTAACGCCTACCGAAGCTAATACGTAGCTATCTAAACTTTGGCATACGTAGTGCGGGTAGGAATACACCGTCAATTCCTTGTTGCCTATCGTGTTGCCGATCGCGGGGCTGTTACTATCGTCGATATACGCCAAATTACCGCTTGAATCAAAAACATAAGCAAGCCATGTTAGCTTATCGTAATTGCCGCTAGGTTCCTTCAAACCGCTAATGGGTTCGTCGGAGATCCACCAAGCCGTCGGAAGTTCCGCGTTTGCCTGTCCGTCCATCTCTCGGAGTTTGGCAAGGTAAGATTGACCAATATTGTCGCTAGGATCGAGAATGGATTTCCACTTTTTTCCGTTATATACGACAGAACCCATTTGTTCGCTATTTATCGCCTTGTTCTGAAAAATACTCCAAGAGCCTCCGTTTTCGGGGTGATAAATGCCAAGCGAACCAAATGGCCAAAAGGCGTTATTTCTTACGGACGCGACTGGAAAATTAGAGGTTTGATTTCCTATCATATCCCTATACCACTGATTGATCGTGCCCGTGTAGCCTTCCCATTGCGGCTTTCGATCAAGTAAAAACTTTCTCATCTCGTCGAATTTCGCTTTAGAGGTCGGCACAAAGTAAGCGATTCCAAGCATTGCGCAGGTATCCTCGAGCGTATCCCACGCTCTGCTCTGTATTCTGCTTTCCAGCGCCAAAAAGATCGTTTTTGCGTAATTGTCTTCAGATTGCGCGCCCGCTTCCGGCATTTTGCAATAGGCGACGTATGGAACGCTTTTGTTGGCTGGCGGATTAACTAGATAGTAGCCGTCCGTAGCGTCTTTTTGGGCGTTATAAATATCCAAACACGACTCGTAAAGTTTTACCGCGTTTCCCGTCCGTTTTTTAATAGGAGCGCGGTAGTTGTTTAACTGCTTGAACGTCAATTTATCTAGCGCGCAGTATCTAACGTATTGACCTGTCGTTCGCAGATTTGTCTTAACGACCTGATTATCATGCCCGTAAATCAATTGGTTATTAAAACAATTAGTAACCTGATGCTCGTAGTCGTTAGGATCCGGATATTTTGCGCTTGGCGTCATTGTAATCTGATCTATCGTTAAACTTGTGCCAATAAGGTTAATATTGTTGAATGGAAAATAATTATTAACGCTAAGCTCTAAGGAACCCATATTTAAGCGCAATGCGGAAAGCTTATCGCCGCTTGGAAGCGTAGGCGCCATCGTCCCCCATATACTCGATATCCCAGAGCGAATGTGGCAATAATGATAGTATTCATAGGCTGAGGAGTATATTGACGAAAGACCTAAATTGCACCGCCCCGCAAAATAATCGATAACCATATTTCCGTTCAGTTGCCAATTACTTTGGTAACTCGCTCCCGCCGTAGTTATAACCAACGGCAAATAAACCTCCACCGAATTTGGATTTTTCGTATCGCTATACGCTTTCAACCCTTTGCAAAAAACTAAAAGAGGCGCTTCAAAAAGATCGCGATCGCTAGGATCAAGAGAGGTATAAACTTTTTGCGCGGGCGTTAAGAGATAAAAGCCGCTATCGATAACTTCGCCAATCTTGGTAGTCGGCATACCTTCAATTAACGAACTTAAATTAGGATCGGCGCAACTAGGCGTTCTCGCGCCAAACGCCGGAATTGCAAACGCTAACGACAATAAAAGAACGTTAAAACTAAATTTGCTTATCGACGGGGGGGGGGGGGGGGGTGTTTATATCGGCTAAAGACGACGACGGAGCAAAATTCAAGCGCGACGTTACGCAGTTTTTTTAAGCCGCCGCAAAACTTGCGATCGTAATG
>JAISOU010000057.1 GCA_031275395.1 Helicobacteraceae bacterium | reverse complement strand
TAAAGCATGGCGGCGTCTTTTATATAATAAGCTTGATAGTTTGCGAAATTTACCGCTTCTACATGCGCGCTAAACGCAAAGCCGTCGCTAATGAGCCATGTGGCAAGCAGCGTATCAAGTCCGCTTGTTTTAGTCTCGGGATAAGCAAAAGGCGTTATCATATCATCGTTAAATAAGCTTGCGTTATCGGAGTCAAACTCTATGATTTTATCGATAGTTTTGGCGTCGGGATTTACCAAGCGAAAATGCTTAAATCCCAAGTCAAGCTCTTGCGCGTTTAATCCCGCTTCGGATTTTATCTTTTGCGCGGCGCGTTTTATACGCTCGCGGGCTATTTCGTCGATAGTGTTATAGCCTGCTTTCCGCGCTTCGCTATTTTCATTTGTCGGCTCGTTTAACTGAACCATAATATATTTGCGATCGCCGCCGTCTTCGGCGTTTAACTGCATCACGGCATGAGCGGTTGTGCCGCTGCCCGCGAAAAAGTCAAGGATAAGAGAATTTTTGTCGGTAACCATTTTTATAAAGTAGTTTATTAATGAAGTTGGTTTAAGGAAATCAAAAATCACTTTATCATGAAACAATTCTTTAATTTCTTTATTTGCATCTTCGTTTGTGCCAACATTGCATTCTATTTTATTAATTATATTAGACGGCGTTTTAGCCCCTGTTTCATTTCTTTCGTAGCGAATTGCAAATTTACTGGTTTTTATCCAGAAAATGGTTCCATTTGAAATTTCTGTTTCTAATGTTGATTGTACCCACTTAAACTTACCTTTTAATTTTAAATCTGTTTTTGATTTACCATTTTCTATTTCAATATCTTCAAGTAACTCAACTCTGTCATAAATTCCTGCACAAAATTGTCCATTTATCTTAAAATTAACTGCTTTTTTATCAAAAATTAATTTTCTTTCATTATTGCTTTCATTCAGTAAAGGCATATCACCACCTTCAATTTCACCAGCCACTAATCCATTTTCGCGTTTATTGGCTCTTTGATAACATAAAATATATTCATATTTTTTTCTCACATCAATAGATAGACTTGGTGGCGTTGCTGTTTTATTCCATAAAAACATTACGATAAAATTCCTCTCCCCAAATATATCGTCCATTAAAAGTTTCAAATTTGCCTGTTCGTTGTCGTCTATACTTACAAAAATAACGCCGTCGTCTCTTAAAAGTTTTTGCGCGATTTTAAGCCGCGGATACATGAATGTCAGCCACGCGCTATGAGAGCTTTTACCTTGAATAGATTTTAACCTTGCGATTTCATCATCATTATAATTAAGCGCGCTTTTTAACTTTTCGTCGTTAAACTCAAAACTGTCCGAATATGTAAACTCCTGCCCCGTGTTATACGGCGGGTCGATATAAATCATTTTGATTTTATTTGCGTAAGCGTTTTGCAGATGGCGCAGGGCTTCCAGATTGTCGCCTGTGATAAATATATTGCCGCTGTTTTTATTTTCGCTTTTTTCGTTATGTTCGCGATCGGGAACAATCATAGTTTCAGAAGCGCGTCCCGTTTGCAAACGGGCGTAATCCTTACCAATAAAACTAAGTCTGTAGCCGTCGCGCGCTTCGTTTATATTATTCGCTTTCAACTCTTCAAGAAACTTATCCGTCTTAAAATTGTCGTTTGTGTCAAAAAATTGCGGGAAATGCGTTTTGAGCGTATTCAACGGGGCGCTATTAGGCAAAATGCGATCGTTATTGATAAACGTGGCGCCTACTCCTCCGCCCTTAGTCTTTTGTTCTTCATGCGCCATTTTATATCCTTACGATCTGATGAATTAGATTTTGTAATTAAAGCGAAACCAACGTTAAACAAGCGCCCCTGATCGCCGATCGCATAAAGCAAAGCGGCGATCAAATAGGCGCGATTAAACTATACGCCGGCGTCTTGGCGGCGGCGCAGGTAGTCCCATTGCGCGTCGACATTTTTCTGCCATAGATCGAGAATATGCGCGTTTTCGCTCTTGAAAAGGTGCTTAAAACGTCCTTGCATAGCGATATAATCGCGCGCGGGCAGTTTGTTTTTCGGCTCGTAGGTGATCGTGAGTTTGTAGCCGTAATTTTCTTCGTTACATTCGATCTGATAGAGCGGGCAAACGCACGAATCGACCATAACTTCGCTAACTTGCATAGAAAGAGCGGGATCAAACTTCCACTCCGTCGGGCAGGGACTCATCGCGTTTATAAAAACGGGAGCGTTTGCCGAATACGCCCTTTGCGCCTTTGCCACGAGATCTTTGAAAAACTTATGACCCGGGGCTATCTGCGCGACAAACTCGCACTTATGCGCCGCCATAATCGCCACGAGATCTTTTTTCTGCTTCTTTTCGCCGTAGCTTACCCTGCCAAAAGGCGAGGTTGTCGTGGAAGATCCGATCGGCGTGGAAGAGCTTCTCTGCCCTCCCGTATTCATATAGCCTTCGTTATCAAGACAGACGTAGATAAATCTATGTCCGCGTTCCGCCGCGCCCGAAAGCGACTGAAAGCCAATATCGTAAGTGCCGCCGTCGCCGCCAAAAGCCAGAAACTTAATCTCTTTGTCGTTGTAGCTTTTGCCGTTGTTTTTCAGCGATTTATGCATAGCTTCTACGCCGCTAATCGTCGCCGCCGCGTTTTCAAAGCCGACGTGTACCCAGCTAACGTTCCAGCTTGTAAAAGGATAGATTGTCGAGCAAACCTCCAAACAGCCCGTGGCGTTTGAAATACAAAGCTCGTCGTCCGTCGCATTGACAAACTCGCGGACGATCACGCCGTGCGAACAACCCGGGCAAAGACGATGACCGCCTTGAAAGCGCTCGATCGAGGTAGAAAAATCTTTGAGGTTTCTAATCTGTTTCATTTCGCTCATTGCGCTCTCCTTAAGGATAAAAGCTCAGAGGTTTGCCTCTGAGGTTGATTGTTTGCATAATCGGCTTAACCCGTTTGCCGGCTTTGGAACACTCCAGCGCTTCGCCAAAGATCGCCTCTAAATGCTCCACAGTCGTATCGCGCCCGCCTAAACCGTAAATATAGTTAAGTAGCGTCGCTTTTAGCCCGTTTTCCACGATCGCCGCCGCCGTTTCGCCGTAAAGAGCGCCCGTCGTGCCAAGCGGCGCCGAGCGATCCAAAACGGCGATCGTCTTCGCGCTTTTGATCGCCGCCGCAAGCTCTTTTTTCGGAAAAGGTCGCCATAGGCGAATACCGACCAATCCTACCTTTCGCCCCGATTTTCGCAAATTATCTACGGCGATCTGCGTCGTGCCGAAAACGCTACCGATACAAACGATAATCTCGTCCGCGTCTTCGGCTTTGTAGCTTTCAACGACATTATATTGTCGTCCCGAAAGTTTTGCAAAATCGGCGAAGTTCTCTTCCACGACCTTTTGGCTCTCCACGATCGCGTGGTTATGCCGCATTTTGTGTTCGTAGTGCCATTCGCCTTCCGTTTGCGCGCCGTAAGTGGCGGGGCGTTCGGAGTCCAACATAGGGTTATGAGGTTTGTAATCGCCGATAAAATTATAGGCGCTTTCGTCGTCTAGCGGTACGACGATCTCCGTCGTGTGGCTTGTGATAAAGCCATCCTGATTGATCGCGGCGGGCAGACGCACGCGCATATCCTCCGCCGTTTTGAAAGCGATAAAGTTCAGATCATACGCCTCCTGCGGATTAAAAGCGCATAGGTTGATCCAGCCCGCGTCGCGCCCAAGATACATATCGGAATGATCGCCGTGAATGTTCAAAGGGGCGGCAAGCGCGCGATTGACCACGTTCATCACGATCGGCAGACGCATTCCCGCCGCTTGATACAAAACCTCGATCATCAGCGCGTAACCTTGCGAGCTTGTCGCCGTCGCCACGCGCCCGCCAGCCGCCGCCGCGCCTACGCACGCGCTCATAGCGGAGTGTTCGCTCTCTACCATAACAAACTCCCCAGAAACCTCGCCGTCGGCTACAAATTGCGAATATCGCTGAACGATCGGCGTGGAAGGAGTGATCGGATACGCCGCCACAACGTCGATTTTTGCCTGACGCATAGCCTGCGCGGCGGCGGTGTTGCCATCCCAAACGACTTTTTGCATATTCGCCATCATTGTTCCTTTTTCTTCTCTTCTTTTGCCGGCCACGATTTGATCGCGTCTTCGGGTTTGACCTGATTGGGAAACATTACGAGCGATTTTGGATTTGTCGGGCAAACAGCCGAACATATCCCGCACCCTTTACAGTGATCGTAGTCGATATAGCCGAACTTCTTATCCTGCGCCACGATCGACGTGTCGGGACAACCAACCCAGCAGAATTGACAATGAATACAGCCGCTTGGGTTAAATATCGGCTTTACCACGCGCCAGTCGGCGACGCTATGTTTGATTGAATTATTCTCGTGAAAAACGTTATTAGCGCGATCGCCTTCAAAAGAAAACAATGTCGCGCCCGCCTCAAACTCGCTCCAGCCTAAAAGATTATGTTCGTCTACCACAAATCCTCCTTTATTGAACTTCGTCGTAAGCGCGTTTGATCGCCTGTAAGTTGCCGTCGATGACTTTCTGCGGAAACTTTTTAAGAATCTTACTCATAGAGTTTGAAAAACTTTCAAGACTAAAGGCGTTGGAAACCTTGATAAACGCGCCGAGCATAGGCGTATTTGGGATCGCCCGCCCTATCGTTTCTTGCGAGATTCTAATACAATCGACCACGCTTACGTTTTTGCCCGCCAGATCGGGAACTTCCTTGATCAGATCGGCTTTTGAAAGGTGCGTCGTGATGATAAACCGCGCGTCGGGTTTTGTATCGTACGAAACGTTGGTATAAACCAACGACGGATCGATCACTAAAACGTAATCGGGTAGCATTGACTTGCTGTGATCGACGATCGCCTCGTCGCTTATGCGGTTAAACGCGTGCATTGGCGCGCCGCGTTTTTCGGCGCCATAGACCGAAAACGCTTGCACATATTTTCCATCTTCCGCCATTACCTCGCAAAGCGCCTTCGCGCCCGTAACGGCTCCTTGACCTGCTCTACTGTGCCATCTGATTTCTAGCATTTTCCGTCCTTATATAGGTTTTTGCGGTATGCAAATAGATTTTAGGAAAGCCTAACTTAATCTTGCCATAAAAATTACAATTTGCTGAAAAAATAAGCAAAAAATCTGCGGTTTTGGAACGCCAGAAGCCAAAAACGGCGACTTTTGGCGCTCATACGACCGAAAAGAAACTATGGTTTTGGGGTAAAACGGCGGATCGGCGCTAAACAAGATCTACCCCAAAATACCGCGCGCGTTAAACGGCGGTATCATACGGCGGCGCTCGACGTACGCGAGCTTGAAAAATTGGCAAACTGTTAAAAGAACGATATAACTTGCGTGAGATAAACGACGAATGGCTATCCGGTAGAATTATTTTCTTGGCTGTCGTCTTTTGGATCTAGATGCACGGTGATTAACCATTTGGCGTTTGGCTCAAGCGCCGCGATCGCATTTTCTACAAAATCGCTGGAGTCGTGCGCTTCGATTAACGAAATATCGTCGTTAAAAACAAGATGAACGTCGATTATATATGTTTTGGCGCTTTTGCGCGTTCGCAAAGAGTGATAACTTTTGACGAGCGGCGCTTTTTTGATAATCGCGCATATAGCGCTTAAAAGCGGCTCTTCTATAGCGCGATCTAAAAGCGTCAAAACGCCTTCGCGCATAATCTTAAACGCCCCGAAAAGAATAAAGATCGCGATCGCGATCGAAATCATTCCGTCGATAAAATGCCAACCGCTTAAGGCGATCAGCCCAAGCGAAACGATAATCCCGATATTTGTCCATAGATCGCTTTTATAATGCAACAGATCGGCTTTAAGAATTAGCGAATTGGTTTTTTTAAGCGCCGTAGTAAGCCCGATTATTAAACAGCTCGTAACGACGATAGAAAAAATCATCGCCCATATAGCCGCGCCAAGATCGCCAATGGCTTTTTCGTCGATCAGATTGCGCGCGCTTTGATAGATAATAAACGCTCCCGAAAGCGCGATCAGAATCCCTTCAAATAGCGCCGCTAACCCCTCGATCTTGCCGCGTCCGTAATTGAAAGTTTCGTTAGGATTTAGCTCGCTTTGCTTAACGGCGAATAGGTTAAAAAGACTCATCGCCATATCTAAAAGCGAATCGATTGCGCTAGTAATAACGGCCATACTGCCCGTCAAAATACCCGCTATAAACTTAGCGATAGAGAGTAAAAACGCCGTCGCGCTTGTAATAATGGTGGATTTACGCTCGATACTTAACGCCATAACGCGGGAAACCTTAGCGCGGTTTTCATATCTTGCGCGATCTGCGTTCGATCGCCGCCAAAAAATAGCGAATGGGCGATCGCGCCTTGAAAAACAAGCATATTTTCGCCGTCTTGCGCCTTTACTCCAAGCGTTTCGGCAAGCCGTAAAAAAGGCGTTTTTTTGCCGTATATCAGATCGAATGCGCCTTTGGCGTTTTTTAAGTAATTTTCTAGCGCGTTAATTTCAAGCGGCAGGCTATCGTCTTTTAAGCCCGCGCTTGTCGTATTGATAATTAGATCAAATCTTTCATTCGGCGGGTTTTCCCATAAGAAAACTTTAGCGCCGTAACGCTCAAAAAACGCTAATCGATCGGCGGTTCGGTTAAGAACGGCAAAATCGATTCCCCTTTCCAAAAGAGCGATCGCAACCGCTCTAGCCGCTCCGCCCGCGCCCAAAACCAGCGCGGTTTCGCCGCTTTTTATCGCCGCCGCGCTCATAAAACCTTCCGCGTCCGTATTATGTCCGATAATACGATCGCCGTTTTTGACCCACGTATTAACCGCGCCGATTTTCTCGACCGTTTGGCTTACTTCGTCGGCAAGCCTAAAAGCCTCCTCTTTATGCGGTATCGTGATATTTGCGCCGTATAGGTCGTTTGCCTCAAAAACTTCGCGTAGCCTTTTGCCGTCCGCGATTTTTATGCGCGTATAGATCGCCTCGATCGCGTTTTTTTGATAGACGTAATTGTGCATCAACGGCGAAAGCGAATGAGCGATCGGATCGCCCAAAACCGCAAGAAGTTTCATTCGATAAACCTAAATTAAAGTTCTCAATGGTAACAAAAACGCGATTATAAAACCACTCGCGTCTTTTTTGCTTTTTGCGGCTCTTTTGTATGTCCCGCAATACAAGCTAACAGAAACAAAGATCAAAGCGCGTTTACATTAACTTTCAACAATCGAACGTTTTTCGTTAAATTGCGTCAGTTATTTAATAGCGCTTTAGGTCAAGTTCGGTTAGTATGCGTCTATCGGCATTTCATTGCACAAGGAGGTTGCCAATGCAATCGTTACCTTTAGGGAGGATTGGTTTAATCCAATCCGCGTCATTAGTCCGCGACCGTAGCTCTACAACGCTATCGTCGCCAATTAGAGAGATTGCGGATAAGCGATCTGGTTTAACTACCGCAAAAACTTCAACTTTGTTTAAGTTTGGAAGTCCTCTCTCTCTGCTCTAAACTAACCAAACTTTTCGCGATCCTATTCGCTTCGCTCTTTCTGGTTGGTTGCGGAGGCGGCGGAGGCGGAGGTTCAAGTGGTAATGGCGGCGGAAACGAAGTTAAGTTTAATACTATCGCCGTTGGCTTTTCTCATTCTCTCGCGCTATCTAACGATGGCAAAGTCTATGCAACAGGGGATAACAATTATGGACAGCTTAGTTTAGGTAATTTTAACGATCGAGATACTTTTATTGAAGTTACGGATTTAAGCGCTAAAAACATTATCGCTATATCCGCTGGTTACGGTCACTCCCTAGCGCTATTCAATGACGGCAAGGTTTATGCAACAGGGCATAACGATGAGGGTCAGCTTGGTTTGGGCGAATACGGCGGTAGGCGTAATGCTTTTACAGAAATTAGCGGCTTAACCGGCAAAAACGTTACCGCTATATTTGCCGGCGGCGATAATTCGTTCGCGTTAAGCGGCGACGGCAAGGTTTATGCGACAGGGCGTAACTATAGCGGTCAGCTTGGTTTAGGCGATATAATCGATCGCAATACTTTTGAAGTAATTAGCGGCTTAAACGGTAAAAACGTTACCGCTATATTTACCGGCGGCAATCATTCATTCGCGCTATCCAATGACGGCAAAATCTATGCGGCGGGGAGTAACTACTTCGGCGAGCTTGGTTTAGGCGAATACGGCGATCGCTATGTTTTTACCAAAGTTACCGTTCTTAGCGATTAAACTATTGGATTGCCGTTGTTCGGCAATCCGCTTTTTTGTCGTTCCAACCTTTCTAAGCGATTTAAGCGCGGGGAGGCGCAGGGATAACGAAAGCGCCCGCGATCGTCGATTTAATAGCGATAAAAGTTAGGGATCGGGCAAACCGATCCCTAATAGAGAATATAAAACTCGCCGAACGGGCTTTTATCGACCCAACCTAAGCGGTATATGTTCTCTCGTGGAGTTGTCGTCGTAATGCCTATGATCGTTGCGAACGCCTATACCGCCCCACTCGTCTTTACTGCGCGCGACGAATTCGATCGTGCCGCAAGGGTGCTCGAAGCAGCCTTTGCGCGTTTCCTCTTCTCCGGATACGACCGTCTTATAGGTTTTGCCAAACGGGTGATACCATAGATAAGAGGGCATATTAAGGTGCGAAACAAATCTGCGCGGACGGCGTTCGTTTAATGGATAGGTAAAGATCGCGCCGTTTGCGTTCTTTATCGAAGGGGGCGTTCCTTGTTCGGCGTAACCTTTGATATTCGCCGTAACGTTCGCTTCGGTATTTGTATCGGCTAATGCGTTTAGCGCGTACCAACCGGCGCTAGAGGCGCTAATACTTGGCGACTTAAACGCGCTTCTGATCCCGTTAGAACCGCGATCGCTAAAGTAGTCGATCGTAAAGGTTACGCTTGCCTCTTGATCGTAAGTTAAAATGTCCAAAACGTTCGCCCTGCCGTAAATGAAGCTGATCTCTTTGAAATCTCCCGCGCGATCTGTAGCCCAATATCCGTCGCCGGTTACGTCGTCCGTATCTTTTAACGACAGGTTAAAGTCGTAATCGGAGCTTTTGGCTTTCATAAAGAATACGGGGTTCGCTTGGTTGTGTTTGCGTCCGAAATTAAACGCGTAGGTCAGATCGGCTTTGCCGTCTTGCCATATCGTTGCGGGCGTAGTCTTATTAAAATCCGCGCCGTCAAAATAATACGTCCAGAAACGATCGCCGCCGCTTTCGTCTTTAGCGACGCTTTGGGGCATATCTACCGATTGCGATTCGGCGTTCATAAATCCGATCGAGTGGTTAATCTCTTGGCTGTAGTTGCCGTCGCTATATTTTCCCGTAACGTTGCCTTTAGCGTTTCTAGCGCTGGCGCTAACTATGATTCTGGCAAACTGCCTATGCTCCAAAGCGCCGTCGTTCTCGTTGGCGTAATAGACAAACGAAGAGTCGCTTGAATACTTCTTTTCAAAGGGGCCAATGATCGTAAGAGCGTCTATTTGGAGCTTATGGGGGACGATCTTTAGTTCGGCGATCTTTTGTTTAATATCGCAGCCAATCTTGCCGTAGTTGATATTCGTATATTTATCGCCCGTTAAGTTCGCCTCGTTAGAGTCGCTATTTACTTCGCAATCGTTCTTCCAGCGAGCGTCCCTAAACGCATCGCCATAGACCGCCGCCGCGTCTATATCCTGATCGATTTGCGTCCAATTCTTATCAAGCAGATACAGCGTAATCTTGCCTACGTCGTCGTAGCTTAACTTATTGACGATAGCCTTATTGGACAAAACGCCGCTAAAGGTGATGTTGGCGTCGATATCGGAGCTTACGTCGCCTATTTTCTCGTCGATCGCTTGCACGCAAAGCCCATAGATCGGGTTGCATGGCCTAACGCCAGATTCTCTTTTATAGCCCGCCGTCGCGCTTACGCTAACACCGCCGTTAGGAAGCGCGATCGTAGGCGGCTTTGTCGAAGGATTCGCAACGTTAGAGTAGGGCGTTCCCGCGACCAGCGTATCTTTATAAGTATCGCCCGAAAACGCGGGGCGCAAACTGAAACGCGAAGCGTTAAAGTCGTGCGTTTCGCACGCGTCGCTTCCAATCTCCGCGATTAACGCGCAATTAGACATTAAAACCTCTACGACTACGTTTGTGGAAGCCTTTAGATCGTAGTTCCAGCTAAACGTAAGCGGCTCGGTTAAAAGATTTTGCGTATCGGCGATCGACGCGCATTTATAATCGTCCATCGAATCGGGCGAAAGAGCGATAGCGTTTGCGTTAGGATTGGTCGCGCCGCTGGGTTTGTAGCGCGAAAACGTCCCGTCGAAGTTAGCGGCGACGAGTCTTGCGCATAGCAAACCCGAATAGTTCGCAACGTCTGTCGGCGCGATCTTGATATTTATATCCGTCTTTCTGAGCGCCGCTATTTTGGTAAAGGTAGCCGGCGCGTCGCTCGTCGGATCAAGCGTAGCGTCCCAAGCACCGGCTTCTTTCGGAACGGTTGCGTTTCTTAACGGAAAGTAGCTGTCTAAACCTATGCAGGCGTAGTTTGCGTAGGAGTATTCGCCCATTCCAAACAGCGTTTTATTGTTGCCGTCGTCGCAGTGAATCACTGCGCCGTTATCGTCAAACATATAGTTTAGCCACGTATGCGCGTCGTAATTGCCGCTTGGTTCGCTGTATCCTTCGTAGGAGCAACCGCCGTCGGAGAGCCAATAGGTCGGTTCGAGTTTTAAGCCTGAAAGAGAGGAATCTTTGGCGATCATTCTGTCAAACATCGATCCGATCGCCGCGTTAGCCGAACCGGTTCCATTTTTATCAAAGATCGTTTTCCAGCCGTAGTGATACAATAAAGTATTTCCCGTAGAAGGATCGCTATCTAGGTAATGCAGAGCCTTTCCCGCGTCTAACCTGTTCCAATCGCCGTCGTTCGCGCCCGATCCTTTATAGAGCCCAAACGGCCCATAAGGCCAAATCAGCTTATCTTTTAAGCTTGGAATGTAAAAAGCGCCGCTAAACGCGCTTTCGCCGCCGGACATCTGTATGTACCAACCGCTATTTGTCGGCATATAGCGCTGCCACTTGTAAAGTTTATCTTCGTTAAGGCGCGTTCGCATATTCTCAAACAGCTCTTCAGAGGTTGGGACAAAGAGCGTCAAGCCTTTTTTGAAGCAAGTATCCTTTGTAATGTCGGCGGAACTACGCACTATATCGCCGTCAAGAGCCAAAAAGCTAGTCGTTATCATATCCTCTTTGCTTTGCCCGAGATCTTTTTTAGGCATATTGCAGTAGGCGACAAAAGGGACGCCCTGATTATCGAGCGGATCGATGAGGTAAAAGCCGTCCTGCGCGTTAGCGTAGCTTCGTTTAATCTCGCGGCAGGAGTAGAAAAACTGTCTGCCGCTCTTTGGTTCCATATATTTGTAGGGTTTATTCGCTCCCAACGATCCTTCCGATCCTAACTGAACCAAATACGAAGCGGCTAGAACAGACCCGCCTTTCCAGTTTAGCGTCTTATTGGGATCATACGCCAAAAAGCACGCTTCGCCGCGACCCGTAGGCGTTTGTTTATAAACCTGCCCAAAATGCCCCGAAGCGACTAACGGATCCTGAATGTAGTCAAAAGACGCGGGGTTAGACGGATCATAACAACCGCCGTATTGCATAGCAAACGATAAGCTAGTTCCCGTCAAGTTTATATTATGAGCGGCAAACCCTCTAGCGTCCGGCGAAAGCGAAACGCCCGCCGAAAACGTCGGAAACGTTTGCGTATACATAGAGCGGTGAAACCCTATTCTGTCTAACATTTCTAGATCAAGGCGCAAACCGTAGATCGGATCGCCTTTTGCGCTCCATTCCCAGTTTCCTGTCGAAGAGTTTTTAATTTTGCCTTTCATAATTTCGGGAAGCGGTTCGCGAACGTGTTTGGGGTGGTAATAAGCGCCCGCAAAGTTTTGCGAACCTTGTTTATAAAAACTCGTGAAAGCGAAGTTGCTATTGATCGGACGGTTAGCCTCGCCCTTTTGAGACATAGGTAAAGGAAGCCATATTTTAATCTTGCTGGAGTTTTTATCAACCGCGTTATAATCTTCAAGATCGCAATAGACCAGCATAGGCTCGTTAAACGGATTATGCCCGTAGCTATAGACGCTTTGGGCGGGTTTAAGAACGTAAAGTCCGCTGCCTTTATTGGTGCGCGGATAGCCGATTACCGGTTTGGCTAATTTGTTATCGGTGCAAATGGGGGCGTAACAATCGTTGGCGTGGATATAGTAAGGATCTTTAACGACTGCGGGCTTTGTTATTAGCTCGCCCGAAACCGCGTTGTGGTAGGTTAGGTAGGCGTAGCTCCAATATACGTCCGTCGTATTACCGGACGGCGTGTTAGAGTTGAATACGACGGAATACTTCATCACGTAGCCCTCGCTTACCCTGATCTCGTTCGAGCCTCGAAACTTGCACTCTACGCCCCAAGCCATTTTCGAGCAAGTAACGGCGGAGGCGGGGAGTTTGTAATTTGAACCCGCATAATACACGCCGTCGATCGTAGTCTGATTGTGATCGATATATTGCAACAATCCGCCTTCGTCAAAATCGGCGGTTAAGGTAATCCCGCTCGCGTTTTCGTTGCCGCGATTGTAAAAGGTTAGCGTATAATCAAGCCGTCTGCCCGCTAGGCTTTGAGTACTTTGGCAGGGACCAAACGTCCCCTCCTGAACAATCTCCGGAATATGCGGCGCGTAGATCGTTGTAGAGAAGGCAAGAAAGCCCATATAATAGTAATCCATACTTGCGAACATTCTTAGATTTACGCCCGTTTGATTGTTGCCCAGCACGTTACGTAGGTTGTAGGTGTGTAGGTCGTATCCTAGCGTGTAACGCCAATCCGGTTTGCTGCCGATCGGTTTATAGCCCGGCGTGCCGAAAGCTTTAGTCGGATGACCTAGCGAGGAAGCGTTTCCCGGAGTGGGCATTCCATTGACTGTTATACTGGAGCTAAAGGCGTTTGCGTCGGGTCGATTATCTTTCCAGCTACCAATATAGCCGTCGCCTCCTCTGCCGCCTATATATACCGCCTTTGAGTTATGATATAAAGGAGCGTATTCTTTTCTAGTAAGATCGTTGTCGCAACTAGTAGGATCGCCTCTATAGTTAAACATAAAACAATCGCCCAAATCGGTCAGGTGTCCTTGTCCAACCATATAAAAGAGCTTGGTATCCACGTCGCCTCTAGGCGGCGTTCTAAAACTATTATCCGGTATCGGATAGTCTTGTCTGCCGCGATCGTTGGCCACATAACCGTCAAAAAAAGTAACATATTTCAGCGTTTCGTTCGGATCGCTACTATTGTCGTAGATCACCGCTAACATCCAGCCTGCATAGGTGCCATATGGCCAAGCGTGCAATATAGTCGGAACTCCTTTAACGTAATACGCGCCCTCTTGCTGATTCGGATTGATTAGGTGGGTAACGTCCGCTTGCATCATATAGCTGTGCGTATCTTCGGCGTAAGTAAAATATATCTTTTCGGGATGCACCGTTACATAGTCTCTGTTCGGTACTTTTAATTTTACGCCCGTATTCGCAAACTCATTCATTACGATTTTAGCGCGATTTTCGGCGTTTACGCCATCGCAGCCCCTATCCGTATTGTCGTCGTTATTTACGTATCTGCCTTCGGGGTCTTTAGCGCATCCGTTAAGCGAGCCTTTGGCTCCGTTATTGGGATAGTGATAAGGTTTAATGCGGCGAAGATCTTCAAAAATCGGGCGCGCCACATAGGGAACTCGCCCTATCCAGTAGAGCTTTGCGTTTACGATTTTGGCTTTGGGGGGTAGATGGTATAGTAACGCCATAGTATTGGATTGGTTAATAGATCCCGTTACCCTTCCGTCGTCTTTGACGTAGGCATACAACATATTATCAGCCTCTTCGATCAATATATCGGGATGTCTGGTAAATTGCGGTTCAAGACAGGGGCTTTCAGGAGTACTGATAAAATGCCGCGTTCGATTATAGGTTCCATAGGTGCCGTAATAGTAGGAACCATAAGTATCGGCAGTGCCTTCGTCTCCTAAATCTACTTGCGGTACGCAAAGCGAGGTATTGCCGATCACCTTCATATCGCCATAAATATTCGTGGAAAACCTCGTCATTACGGGAACATCTTTATATATGGTATCAACGTCGGAAACCATAATCATAAAAGGGTTATCGATTTTAATCAAAGGTCCGTTACATACGCCGCCTACCTTAGAGCCGCTGTAGAGCCTGATAGTTACTTTATACACGCCGTTAGCGGCGGGCGTTTTAAGACCGTTACCAAAAAACTCTCTAGTTCTAACCGAATAGCTACTATTGGCATGCTCAAAGTGAATTGGCGACGTAGAACCAATTTGAATAGAGGTGCAACCCCAGTTGTCGCTGGCGCCGGCGCTACCGCTAAGCGTAGCTTTTACCTGAAGGTAGAGCGGAAGGTTTCCCCTGTAATAATTGGTAGGCGCGCGCGTATAGCCTCCCTTAGAAGCGCTTAAACCCGTCGCTTTAGAGTCGATAGCGACGGTAATAGCGTGAAGCGAGCTTGCCAAAGCGCACGTTAGCGCGAAAGCCGTAACTAAACGTTTGGCAAGACCTATCTCGCCGAAACTAGAAGATAACGCTAGCTTTTTCATAAGTAACTCCCCTTTAATATAGTTTTAAACTCTTAAAACCGCATTTATAAATCGCTTACTTTAGCGGTAAAACGGAGCTTTCGCATTGATCGTGATCTTTTTTAATGGCGGCTAAACTAAAATATATTTATTGACAAATGTCATTTTTTAGACGCGAACAGGCGCAAACGTTTGTAAAATCCGCGCCCGAAACCGCCGACGATCAGCTCTCGCCCCTCAAATCAGACGAAAACCGCTAAAATACGGCTATAATTATGTTTTTACCCGCTAAAAATTTCCCGAAAATCTATAAATATACCGCAAAGGGCGGCGGCGAAATTAAGGATACTTTATGCGTATCCTAAACAAATCTTAGGCAAGCTCTTTGCGCCCAAGCCAACGCTTGGGCAGATCGATACCATAACGACGCGGGCGAGCGGCGGTAGTTAACGTGGAAATCCGCGATTTGCAAGACGCAATAAGTTAAATCAGTTAATCGCTTACGCAAACAATGAGTTTAGGCGTTTTGAAGTTCTTGGTTGATATAATCAATCAATAAATCGTTTTGGGTTAAGTCCTAGCAAAAGATATACGTTTGCTAGATAGCTTAGATCAATAGGCCATTTATCCCTGATTGATGTTGAATATTTATCCACAAGGAAACCAACTAATACAACGACGGAATCTCTATAGAAAACAGACTCCTTTCTTTTCTCTTTTATAACCGCAAGTTTTTTTGAGTGCTTTTCCGCCCATTTATCTAAATCTTCTGGGGTTACGTCGCGTAAAATATCTCTATAAGCGTCCGTTATTATTAGTCTTGATGCGCTATCGGAACTAGAGTCTTCTTCTGTTAATGTTTTATATATATCAAAAGATTTACAAAGGAGTTTATTTATATGGGCGTCATATTCGTTAAATTTATTTTTTATATCGGCAAAAATATCGTCTGTGGTTTCCATAAGCGCTAATCCTTTCGCTAAAGAGCGTCTAATACCGCTTTGCTGCGTCGATGGGATGTAAATCGACGGCTTATAATCAGCCTTATGCGATATTTCGGCGTACGCGTGCTGCAATAGAGTTCGAATTTGAATTTCACACGCTGTTCTTTTAGGCACGGTGGCTCCCTGATCGGACAGATCGTTTTTCAATCTAATTATATAATGATCCGACTGATAGATAAAACAATCTGGTTTTTCAGAGCGCTCTTCACTAAAATCCCTATCTTTACTAGAATCCCAAGAGGGATCTTCTTCAATTATTTTCTCAATAATCTTTATGTCTTCAATAAAAAGAACCACAAACCTAACGCCCACTTGATCAGTAATGTCATCCAATGGATTTTCTCTATGTTTTCTTATGACCTTCTCTAAAAAAGAATCCGTATCTTTAATCCTTGGTTTTGGAGGTATTTGTAGAAATTTCTCAATCTCTGTTCCCTTTAGTTCTGTTCTTAATTTTGAGAGAATAATCTTAACAACATATTCGCCATAAACGCGTAAATACTCCCTTCTTGCTTCATAAAGTTCTTTAAGTTTTTTTTCGCACATTATTTATTCTGCAATTCCTCTAATTCTTACCATAGTCCATTCCTGTTCGACAGCGTCAATATGAACCGAGTCGCTAAAAATATCTGGCGGCGCTACAATTGTAACTTGCGAACTAAACTTGATTGATGTTTTCTTGATTCGCGCCTTTATTAGAGATACGTCTTTCGTAATTGATTCCGCTATATTTTTATCGCGACACTCTTGAATATATCTGTCCTGATGGCTCTGCGGGATATAATTTCGCGCAAACTCTATAGGATTAATTATTGTTTCATTGCTTCGCATATACGCTGTTAAATTACTTCGGGTATTCACTTTTGTTATGGAATCCATGTCTGTCCATGATCGAACGATTTCTAACGTCATTTCAAAAAATTCCTTTGTCTTACGTTTTGCGTTTTCGGCAGGACGACATCCCAAAAAAGAAACGCAGAAATACGTAGCGGCATTACCGCTGACAGATTTTTGCATAGCATGATCATAAACTTTTATTGAAAAATCGTCTGGATAATGCTGCTCTTTTATCAATCTCTTTGTTTCTTCTACAAAGAAACCGATCTTAAGTAAACGTTGAGACGAACTCATTAGCATATTATCAATCAAGTCTAAAGTTATTCCGTCGCCAGTCACGTTTTGGCGAAACCCTCTGTCGGTTTCAGCTTTGATGACGGTTATAAACCTCGTAGGATCTTCGTTGTCGTTTATGCATTCGCCTTGAATAAATATGGCGACTCCCGCTTTTATAGACCCCTGCCTTTGTGCGCTAGTAAGCCTGTCGGCTAAAGTTTTTGACCGCTCTATAAAATCGTCGCCCGTCGCGTTTAACATAGACGCTATTAAGTTGAAAGAGCATTCAACGGTATTGTCGCTTACAGTAACGTCAACGCAATGGCTACCAAGAGCAAGCGCTTCATTTAAGCGTTCGGACATCAATCTTCTTCCTTCGGTATCGAGCGTGATTAAAGAATCGCTACGGACTGGCGTTCTTGAATCGCAAGCTTTCGGCGCCTCGTGCGCTATAAGCCTCTCTATTTGGATATCGGTAATACTCATCGCTTCTTGCCTTTACGCTTGTATTCTATTTGACCAAATCGTAATTCCTTACGATTGCTTTAGAGTAAAAACCTATTTATCGCGAGATATTTTTGGCGATCAGAAACGGCAAATATCGCTATAACAACGCATTCTCACACGTAAAGACATATGTGTTTTGCGGCGTTTGACAATAAGAAAACTGGTGCGTGGAGCGCGTTAATCGCCGACGGATGGCGGCGAGTTTAATCGGGCGTGCGCCGAGCACGCTCTAAAGTGCATCGCGGCGTTAAAGCCGTATCTGCCAGACTAAACCCGATCGGCGGCGTTTAACGCCAAATCCAAGCGCCGCCGATTAAAACCGCTCGTTATTTAGCCTCCGCGCGGGCGTAGTCGCCGTGATATTTGGCGCGCTCTAACGTCTCTTTCGCCGTCGCCGCTTTAGCAAGCGCGCTTCCCTCCGCCTCTTTGACCTTTGCCGCCGCGAGCGCCAAATCCGTCTGCGCTTGAGCCTGCGCTATCCGCGCTTGCGCTTGCGCCTCTGGACTTTGCGCGGCTTGCTCTTGCGCCTGCTCTCGCTTATCGAGCAGATCGCGCAACGGATCGGCGGCGGGACTATCAATCTCGCGTAGCAAATGCGGCAAAAACTCTGCGGCAAGACGCGGATCGACCGCCGCCAATATCTGCATAATCTCTTTGGAGTGCGCGTATCTGTCCGCCGCGCTTCCAAGCGATTGCGGCACGGTCTGCAACACGACGTCGTAACGCCCCACGTCGAGCTTGTTTTTAAGTTTCGGGCGCGGTTTGTCGCCTCGCGCCGAGCCGTTAATCGCGCCGACCTCGCTCTCAATCTCTACCCCGTTCTCTCCAACCGCCGCTTCGTTAATCGCAAAGTATCTAATCGCCTTATTCTCGTCGACAATTCTAAACACCTGCTCCGCGTCGAAAAACTGCTGAATCATCTCGATACACAATCCATATAGATCGCGGTCGAGTTGGTCGCTCGCCTCTAAATAATTCCGCAATCCCAGCATTCCCGCGTTCTGCCGTCGCTCGATCGCCTTTGCCGATAGCCGATTAACCGCCATTCCTAACGCCTCGTCGTTAAGCCCGATCACCGCTTCGGCTTGTTTTCTATCGTCGATAATCAGTTGCATTAGCTTATCGATCGCCGCGTGATTTGTAATATCCTTGATTTTCCCGCCCGTAATCGCGCCATGCTCTACAAACGCCACGCCGTCGTCGCGGCTGTAGTCCTCCAAAAACTCCCGCGCGTCCGCCACCGCGTCGGTTTCTATTAGTAGTTTGTGCGATCCGAGCAGGTTTGTAACCCGCAACAACTTAAAGTTTATGCTGTCTTGAATAGGCATAACGTCCCGAAACAGCCCGTGCGTCGATCCAAGCGCGTTTCTATCGCGGTAAAGCGCCCGCGCCGCGATCGGAAAGCGGTTAAACCGATAGGGCGAATCCCCCTCGAGTAGCGCCGTTTTAGAGCTATAATCCCATAAACGATATTTAATTTTGCCGTCTTCCCTGAACCAGCTATAAACGATTAACGCTCTCTTTCGCCCGTAAGCCGTATCGATATTTGGCGAGCGCGAAAAATAGGGATCGGAGTTGTAAATCACGCCCTCAAGCGCGGATTTGTCCTTAACGATCTCCTCTAAGCGCTCTTTTTCGATCCAGCAAACGCGGTGAAAATACCTAGCGTCCAGATAATCCTTTCGCCTTGCCGACGGGTCAAAGTAGCACTCCTCGTAGGGGATATGCGTTACCTTTAACGCCTTTTCGCTTTTGCCAAATCTGTCTTTACGCGCAAGCGTCTCGATTTCGGGCGCTAGGACGCATATGCCCGCAAGCAGTAGGTCTAAATCCGCCGCGTCCTTCTGATCGTAAAAGTCTGTGCTATCGGGCAACGAGCGCAGAATATCGGTTAGGATATGTCCAATATCTCTATCCTCGTCAATCTGTCTGCCGACAACCTTAATCTCTTGGCGCGAGTTGATCTTAACGCCCTGTATTTTCGCGGCTATCTTGCGATACTCGTTCTCCCATCTGATCGGCTGTCCGCGCCTTTGCAATACCGCCAATACGTCTTGGGGCAACTGATCGCCGTAGTAATAGCGGTAATGCTTTCTCGCTTCGTCCTTGCTCGCTTTTCCCGCGTCGATCGATTCTTGCAAACTATCATATAGCCGATTGGTTAAATAATCGCTCATTGTTTCCCTTCCTTAACTGATTATTCGCGGGCGTTAAATTAAATAGCGCCGCCGCTAAACCTGTGGTAAAACCCAATCCCGCGATTGTCTTTAGCGTTTTACCTTCTTTGACTTTTGGCGCGGTTTCTGGTATAGTTTCAGAGCGCGAAGGCGTTGGCGCAGTGGGATTTGTAAGTCGCTGTCTTCGCGCATAAATAATATCGTCGTTTAGAATATGCCGCGCTACTTGTTGCGGCGATAATCCATAGTTAGACGCTATCCGCAGATTGTCGGCGTTATCCTTCGCAACCGACAAAAAGAATATATGCTTATCCTCGCTCACAAAAGGCTTGATAAAATAAACGTCCTTGCCCGATTTAGAGATAAACAGCGGATCGTTTAACGTCGGTTTAATCAGTCCAAAGAATGCCGTTCGCTCTTTTAGCTCCAATTTTTCAAATTGCCTATCGGATATATTAGCTATGCCTAGCGGCGTTTTGACTTTATTGTTCAGAAACTCCTTTTTGAAGTTATCCGCCGTATATTCAAGCCGTCTAAACGGCGCGGCGTTTTTGGCGAATTTGTCGATATTTAGCTTGCCCTCTTTGATAAACTCGTTTCTAAACGTTTCGTTGTTTATCTTTACGTCCCGCGAAACGTTGTCGATCGATTGCGCGGTCTCTGGGTTGTGAATAACAAAGGTCTTTTTCTGGTCGAAAGTCGAAGGCGGATAGCTTTTTGCGCGTTCTGCGGCGTTCATACCTATCCGCGTTTCGACGTTCCTTGCTTCCGTTTCGCCGTGAATGCGGTCGTAATAAGCCATTGACTCGGATAAGGTAGGCTCTGTCGTTTTGGCGGGCTTAAATCTGGCCGCCTGATAAATCTTATCCCCCTTAGAGTTAAGAAACTCTCTAATGAGAGCCGCATCGACGTCGGCTTCTCTCGCCGCTTCCATAATCTCCTTTTCGCTGTCGTGTCCCATTCTTAAAAGTTTGCCCGCCGCGCGAGCCGCCCTATAACGTTTCAATTCTGGCGAGGCGTATTTATCCTTGAAAGCGAGCAATCTTCCCGTTTGCAAATTACCGCCTGAAGCAAAGCCTTCGGTATCTTGGACGGCGTGCTGTATCTCGTGGATCATAATGGATTTTATGTCGGGTTCGTGCGCGTTAAACTTTATAATGTTTTTTTTGGGCGTATATGCCGCGCCGCTTTCTTTATTCGGAAATATCCTAATATCTTTTAGGCTTGGATATTTCGCGTAAAGCTCGTCGTGTTTGACTAGATCGCTTAGCTTCCATTCTTTGCCGATTGGGTCGGGTAGTTTCATTTGCGCGAGGGTAGCGCTGTTTATTGCCATTTTGCTATCGTCGATTTCAAACTTAAACTTGCCGTCTTTATCCTTGAACCAACCCGTCTTAGCGTGAATGAGTTTGTTTGAAGTTCCGCCTTTGGCTAATCGTTTAGCCTCTCGCAAAGGAGTTTTGCTTATTCCGCTTGCGCCTTCGCCTCCCATTATCTTATTGACGCTTGCGCCTCGCTCCTGAACGCCAAAAAGCCTATCGGTGATCGAGCGGTTTTGGTTGAGCGCATTAGAATACGCGCTATTTGCGTTGCGTGTAAGATTTTGCGGATTTTTGTTGATAACGGCTTGAGGTTTATTAAAACGATTGTTTAGCTTACTGCCAATCGCGTAACCGCCTAACGCTCCCGCTAATCCTTTTGCTGGGTTGTAGGTTAGATTGCCGTTTTCGTCTTGTTCAATACCAGCCGTAGAGCCTAAAGCCGCGCCGCTTGCTTGAGGCGAAGCCTGAACGCGGTTAGCTCCATATTTGCGCGTATAATTCTTAATCTGTTCTACCGCGTCATCGTAGCCTATCGTTTCGCTTTCGCCCGCTTTCGCTTTTGTTTTAGGTTTGGCTTTCGGCATAAGCTCTAAGGCTTCATAGGCGCGGTTATAAACGCCTTGTAGTCTTTCGCTTTGCGACGCTTCGGACGCTATCGCTTGGATAGCTTCTCGGTCGTTTGCCTTGATCGCTTGCGATAGCGTTTGCAAGTTTGATTTAACAAACGGGAGCGTTTGCGCTTCAATATCTTTTTCTACGTCCGATAGAACGCTTTCAAGCGAACGCTCGGCGGGTTTAGCTATTTGCGCCGTCGTTTCTGCGGGTTTAGGCGCTTGCGTAGTCTCTAGCGTTTTAGGCGTTGCGTCTTCGGCTTGCGCGATCGGCGCTTTGGTTTTTGTCGCTATCGCTTCTTGAGCTTTCGGCGTTGGAGTTTGCGTTTTAGTTTGCGCGACTGGCTTTTGAGCTTTAGCGGCTTTGGTTTCGCTCGCCTTTGGATTAAACGGCGTTTTTCTGTAGTCCTTTATATAAGAGTCGATGTGAGATTGAAAGCGCTCGCGCCCCGTCGTTCTTAGCGCGGCAAGCGCCGTCGTCATAGCTTCGTCTATGGTTTTGTAGCTCGCGCTAAACAGACCGCCGCCCGACGTTCGCTCTAATACGCCCCAAAGAGCGTTGCGCCCTTCTGGGTTTCGATAAACGGCGAGATTAAAGCCGTCAAAGTCAAAGGTTAATCCGTCGACTTCGCGTTGAGCGCCGTTATGGTTAATCCATACCTTTTCGGGTTTTAGCTTTGGCAATATCGCTCTAACCTCTGGTAAGATAGCCTTCTGCCTTTCGTAGAACGCCGCGTTTTGCCCGTTCTTAATTTCGGCGTTTAGCGCGGCTTCGGCTTTTGTTTCGTTACGGATAATCGCCTTTCGGACGTATTCTCTAAAGTTGGCGGGGATATGTTTAGTCTCGTTATTTACGCGCTCGACGGTCGCGCTAATAGGCGCTTTAGGCTTTGGCTCTCTTGCGGGTAGA
>JAISOU010000082.1 GCA_031275395.1 Helicobacteraceae bacterium | reverse complement strand
GCGGCTAAAACGTCGTTTGCAAAGGCGATCAGCCCGTCGTAACCGCCGTAGCTAACCTTTTTTTCCTGATTTACGTCCGCAAAGGCTACGTTATTTTTTAACGCCGTATATAGGCTTCGTCCGCCCGCTAGCAGTATGTCCGCTTTTGTTTCTTTTAGTAACTTCGCCTGCTCTTCCGCCGGTTTTTTCATCAAAACGCCGCTTTTGCCTAAATACTCTCGCGCCTTTGCCTGATCTTCTAACGTGCTTTTGCCGATCGCCGTCGCCGCAACGTCTATGCCAATATCCTGCAAAGCCGAAACAAACGCCCACGACTTGTTGCCGCCCGTGTTTAGAATCGCTTTTTTTCCTTGTAATTTGGCTTTAATCGGCGATAACTTTTCGTCGCAGATCGCCTCGTATTTTGCGATAACTTTTTTTGCTTTTTCAAGAAGCGCCGCGTCGTTAAAAGCAACCGCTATTTCGCGGATCGCGCTCGAGGTATCGCGCTTGCCGTAGAAACTTACGCTCACAAAAGGAATACCGTATCGCTCCTGCATTTTGCGCGCCAGCGTTAATAGCGATTGGGCGCAAACCAGCACGTTAAGTTTTGCGCGGTGAGCCGTGCGGATCGAGTCGATCCGCCCGTCGCCGCTAAGGGTTGCGCGGATCGTAATTCCGATCTCCTCTAATATGCTTTTATAGCGTTCCATATCGCCCGTTACGTTATATTCGCCGAGCAAGTTGATCTCGTAAGGTTTTGTATCCGTCGGCTCAAGCGTTCCAATTAGGTAATTTAATACCGCTTCTCCCGCAAGCCGCGAGCCAAAGTTTTTACTTCCGACAAAACCGGGCGCATCGACGGGAACGACGGGAATATCGTATTCGGCGCTTTTAGCTTTGCATATCGCCTCTATATCGTCGCCAATAAGCGCCGTAACGCAGGTGGAATAGACGAAAACCGCTTTGGGCGCAAAGGTTGCAACCGCCTCGTCGATCGCCGCCGCAAGTTTTTTCTCGCCGCCAAAAATCACCTCGTTTTCGCCGATCTGCGTGCAAAGCCCCATCTGCGTCATATCGCGTCCGCTAAACGTTGTGCGCGTTTGACGAGTTTCCCACGACGCGCCCAAACAGGTTGCGGGGCTATGAACGATATGCGCCGCTTCCGCGAACGGAAAAAGCGATATTTGCGCCCCCTCAAAAGCGCAACCGCCGCTTGTCGCGCCGGGCGTAGGGCGGTTACAGGCGGACTTTTTCGCCGCGCTATGCTCGCAAGAAGGTTCGACAAAAAGCTCTTTTGACGCCGCTAACATTACAATCTCCCAAAGCAAATAATTTATGATTGTATTTGAAAAAACGCGGCGCGGTTGGTTAATAAATAATCATACCAAATATAATGGAGGATAATTGCGATAAAATGGAGCGCTTTTTGCTTAAAAAACCTAAAGGTTATAGATGAGATTTGCAATCGTTTTGTCGGCGCTTACATTGTCGCTATACGCCGATAACTATCTTTTTCCCACTCTAAAGCTCTCGCCGTCGATTGGCGTTTCGTCAAATGACGGGCAATCGGTTTTTGCCGCGTCCGATCAGCCGTCGCAAGATCAACGCCAAGACGATCGACAAGAAAAAGGTGAAAGTTTTTTCGTATCAGACTCCGCCGATTCGCACTATACCGGCTACCAAGAAAAGGTCGGGCGTTACGAATTAGAGTATCGCCGCCGCGTCCAAGAGGTTCGATCGGCGTTCTATAAGCGAATGAACAAATACTAACGAATCGTTAAAACGCGCCGTTTCGCGCAAACGGACGATTATTTGTGATAAGGGTGTTTGGATTCGATCGTAAAAGCGCGATAGAGCTGTTCTAATAAGACAATACGGGCGATTTCGTGGGAAAAAGTGAGCGGCGAAAGCGATATAACGCGATCGCATAAGCCGCAAAAAGCGCGATCCAAACCGTAAGCACCGCCAATATAAAAGCTAAACGCGGCGCGGTTTGCGACTAATTTCGCAAAATCAAAGGAGTTGTAAAGCTCGCCCTCTTCGCTAAGCGCAATTAGATAGCGCGACGATTGGGCGGCGATCGAAGCGGGCGATAAACGCGGTAAGTTCTTAGGCGACAATCGAGAAGCAAGCGATAAAGACGACGAGGCAAACGCCTGCGAATAGGCTTCCCGCGCCTGCGCCGCGCCGATTTTCTGCGCTTTGTCGATCACAACGTTCCAAACGGGCAAAAGCGATATTTTCGCGTGCGGCGCGCTCAGCTTTAGATAGCGTTTTTCAGCCTCCGCAAAAAGTTCCGAACCGCCTTTGCCGATAAAACAAATATCGATCGTCATAGCGCCGCCGTAACGAAAGCCGTTTAGGATCGGGCGGTATAACGAAGCAGATCGGCAATAGTCGTTTTAAGATGATCGCGATCGACAATCATATCGATCAACCCGCGATCCAATAAAAACTCGGCGCTCTGAAAGCCGTTGGGCAGATCGGAGCCGATCGTCTGTTTGATCACCCTCGCACCCGCAAAACCCACCATTGCGCCCGGTTCGGCGATGATAATATCGCCCAAAAAGGCAAAACTCGCGCTGACGCCGCCAAACGTCGGGTCGGTCAAAACCGAAATAAACGGCAACTTAGCCGAAGAGAGTTTTTTGAGCGCGGCGCTCGTTTTTGCCATTTGCATTAAACTAAAGGTCGATTCTTGCATTCGCGCCCCGCCGCTTGCGCTAATGATGACTAAACCGCACCGCTTTGCAATTGCGCGATCGACTGCGCGGACGATCTTTTCGCCCTCTACGCTTCCCAAAGAACCGCCCATAAAATCAAAATCAAAAACGACAATTTGAGCGCTAACGCCGCCGATCAAACATTCGCCCGCATTGACCGCAGAGTGCCGCCCCGTCTTTTTGAAGCCCTCTTCTAGGCGTTGCGCGTAGCTTTTCTTGTCTGAAAAGTTAAGCGGATCGACCGCTTTTAGATTGGAATCAAACTCTACGAAACTACCCTCGTCGGTTAAAAGTTCCATACGATCTTTCGCGCTAATACGCATATGCAAGCCGCATTTTGGGCAGACGTATTGTTTTACGGCGACCTCTTTGTAATACATAATAGCCTGACATCTTTTGCATTTGATCCAATGACTAGGAGCCTCTTTGGTATCTGGTCGCTCGCGCTTGACGCGCTTAAAAAGTTCGCCAATATTCATAATTCGCCCTCGATAAAAACCGACTTCAAACGTTCAAAAACCGCCTGATCCGCGCTAACCAAAATCAACTTTTCGTTTCTGAAAATATGTAAATCTTCGCACAAATGCAAGCCTGCGATTATATCATATTCGCGGGGCGCTCCCGCAGCCGCGACAAAACTAGCGCCATGCGCGTAGGCGAGCGAAAGCGCAAGCGCGCCCGGACTTCTAAACTTAAAACCGTTTTTATTAAGCGCTTTGGCTAATTTTGGGTGCGAATACGCCTTTTCAAAAAAACCGGCTTGAGGTTTTAGGGCGCGTTCTAACGGCAGTTTTTTTGGATCGTAAAGATTTGATCGATAGGTTTCGTCGCGGAGTTTGACAAAATAATCGCCGTTTGCCAAATTGCACACGATCGACGCGACCGCTTTAACGCCGCTTTTTAAGGCGACAGACGCGCCGTAATACGGAAAACCGGAGGCGATATTCGCGCTACCGTCGATCGGATCGATTATGATCTCGTCTTTGCCGTCGCCGATTGGTCCGCACTCTTCCGAGTTTATCCGCCCAAAACCGCCCAAACGTTTAATAAATATCTCTTCGGCGATCAGATCGATTTTCAAACTGCGATCGCCGCCGTAGCCGATTCTGCCGTCGGGATAAAAAAGCGAATCGTCCTCGTTGCGGCGCAAAAGAGCGGCGATCTCTTGATTTGCGTCGATCGCGGCTTCTATAAACGCTTGCATTTTAATCGATTAACAGGGTCTTTATGATCGCTAGCGCGGCGACTTTGCCGTCCGCCGCCGCTTTGACCGCTAAACTTGCGCCGCGAACTGCGTCGCCCCCCGCATAAACCTTGCTATGGCTCGTTTTTCCGTTTTGATCGACGACAATCGCGCCGTTATCGGCGAGTTTCACCCCTTTTAACCACGATTTTTCCTGATGCTCAAAGCCAAGTGCCATAATTACAACGTCCGCTTCAATTTTTTGCTCTTGTCCTTTTAATACGATTAGCTTGCCGCGTTTACCGTCGCTTTCTAGTTTTGTTTCGTCAAAAACGACGCTTAGCGCTTTACCCTCTTTGATCTCGATCCGATTTGGAGCGCGGTTAAAAATAAACTCCGCGCCCTCCTCTTTGGCGTTGATAAACTCCTTTTTCGCGCCCGGCATATCGCTCTCGCCGCGCCGATAAACGCAAACGACGCTTGAAGCGCCCAGTCTTAAAGCCGTTCGGACGCAATCCATAGCCGTATCGCCGCCGCCGATTACGACGACTTTTTTATTTTTTACGTCAAAACGCGGATCTTTCGCGCCGCCAAACAGGTTTTTTTGCGTCGCGTTTAGAAAATCGATCGCGGGCAAAACGCCGCGCGCGTCCTCGTTTGCGATTTTCGCCGCCGCGCTCCTTCTCGCGCCTACGCCTACAAAAACCGCGTCAAAACGATCGGTTAAATCTTTGAAATCGACCTCTTTTCCAACTTCCGCTCCAAGACGGATCTTTACGCCCGCTTTTTTCAGCCATTCAAAGCGGCGATCGACAACCCTTTTATCCAGCTTAAAATTAGGTATGCCGAACGTGAGAAGTCCGCCCGCCCTTTCGTCTTTTTCAAAAATCTCGACGGCGATTTTCGCCCTCGCCAAAAAGGTCGCCGCCGAAAGCGAAGCAGGGCCGCTACCGATAACGGCTACTTTTTTGCCGCTTGTCACCGCAGGATAGGCGATCGATTCGCCAAGCTCGAAAGCGTTTTCGTTGATCGCCGTTTCAATCGCGCCTATGCTGATCGCGCCAAAGTTATCCGCGCCAAGCGTACAGGCGCTTTCGCAAAGGCGATCTTGCGGGCAAATACGCCCGAGTATCTCTGGAAAAGGCGAGTTTTCCGAGCTTAAACGAAACGCGCCGACACGGTTATTCTCCGCGATCGCCTTGAGCCAATAGGGAATATAGTTATGAAGCGGGCAACCGCAAACGGAACAATAAGGGTTTCCGCACTGAACGCAACGCTCGGCTTGCGAAGCGGCTTTGCCGCCGTCAAAAAGCGAATAAATCTCTCCAAAGCTCTTTAGACGATCAAGCGCTTGAGCCTTTTTGGGCGTTAATCTTTCAATTTTAGTAAAGTTTTGCATATTTTTCGCGTCCTTTAACGCAGATTTGCGATTTTAGCGATTTTTACCTACGTGGCTATAATTTTAAGCCTTCAAAGAGGAAAAGTTATGGCGCGACGCAAGTTTGTTCCTCTTATCGCCCCGCGATCGGTTAGCCTTGCGCCCGCGCTCCATAATCTCTAAACTCTCGCGTTCGCTTTTTCTTAATTCCTAGTCAGTTTTCGCTAAATCAGGGCGGATAACTTTAGACTAGGCGCGTTGTTTTCAGGTAGCCGTTTTCGCTAAGATATAAGTATAGTTCCGCTAAAACGTCTTGGCGTTTTTCTTCTGGAATTAGCTCCGATCGTTCTATGCGTTTTTTAAGCTGTTTTTGAACGTCGGTTATATCGTAATCTATATCGTCTAGTATATCGAGCAAACTAGCCGAAGGTTTCAAATCTCGAATATAGTAGCCGTCCTCGTCGATCTCTACGACCGCTTCGGTGGGATGAGAAAAAAGATTATGACGCATTCCCAACGCCTCTTGATACGCTCCTACAAGAAAAAACGCTAAAAAATAGTTGCGTTCGTTTAGATCGACGTCGTGCAAAAAGAGCGGGCGTTTTGTCTTAAAGGTTATTTCGCCGTCGCTATCGCACGTTATATCCCAAAGACTAGCCGATCTCCCGGGTTTTTTATCAAGCCGATCGAGCGGCATAATCGGAAACTCTTGCCCCAAACCCCAATAGTCCGGCATACTTTGAAATAAGCTAAAATTAACAAGGTACTTTTCTTGAATACGTTGCTGAAGCCGATCGCGCTCGCTTAAATGCGCGGCGCTATCTAAAGCCTTGCGAATAATCAAATGCGTTAATACCTCCGTATTAGATCGATCTTGCAAATCTATATAACCGAGATCGAAAAGGGTCAATAACGATTCCATATGATCTAAGCTGTCGTGTAGATATTCGGCGGCGTTTTTCTCGTTTAGCGTTCGATACAGATCGTATAATTCGCTAACGAGCGGCGGGTTTCCTTTTTCTTTTAGATTTAACGCTTTTTCGGTATATTCTTGCGTGAAAAGCTCTAGCACGGGCGCGACCAAAACGGCGTGGCTTGCGGCGACGAGCCGTCCGGATTCCGTGAAAATATCAGGCTCTTCCACGCCTTTATTTTCGCAGATCGATTTAAGTAAAAACACAACGTCGTTTGCGACTTCTTGCAATGAATACGAAGCGCTCTTGCTTTGCGCGTCTTGCGAGTATTCTACCGCCAAACCGCCGCCTAAGTTAATCGCTCGTAAATTAACCGCGCCCATCTTTCTTAATTCGGCGTAGATATTACCCGCCTCTCTTAGAGCGCGTTTTAACGGAGCAATATCTTCCATTTGACTGCCGATATGAAAATGAATCATCGTCAATTTATCGATTTGACCAAACTTTTTTAACAGCTGAACGGCGCGCATAAGTTCGGCGCTTGTTAAACCAAATTTGGCGTTTATGCCGCCGCTTTTACCCCAAATGCCTATGCCTGCGGTATGCAAGCGAATACGAATACCAATATCCGGCATTGGATCGCCCGTCTTCTTCTGCATATCTAAAATAGCGTCAAGCTCGCCAAGGCCTTCGATCGTAAGCGTAATATCGTGTCCCATCTCTTTGGCGATAAAACCTAAAGAGATCATTTCTTCGTCCTTAAAACCGTTAACGGTGATCGGAGCGTCTTCGCGGTTATACGCCATCGCTATAATTAACTCCGCTTTACTACCCGCTTCTAAACCGTAGCCATACTCTTTACCTTCTTCGATCAATATCTTTAGAAAACTAGGAAACTGATTAACTTTTAACGGAAAAACCGCCTGAAAGCGTCCGCTATATTTATACTCTTTTTTTGAGGCGCTAAAAGCGCGGTAGAGCTTGTTGATCTGTTTTTTTACCAAATGCGGAAAACGCAAAAGCAGAGGCCCTCTATATCCGTCCGTGCGAATCTCGTTAACAATATCCAAAATCGCCGGACGCGACCCGCTATTTACGCATACTTTACCACCTTCGATCGTAAAGTTAGCGCCTCCCCAAATGCTTAAACCGTAATCGTTTGGTATCTCTTTATTTTTCACCATTTTCCTTATTTTATATTAAATCAAGAGTACCTTGACCCTTACGCCTTAATCGCCATGAATTGTCGTCCGCTCGCTCGGCGATCGATTCCAAAACGTTCAAGATTGTTTGCTCTTGAGGAGTTATTCCATTTTTGAGAAGCGGAAGTATCTCTAAAATAATATCGTCGAAATGCGCGCTTTTGTTTTCCCGTTCCAAACGCGTCAGAAAACTGATTAAATAATACCGTATTCGCAAACGAACGTCTATTTTTGTCATAAACTTTGCGTTCTTTTTTATAAAAAATTTCTGAGCGGCGTCGTCATATTCAAAATGACTCGTTAACAAAGGCGTTAAATCGACATATTGTTTTTTTAGCAGATCGAGAAAGCCGAGAAGGAGTCCTTTAATAATTAACTCGTCGTTTATCTGCTCTAAAGTAGCGCCGTTATTTTTGGCTATTATGCCTTCTATAGTTTGCGTAACGATCGCTTCAATATCCATTCCCAGATTTGCTTTTATTATGGCTCTTGGATTGCGAGTTTTGCGAAAGTTAATAATTAACTGACCAGATAAAACCGTGAATGGATTTTGCCGTTTCTTAAAACTTGTTTGTCCGTTTTTCTGCGGTACGGCGCCAATATATTCAAACCCGCAACTTTCCGCGGCGTTTATAATTAAATGCCAAAATTCTGGATCTTTATGCGCAAACACAAATGAAAGCCAGCGATCAAACTTCAAAACGCGATACATCTCTTTAATACTTTGCGCGATTAAATCGTTATATTCGTCTTTTGTTTTATTGCGTTCGCCGCCTACGATCGCCTCCAGTCGATAATCTTCTTCGCTAACGTCTAAGTCCAGCCAAGCGTTCCACATAGCCGACAAATCCAGATAAGGTATTTTATTGCCATAAGGCGGATCGGTATAGATATAATCGACGCTTTCGTTGTGTAAAAAGTGTAGATTTGTAGCCGTGCCTTTAACTACTTTGATATGCTCTATATTTCTATCGTTTATAAAGTATTCAAGTTCTTTTTTTGCCGCGCTTATCTTCTTGTAACGAGATTCAAAATACTGCGTAACGTCGACATTAACTATCTCCTTAGCTATTCTATATCTATAATAACTAAATACGCTTGCATTGCCCCTTCCAGCACTTCTATTTTTTGATTGATGATATGTGAGATTAACTTTTGTTACAAGCCCTGAAAACATTAACAAAAGCAAACTGCAGATGCGGCTATTAACTTGCTTCAATATAATTGATTTAAGTAACGCCAAACGTGCAATTTGGTTTTTACTAAAAAGTAGATCGGAGGTCGGAACATCCGAACCTTTGGGTAAAGGAATAATTTTTGGTCCTCTGTATTTTTTCAAAGCCAGCGCTATTTCATCGTCTGTTTTTGGTTCGCATTTTATATATGTGTCTATTACCGCGCGGAATGCCTCGTATAATTCATCTTGTTTAACTGGAGCTATCAGAGCTTTAACAATAAAAACCGAAAGCGGATTAAGATCCACATGAATTGACCTTCTTTGATTCATCATAGCTTCGATTGCGGTTACGCCGCTACCGCCAAACGGATCAAGCACAAGATCGCCCGGCTTGCTAAAGTTTTTAATATATTCCGCTACTACGTTCCACGATTGTCGCGTAAAATAACCGTGAACGCCAAAATGACGTTTTGCGGTCTGTTTTTTTACAGTGATTTCTTGAGGTAATGGACGAGTTTTATAGTCAAATTCTTTATTGTCCGAATGAATAAAATAGGCTATCTTATTGCCCGCCTTAAAACTAGACGGAGCAAGCAAAGCTTTTAACGCTTCTAAATGCCGATCTATTTCAGCTACGTTAAAAAAAAGTATGGGCGTTTGAACGCGGCTCGCGCGGTACAACGCAAATTCTATTCCGTTGCATAAAGCAAAATAAGAGGCGTTAATTTCTGGATGTATTGCGTAACTATACGCTTGACCAACGTTGTCGTCGCTTGCGACGCTTTGGCTTGGCGCTTTAGCGTCTAAAACCCATGCGTAACAATCCTCTATTTTTAGCAAATAATCTGGAATTAGTTTAATGGGTATTTTCTTATTGCTACCAATTTTCAAATACGGATGTTGCAAAGTTTTACTGCGAACGATATTTTCTTGCGAATAACCCAATTCCTTAAGAATTGGCAAAACTATTCTCTCTCGAACGCTATCTTCCTTAAAGTCGGGATCGTTAGCGATCTTGCTAAAATCTAAACCATTGAATAATTTAGCACTAATGTTAGTCATTTGTTATAGCCTTTAGCCATTCGTTTAATTGCGGTTTGCTTTCCGCGCCGCTTTCTAAGTTTTTGATCCAGATTGCGCCGCTTTTGCGCTCGTCTTCGCCGATAACCGCGCATATTTTAGCGTTTAAGCGATCGGCGTTTTTTAGGTGCGCGGCTAGTTTTTTTGGCTCGTACTCGACAAAAGTTTTAATTTTTTTACGCAGCCGCGTCGCATATTGAAAAACGTCGTCGATCGCGCTAGGATCAATCGCGCCGATATAAACGCCTTCTCTACCCTCTTTTTCTCTACCCTCTTTTGGCGAATCTACAAGGTCGTAAATGCGCTCTACTCCTAGCGCGAAACCAACCGCAAAGGTCGGTTTTCCTCCTAATTGTTCGACAAGCTTATCGTATCTGCCGCCGCCCGCGATCGCGCTTTGCGTTCCTATATCTTTGCTAACGAATTCAAAGGCGGTTTTATTATAGTAGTCAAGTCCGCGAACAAGTTTTTTATTATGCGCAAACTTTATGCCGTTATGCGCCAAAATAGTTTGCAAAGTTTCAAAATCGCTTTTGCACTCGCCGCAAAAATAATCCGCTATCAATGGCGCGTTTTGATATATCTTTTGACACGCTTCGTTTTTACAATCTAGCGCTCTGATCGGATTGGTATCTTTTCGCCGTTTGCAATCGTCGCATAAATCGGTCGAATGATTCTCTAAAAATCTAACCAATTTATTTTTATAAGACGGCATACAATTTGGACAGCCTAGCGAATTGATTTCAAGATTATACGCAATATCCAGCGAATCAAAAATATCGCGCGCAAGCGCTATGATCGCCGCGTCTTCATAAACGCTCTTTTCTCCAAAACTTTCCACGCCGAATTGATGAAACGTTCTATGCCGCCCTTTTTGCGGTCGTTCATAGCGAAACATAGCGCCGTGGTAGAAAAATCTATGCGTTGCGTTTGATCTGTCTAATTTTTTTTCTATAAAAGCGCGAACGACTCCCGCCGTGCCTTCCGGTCGCAAAGAAACGTCTAAGCCGCCTTTATCGATAAATTGATAGCTCTCTTTACCGATGATATCGCTACTTTCCCCAACAGATCGCTTAAATAGCGCCGTTTCCTCCAAAATTGGCGTTTCTATTAGCGAAAATCCATACCTTTTCGCGCAGTCGATAGCCGTATTTAATATTCGTTGATATTTTGGCGCGTCGTCGATAATATCTTTCATGCCTCTAAGCGCGGTAATCATTGATCAGCTCCTTTATGCTTTCGGTTATCTTTTCGATCGGCAATACCGCGTCGATTGGAACAAGGGGGATATTAAGAAGTTCCGCCGCGTCTTTTAATCTCTCTTGAACGGCCAATAACGCTTCAACTCCGCGCTTTTCTATCTCGTCGGGTTTCTGCCGCGCCATTCTAGCCTGTAAAGTTTGCGCGTCGAGTTGCAACAAAATCGCTAAGTTTGGAACAATCTGTCGCGTAGCCAAAAGATTTATCTCTTTTAACGTATCTTGCGGCGTCTGATCCCAAGCGTATGCGATACCAGAAATTAAACTGCGATCGGATATGATCAGTTTCTCCGCGTTTGGCGCTAAAACAAGCTCCGTATGTTCGGCGCGATCGGCTAAAAATAAAAACATTCTGGTCAATTCTCGCATCTTTGCGTTAAGCGCGATATCTCTTATTTTATCGCCGATTGGAGTTCCGCCCGGTTCGCAGGTAAAAACCGCCTCTTTATATATCTTTTTTAGCTCTTCTATCTGCGAGGTTTTGCCCGCGCAATCTATGCCTTCAATCGCCACTAACATTTAACGCCTTTTTTTCGATATATTCGGCTACGTTAATCGGAACTAGATGATTTATTCGTCCTTCGTGACGCAAGATCGATCGCACCGCAGAAGCGCTAATAAAAGCGTATTTTAAGGTTGGCATTAGATAGATCGTTTCAATCTCCGGATCAAGGCTTTCGTTGGCGTAGCCCATTTGCAATTCGTATTCAAAATCGCTCACGGCTCTAAGCCCCCGCACAAGAATACGAACATTTAGCTCTTTTGCAAAGCGCACCAAAAGCGTTTCAAAGGGCAAAACTCGCGCGTTTTTTACGCCGCTAACGGCGAGTTTAACCATCTCTAAGCGATCTTCTAGCGAAAAAGTCGGATTTTTGTCCGCGCTTCTGGAAACCGCCACCACCACCTCGTCAAAAATCGACGCGGCGCGATTAACGACGTCTAAATGTCCGTTTGTGATCGGATCGAAAGAACCGGGATAAATTGCGTGTTTAGTCAAGATTACGCCTTATAAAATAAACACCTAAAGTATAACAAAAAGCTACGAAAGCGCGCCGCCAGATTTGACTTTTGACGCTCGCGCGCTTTTCTTTCGTCGTTTTTGGCTATAATTGCGCCTCTTTTTCGGGATGTAGCGCAGCCTGGTTAGCGCGTGTCGTTCGGGACGACAAGGTCGGAGGTTCGAATCCTCTCATCCCGACCATTTCAAGCGCAAAAGCTAGATTTTGAAAACGAGGGGTTCAAAACGTCAAGGTCGTTTTTATGCGCGGCGAGCGGTTTTTAACTACAAAATAATCGGGCGCTATACGATCGTTATATTTTCAAACTAAGATTGATAATGGCAAAGGCGAAAAGTTTTTTTGAATGTCAACATTGCGGTATGACTACGCCGCGTTGGACGGGCAAATGTTCTAATTGCGGCGCGTGGGATAGCCTAATCGAGATCAAAGAAAAAATCGAACCTAAAAACCTACGCGCTGCAAACGGATCGAAAAACGTTAAAAGCGCCGTCGCGATCACCGAAGTCAAAGAGGATAACTTTCTGCGTTTTTCCACGCGGGAAGCGGAGCTTGATCGGGCACTTGGCGGCGGGCTTGTTTCGGGTAGTTTAGTTTTGATTGGCGGATCGCCCGGCGTGGGCAAAAGCACGCTTCTACTAAAAATCGCCGCGAATCTAGCCGAAAGCGATAGAAAAGTTTTATACGTTAGCGCGGAAGAGAGCGCGGGACAGATCAGGCTTCGCGCCGATCGTATAGGCGCGTTGAAACCAAAACTGATGCTTCTGAACGAAATTAGTTTAGAAACGATCAAAGAGGAGCTTAAAAACGATTACGAAGCGGCGGTGATCGATTCGATTCAAACGCTTTATTCCGAAGCGTTAAGCGCCGCGCCCGGAAGCGTTTCCCAAGTGCGCGAAATTACCTTTGAGCTTATGCGTATCGCAAAAGAGCAAAATATAGCGATTTTTATCATAGGACATATCACAAAAGACGGATCGATCGCAGGTCCAAGAGTGCTTGAACATATGGTGGATACGGTTTTATATTTTGAAGGCGACAGTTCTGAAGAGCTACGCATATTAAGAGCGTTCAAAAACCGCTACGGAAGCGCAAGCGAAATAGGTATCTTTGAAATGACGCGAGAGGGATTAAAAAGCGCCGGAAACGTAGGCGGACGATTTTTTACGCGGCGCGAAAACAAGTGCGGTTCGGCGGCTACGATCGTTATGGAAGGTTCGCGCCCGCTGGTTTTAGAGGTTCAAGCGCTTGTTAGCGACGCCTTTGGAAACCCGCGCAGAAGCTCTACCGGTTTTGATCAAACCCGACTCACGATGCTTTTAGCGCTATTGGAAAAAAAACTTGAGCTTCCGTTTAATAGATACGACGTTTTTATCAATATAGCGGGCGGGATTCGCGTTAATGAAACCGCCGCCGATCTTGCCGTTATCGCGGCTATTTTAAGCAGTTTTCGCAACCGTCCGATCGGCGAAAAAACGCTTTTTATCGGCGAGGTAAGTTTGATAGGCGATATACGCGAAGTTTCAAATATGGATCAACGCTTAACCGAAGGCGTTTCGCAGGGTTTTGAAAAGGCGGTAGTTCCGCGAAAACCGCTAAGTAAAATCGATATTAAATGCTTTGTAGCGGAGGAGGTGGCAAAGGTAATTGATTGGATGTGATAGCCAATTCAATTGCGTTATAGTAACGCGATAAAAACGCGATCGCGATCGTTTGACATAAGTAAAGTTTTGTTTCTACTCCGTTGATAAATATCAAAGATAATATCAATTTTTAGCGTTAAAATACCGAGTTACGCGATTTTAAGATTCGCTGAAAGGCATAATTTTGAGAAAACTAATTGTACCCGCTTTTATGAGCGCTTTATTATTTACGTCGTTTGGCTGCGCCGATAAAAGCGCTATCGCGTTAGACGCGCAAGAGAACCTAGAAAATCCTAAAGGCGCGGTCGATTATTATAACGACGCTTTAGCGTATGAAAAGTCGGGCGATTATGAAAACGCGATCGCTTACTACAATATGGCGATTGCGATCGAGCCTAATTATACAAGCGCGTATAACAATCGCGGGATCGTTTATGAGGAGCTAAACAATAAAGAGGCGGCGATCGCCGATTATAATAAAGCGATCGAGCTTGATCCTAATTTTGCGATCGTTTATAACAATCGCGGTAACGCTTATCTTGACGTAAAAGATTATAAAAAGGCGTTAGCCGATTTTAATAAGGCGATCAAAATCGATCCGAACTACGCGCTTGCCTATAGTAATCGCGGCGACGCAAACGCCAAAATGAAAGATTATAAAAGCGCGATCGCCGATTATAATAAAGCGATAAAGATCGATCCAAACTATTTAAAAGCGTATAACAATCGCGCAAACGCATACGCCGATCTGCGCGATTATAAAAAGGCGTTAGCCGATTATAATAAAGCGATAAAGATCGACCCAAACTACGCATACGCGTATAATAATCGCGGACTTGTATATAAAGAGATGGGCGATTATAAAAAAGCGTTAGCCGATTTTAATAAGTCGATCGAAATCGATCCAAACTACGCGCTTGCCTATAGTAATCGCGGCGACGTTTTTGGAGCTACCGGAGATCTAAAAAACGCGGCAAAAGACGCTAAAAAAGCGTGCGATCTGGGCGTTTGCGCCCTGCTTAAGTTTATACAAAGTAAAGAGCTTTTACAAGATTGAAATCATAACGGGCGAGATCAAAAAATCGTCCTTTCTCTTTTTTCGCATTTTACGACTATGCGTTTTGCGAAAACAACGTTTGGGTATAAGCCATACCGTTCCTACAAAATAACAACGCTTTCGCCGCCATAATATAACATTGCGTTCAACTGCCTTTTCGGCAAATAAAGGCAAACGCGGAGGAAATAAGGCGCGTTGGGGGGCGCATATTGATATAATCGCGGCTTATGAAAAGATTTTGCCTGTTTGTTATATTTGCCGCGATCGCCTTTGCTTGCAGCGGCGATTGCGTTAGTTGCCACGCCTCGCTAGGCGACGCGCTTGGTAAAGATCGCGATCATAACGTTTTGCTTACCTGTATTTCGTGCCACCAACAGATCGATTCGCCCAACGCCGAATGCGGCGGCAACTGCTTTGCCTGCCACTCCGAAAACTCGTTTGATAAAAGCGTCGCGGAGCATAAAACGCTGGGCGATTGCAAAAGCTGCCATATCTCGGCTTCTGAAGGCGATATTACGGGAAAGTTTTTTAAGCTCGACGTTCCCGACGAAAGGTTTAAGGACTCTTTGAACCAAACGCTGAAACCGCCAAAATAAGGATTATAAATGCAAACTAAGCCTCAGGTCGTCCATACGCTGTTAGACGCTTTGCCCTATATTCGCAAGTTTTACGGCGAAACGATCGTGATTAAATACGGCGGCGCGGCGCAGATCGATCCCGCGCTAAAAGACAAGTTCGCGCAGGACATAGCGCTTTTAAGTCTGGTCGGTATGAAGATCATCATCGTGCATGGCGGCGGCAAATCGATCACGGAGCTATCTAATCGGCTTGGCGTGAAAGCGGAGTTTGTAAACGGGCTTCGCGTCAGCGATAAAGATTCGCTTAGGATCGCGCAGATGGTCTTGTGCGGCGAGATCAACACCGAGATTGTCAGCCTATTAAACGATCACGGCGCGAAGGCGATCGGCATTAACGGCAAAGACGGCGGTTTTGTCAAAGCCGTAGCGATCGAAGGGCTAGGCTATACGGGCGATCCGCGAGAGGTCAATCCCGATCTGCTCTTAAAACTAATAGCCGATCGTTTCGTCCCCGTCGTCGCGCCGATCGCGGGATCGAGCGAACCGACTCACCCCGGATTTAACGTCAATGCCGACGCGATGGCAAGCGCGATCGCGGGCGCGATCAGGGCGAAAAAAACGATCTTTATGACCGATACGACGGGCGTTTTGGATAAAGATAAAAATCTGCTTAGATCGCTTAGTCGCGCCGACGTCGAGCGGCTAAAAGCCGACGGCACGATCGCGGGCGGTATGATCCCAAAGGTCGATTCGGCTTTGGAGGCGCTTTCAAACGGCGTGGATAAGGCGCATATCTTGGACGGGCGCGTAGAACACGCCTTGTTGCTGGAGATTTTCACAAGTCAGGGCGTAGGCACGGAGATTTTGCGATGACAATCGTCGCTATGACGACAATCGATAGCGAAAAAGCGGCGAAAGAGCTTGCGCGATCACTTGTAGAAAAGCGGCTCGCCGCGTGCGTATCGATCGCGCCAAATATCGAAAGCCTCTATTGGTGGAACGGTGCGACTGAAAGCGCTAAAGAGCGGCTTTTGATCGTCAAAACGACCGCCGAAAAGATACCCGCGATCGAAGAGTTTTTCAAAGAAGCTCACCCATACGAAACGCCCGAGATGATCTTTATAGAGTGCGGAACAAGCGCAAAATACGGCGCGTGGATTAAGGATAGTTTAGGTTGTTAAAGCAAATATCCAATCTTCTATTTTACGAAACGAAAGAGCTGGAAAACAAAATCCCAAAGGCGCGCGAATATTTTGGAAACCCCTTTAACGATCTGCCCTTTTTATTGATCGACGATTTTTTAAGCGCCGATCAATGCAAAGCGATCGTTTCGGACGCTATTAGCGCGCCGCCAAAAGAGGCGGCTATGGTTATCAGTCCAAGCGCCGCCTCCCGCGTCGATACGACGCATAGAAGTACCGATTGGCGAACGATTAGCGCGGCGAGTTTGGAGATCTACGATCAAGCTTTAACGCGGCAAAAAGCGGCGATTGAGCGCTTTTTTGGCAAGGCGCTTTTGGAGGCTTCGCGCCCGCAGATTTTGGGGTATAAGATCGGGGATTTTTACGACTCGCACGCGGATAACTGCTCTAAAACGCTTGACGAAAACGGCGAAATCGTAGCGTGGAAGCTGGTCAAGCCAAATCGGGTAATTACGACGCTACTTTTTCTGAACGACGATTTTGACGGCGGCGAGCTTGTTTTTGACTATTTTTTTGACGAGGCGGGGGCGGTCTGCCGCCTAAAACCCAAAGCGGGACTGGCGGTCGCGTTCCCGTCAAATCCAATCTTCGCGCACTCCGTCAAGCCCGTTTTGAAGGGCTATCGTTTGACGATCGCGCAGTGGCATAACGCCTTAAAAGAATAAAGTAGTAAAATCACGAGATTTTCTCAACATCATAAAGGAGAAACGATGCCCTTGCTAGATAGTTTTCGCGTCGATCACACAAAAATGACGGCGCCTGCGGTTAGAAAAGCCAAGACGCTAACCACGCCTAAAGGCGATACGATTACGGTTTTTGATCTGCGTTTTTGCGCGCCCAATAAGGAGAGAATCGGCGGAAAAGCGATTCACACTTTAGAACACCTTTTCGCGGGCTTTATACGCGAACATTTGCCTAGCGTAGAAGCGATAGATATTTCGCCTATGGGTTGTCGAACGGGCTTTTATATGAGCGTTATCGGCGAGCCAAAAGAGAGCTTAATAGTCGAAGCGTGGGAAAAGAGTATGATCGACATATTAAAAGTCGAGTCAAAAGAGGATATTCCAGAGCTTAACAAATACCAGTGCGGCGCATATCAGGCGCACTCGTTAAAGGGCGCTAAAAAGGTCGCCTCAAAAGTCCTTGAAAGAGGGATAGGCATTATGGATAACGAATCGATCAAACTTGATCTTAAAGAGGGCAAAAAAGCTCCTATTAAAAGCGTTAAAAAAGCGCCGGTTAAAAAAAGTTCTCCAAAACCAAAGAAAGGCAAATAGATGTATCTTTTCACCTCCGAAGCGGTTAGTCCGGGACACCCTGATAAATGCGCGGATATTGTCGCCGACAGTATTGTCGATTACCTTTTACAACGCGATAGCGCCTCTAGGGTCGCCACCGAAGTTTTTATCGCGGGCAAGAATCTCATAATCGGCGGCGAGGTTAAAACTTCCGCAGATATTACTACAGAGGACTATAAACGGATCGCAAAAGAGGCGATCGAGCGCATCGGTTATAACGGCAAGAGCGGATTTAGGCGCGATCAGACTTTACACTCCGACGATCTAAACGTCGAAGTTTATGTGAATAAACAATCGCCGGATATATCTCAGGGAGTCGATCAAACTAGCGGCGAAGTAGGCGCTGGAGATCAGGGAATTATGTTTGGTTTTGCCAGCGTCGAAGCGGCGGAATATATGCCTGCTGCGATTAGCTTCGCCCGCGGTTTATGCGACTATGTTTATAGGCACGCGCTTAAGCATAGCGATAAACTTGGAATCGATATTAAAACGCAGGTAACGATCGATTACGGCTCTAAGGATAACTTTATCGCCGCCAAACCGCAAAAGATACATACGATCGTCGTATCCGCGCCCAGCGAGGAAAAGCTCCATATAGACGAAGTGCGCAAACTGATCAAAGGCTTGATCGACTCTTGCCCCGCTCTGCCCAAAGAGCTTTACGATCCAAACGATACGATTATCCATATCAACCCGACGGGACGTTACGTCAATCACGGCCCGCTTTACGATTCTGGGCTGACGGGACGCAAATTGATCGTCGATAGTTTTGGCGGCTACGCGCCGATCGGCGGCGGGGCGCAAAGCTCTAAAGATTATACGAAGGTCGATCGCAGCGGACTTTACGCGGCGCGTTGGATCGCCAAAAACATCGTCGCGGCGGGCATATCCAAAAAAGCGCTGGTTCAAATAGGCTACGCTATCGGCGTGGCAAAACCCGTATCCGTCAGCGTCGATACGCAATTTACCGCGATCGACGGAATCAAAGACGAAGAGTTAAGCGCTAAAGTAGCCGAACGTTTCGCGCTCACGCCAAACTGGATTACCCGCGCCTTTAATTTAGATAAGCCAAGCAAAGATAGCTTTCTTTACGCGGACGCGGCGGCTAGAGGGCAGGTCGGAAACGCGGATTACCCTTGGGAGCAGATCGATCGCAGCGGTTGGTTTGAAACGCTTAAAAAATAGAGAACGCTGATTTGAAAAGGCGCAGATACTCCGCCGCAGGTTTGATTGACTGCGCGATTAGCGTTTGCGCGTTTGATTTGAGCGGTTGCGGGCGCGTAAAAAACGCGCTTTGATAGAAGTTGGATATAATGGCGTCCATTTGCGAAGGCATATATGCGATTGCGCCAACCAGAAAACGGCTATCGATACAATACGGACTCGATTCTGCTCTACCGCTTTGCGTCGCAAAAACGGCTGAAAGGCTCGCTTTTAGACGTTGGTTGCGGTTGCGGAATTGTCGGTTTGCTTTTGACGCGAGATTTTGGGACGGAGCTTTCGGGCGTGGATATTCAGGAGGAAATGGTGGCTTACGCTATTGAAAACGGCGCGTTGAATAATATAAAAGCGCGTTTTTTTGCGCAGGATTTTCGCGCTTTCGATCGGGGCGAAAAGTACGACGCTATCGTTTGCAACCCGCCGTTTTACAGCGCCAAGACCGCCCATAGCCGCAATTTATCGTTAAAAATCGCGCGAAACGCCGACGCGCTTTCAATCGCGGATTTTTTGCGCCAAGCGGGGCGTTTGCTAAAATCAAACGGCGAGCTTTTTTTCTGTTACGACGCTTCGGAGCTATCGGCGATTTTTCAAACGTTAGAAAGGTTGCGCTGGAGAACGCGGACGATTCAGTTTGCGCATAGGACGCAACGGGACGCGGCAAGATTGGTGTTTATCGGCGCCAAAAAATCGTCCGTTAAAGCCGTTAAAGTTCTGCCGCCGATCTTTATGCGCGACGATATAGGAATCAGCGACGATATGCGCGAAATCGCAAAAAAAGCCGGAACGCAATGCGCGACTTAATCGTTAAAGAAGGTTTTACCTTCGCCTTCGATCCAAAGGCGTGCGAAAGTTGCGGTTCAAAGTGTTGCGCGGGCGAAAGCGGAGAGGTATATGCAAACGATCAAGAGATCGCAAATATCGCTTTATTTTTAGGCGAAGAGGAAGAGGCGATAAGAGGGATATATTTTCGCAAAACTTACAAAGGCAACCTGATTAAAGAACGCGAAACAAAACGCGGTTTTGAATGTGTTTTTTTGGGCGAAACCGGTTGTAAAATCTATCCCGAGCGCCCTTTACAATGTAGGACTTTTCCCTTTTGGGAGGATATGAACGATCGCGTTGATTTGCTAGCGACAGAATGTTCTGGAACGCTCTTATGAAACTGCTTTTAATTCTTTTAGCGTTTGGTTGCATAATCGCCGCAGAAACTTTTAATCGCGATCTATATGAAGCGCTTGCGATCGACGCGGAAAACCGAGAGGATTTTAACGCTTCCTCCGAATATAACCGAATTATTTATGAAAAGACAAACGATAGAACAAATCGCGATCGCCAGATCGAAGCGCTATTAAGAGCGGAGCGCTACAGCGACGCTATATCAGAGGCGAGAAAAGCACTTTTAAGAGGGGATACATACTTTTTGCGCAGAGTTTTAGCGATCGCCTATTACGGAAAACGCGATATGCCAAACGCGATCGGCAACGCAAAGATATTGACGCGAATGACGCGCCAAGCGGACGACTATCTTTTATTGGGCGATTTTTATTTAATATACAATGAAAATAAAGACGCTTTTAAGGCTTATCAAAGAGCGTATTTGCTCTCTTATAGCGAAACGGCGCTCGATAAAATGGCGGCGGTTTTAGTCGATCGAATGAAGAACGAAAAAGACGCGATCGCCTATTACGAAACGCATATAGTCGAACGAGGTTGTAGCGAATATCTATGTATGCGTTTGGCTTCTCTTTACGCGAAAGGCTCTAACGCGGGAGGCGTGGCAAGCGCGTATAAAAGAGTTTATAAGTTACGTCCAGACCCCACGATTGGACAAAAAATCATAGAGCTATATTTGATGGATAAAAACCATAAACGTTTGATTAGTTGGCTTGAAGAAACCTCTTTTAACGACGAAATACTTTTGGAATTATACAGAAGCGAAAAACGCTTTAAGAAAGCCGCGAAGATTGCTTTGGCGCTTTATAGAAAAAGCGAAAAGATCGATTATTTAGCGTTAAGCGCTATGTTTGAATACGAATCCGGCGACGCAAATAATCAAGCGCTAATCAAAAAAACGGTGCGATCGCTTGAAAAGGTGGTGGCGGTCGAAAAAAATCATATCTATCTAAACTATTTAGGTTATCTTTTAATCGATCACGATTTGGACGTAGAACGCGGAATCGCCTTTGTGGTTCAGGCGTTAAAAATCGATCCAAACAACCTATATTACGCAGATTCGTTAGCGTGGGGGCATTATAAGATGGGACGTTACAAAGAGGCTTACGAGCTAATCGCAAAAGTCGCGGCTAAAGAGAAGAAAGATCCGACCGTGATCGAGCATTACGACAAGATTAAAAAAAGCTATGAACAATCCATAATAGAAAGTAAAAAGTGATACTTGATAAGATCGTAGCGGAAACGCGAAAAAGATTAAAAGAGCGCAAAGCGCAAATGCCCGAAGAGGCGTTAGGACGCGCTATGGCATTAAACCATTTTTATCCTTTAGACGCGATCGCCGCCTTAAAAAAAGAAGAAGGCGCGCCGCTAAAGATAATCGCGGAGGTTAAAAAGGCAAGCCCTTCTCGCGGCGATATATGCAAAGAGTTCGATCCAATCGCGATCGCAAACGATTACGAAAAAGGCGGCGCGGCGGCGATCTCGGTTTTAACCGAACCGCAATGGTTTAAGGGCGATTTAGAGTATCTGTCCTTGATCCGCAGACACAATCGCCTGCCGCTATTAAGAAAGGATTTTATAGTCGATCGCTACCAGTTATTAGAAGCGCTACTTTACGGCGCCTCTTTTGTTTTATTGATCGTTAATATCCTTAGCCTAAAAGAGCTTTGCGATCTGTTGGAACAAACAAGAAATCTAGGTATGGAAGCGCTTGTGGAGATTCACGATAAAACCGATCTTACAAAAGCGATCGCCGCAGGCGCAAGCATTATCGGTATAAACCACCGCAATTTAGATAGCTTGGAGATGGATATGAGTTTATCGGAAAAGTTAATTCCATCGATACCGCAAGGCAAAATTATCGTCGCCGAAAGCGGATTAAACTCCCGCGAACAGCTTTTGGAGCTTAGCAAAATAGGTCTTGACGCCTTTTTGATAGGAGAACACCTTGTGCGACAAGCGGATCGCGCCGCAGCTACGCGGCAGTTAGTCGGCGTTTGATGTACCGCCTTATTCCGCTTTTAGCCTTTTTACTTTGCGTTCTGTTTTTTATCTCTGGAACGCGCTATTCGCCATCGCCTCTAAGTTTGTTTTTAGGGCAAAGAAATATTGGCAAAAAAGTTGAGATTATTGTGATCAACGATCGCAATTTAAGCGTAATAGAAGCAAACGCGACGCAAGAGATCGAAGGTAATGAAACAAGCGAGATCGCTACGCAAGAATCGCGAGATTCAACCGCGATCGAATCGCAAACGGATAGCCGACAAGAACAAAGCCATACAGAACAAGCGCAAAAAAAAGACCCTCTTGAAACTTTATTGTTTAATTTCGGCTATCCGTTTGCAAGCGGCGCGATAGAAAAAAACTCTTGCTCAAACGGACAAACCTGCGCGCAAAACGGAGTTTTGCGAGGGATCAATTTTTCGCAACTCTACTGCCGCGCCGTCGCCTTTTCAAAGGGGCGCGAAATGCCAAGATTTGCCGCCGAACCGTCGCAGAGTTTTGAAAGTTTTCAGTTTTGGTTAAGCAGACGACCGGCGGGAATGGACGCTATCTACCTAGTTAGCGATCCGTTTGTTTTAAGCGGTTCGCTCTTTGTGGAACGCGGAGTCCTTAGAGGCGCTTTAACGCTTAATTTAAGCTCAAAATGGCGCTTTCCGTGCGAGATGAGCGAGGGGTGGCAAAGCGTATCGCTACCGCTTCGTTGCGCCGTTAGAAGGGGGCAAAACTCGCTCGATTGTTCGCTTGATCTAAGAGCGCTTATAGAATCGTTAAGCGGCGTAGCGGCAAAAACAAGCGAACCGCAGCAAAAAGTCGAGATCGACGAGTTGCGCGAAAACTTACAGGATCGCTTCAAAAACCGCATACGCGAACACCCCAATATTCAAGAGATCGATTTGCGCGATCTATTCTAGGGAAAATCAGGGCTTATTCGCCCGTTTTTGCGTATAATGATCCGCGATGATTATTCATATCGACTTTGATTGTTTTTTCGTTAGCGCCGAGAGGACGCGCAACAAAGCGCTTTGCGGCGTTCCCGCCGTATCGGCAAACAGAAACGACGCGGCGATATTTGGATCGAACGCGCTAAAAACAAGCTCCAAAGCGCAAGAATCCTTAGGCGCTTTTAGCGGCGCGTGTTATTACAATAAGTTTGGCGACGGATCGTGGCGCGACTATTTTTTAGAGGGAAAAAGCGTTCGCGGAGTGGTTGTAGCGGCAAGCTACGAAGCGCGAAAATATAATATAAAGACGGGGACGACTCTTAGCGAGGCGCTAAAGCTATGTCCGGAGTTGCGGATTTTGCCGACCGATATGCCGTTTTATATGTCGCTTTCGCGTAAAACGGCGGAGTTTTTAGAGGCGCGTATTCCTATTTTGGAGCAGTATAGTATCGACGAGTTTTTTGGATCGTTAGACGGCTTTATAAACGAAGACGAAACTTTGCGTTATCTGCGTAATTTACAAGCCGAGATCAATAAAGAGTTCGCCCTACCCGCTTCAATTGGGGCAAGCGTTAATAAATCGCTCGCAAAATTAGCGGCAAAAAGCGCAAAACCTTTTGGCGTTTGCGTCGTAAAAAATAGCGAAATAAAAGATTTTATAGAAGATAAACCGATCAGGGCGCTAGCGGGGATAGGACGACAAATGGGCGCTTATTTAGAACGTTACGGCGTAAAAACTTTGGGCGATGTTACGCGCGCGCCAAGTTTGTTAGACTCTTTTGGTAAAACGGGGCGCGATCTGTTAAAAGAGCTAAACGGCAAAGCGGCGAGTCAGATAGCGCATAAAACCGCTCGCAAACAGATGGGAATATCCCGCGTTTTTGATCCGATCTTAGATCGCCAAGAGGCGTTAAGAAGATTTTTGATTCTTTGCGGACATCTGGCTTATCATATTACGATGAGCAAAAGAGAGCCGAGAGCTTTTACATTTAGCGTAGGATATAGAAATTCGCCTAGCGAACATATTACGATCCGATCCGATCGGCTATTTAGCGAAAAAACTTTATGCAATCTTGCAAAAGAGGCGTTTGGCGCGATCGACAAAAACCCAAACGATCCGATCAATTTTCTAGCGATCAGCGGCGGCGATTTTAACGATAAACCAACCTCTTTTAATATGCTTTCGTGGCAAGACGATTATAAAAACCGCGCCATCAACGAAGCGTTATCTAAAACCCGCGCAAAATACGGATATAGCGTCATAACATATTCCAAACAAACTCGCCCCTAGTTTTTAACGCTAGTTTGCCAAAACGTTCGTATTTTGTCGGCGATCGTTTCGGCGCGGGGGATAAAAAAGAAGTGATCGCCTTCAAACGACGTAAAAACGGAGTCTTTAATCAAATCGCGGATCGTTTCGCCGCTTTTTAACGGCGTAGCGCGATCGCTCTCGCCCCAAAAGATCAGAGTCGGTTTGTCGCGTTTAGCAAATTCGCTCGTGAAATCCTCGTCGACGACGAGTTTGAAGGTTTCATACATATTTTCGCTAACGCCGATCGCGTCTTTTGCTCGCAGGCGATCGCGCAGAGAGTTTGCGCCGACGCTCTTAAATCGTTTCGCAAGGGCGATTTTTAGGCGTACATATAGGGATTTTGGTTTTGGAACGCCCGCGCTACTTAACAAAACGAGAAGCGGCGGATCGAGAAGCGTGGCGATCTTGCCGCCAAACGAATGAGCTACAATCGTTTGCGGCGAAAAATCGAGTTCGGCAAAAACCGCGCCGAGCGCGACTGCGTAGTCGGCGCTCGTCAAAACGCGATCGTTTTTGCTCGCGCCAAAACCGGGCAGATCGATATAGAGCGCGCGAAAATCGGCGAGATAACGCGAAAAGGCGTTTTTCATCATCTCTTTGTTCGCGCCCCAGCCGTGTAAAACCGCTATCTTGGGCGCGTTCGCGTCGCCCTCTAACAGATAGGATATTTCATAAACGCCAATTGGCGTATTAAAAGCCCTAATCGCCATTAAACGTTTTCCGCAACGCTAAAAAGGGGGTTTGGGACGTTTGCTCGCCCGTAAATGATAGTTTGACATAGACCGATAACCCGCGCGCGCGTCGATCTATAGGGTTGCCTACGGCTTTTTGTCTTTGCCAAGCGGTTTTAGCGCTCATATTTAACTCTTCTTTCTTTTAACTCTTAAAAAGCGAGCTAATTATACAGCTTCATACGAAAGATCGCGCGTTTATCCGCAAAACCGCCGTATTCAGTCGATCGGCTTTTTTTGAATAACCGATCTCATACTTAAGCGCCAGCTCTTTTCGCTTTTCAGGGCTTCTTACCGAAGGCAATAACCCTTTAAGCAATTGGAGATAGCGCTTGAAATTGCTTTTCCTTTCATT